>DAJPGB010000001.1:990354-1320473 GCA_025992855.1 Coriobacteriaceae bacterium
GGGTGGCGTTATCGCCTACACCAAGAACCTTGCAAACCGTCTGGCGCCGCAGGCCATCGCCAACAGTGTGGACCCGGGTGGCGTTGTCACGCCGCTCAACCGTTGTGTGATGGAAGACGAGCACCTGTGGAACCAGATTATGGAGCTCACGCCGCTTAAGCGCTGGGCCACCGCCCAAGAGATCGCCGAGTGGATCTACTTTGTGGGCGTGACCAACCGGTTTATGACCGGGCAGAGCCTGCTGATCGATGGCGGCGAGGCCGGCCGCACACAATTTATTTGGCCCGAATAGGAAACGCGCCCGATGGAAAGCCGTCGGGCGCGTTTTTGATGTATCGATTTTTAGCCGAGGCAAGTCCAGTTGACGGGGGTCGAGCCGTGCTGTTCGAGTAGCCGATTGGCTGCCGAGAAGGGGCGCGACCCCATAAAAGCGGGGAGTTCTGCCGTGGCACGGTTTGCCGAAAGTGGCGAGGGGTGCGTGGAGGCTAAGCAGTACTTGCCGGTTGCCTTGCCCGCGCCAGTCGCGGCGAGCTTGCCCTCGACCATCTGCTGGGCAAAGCGGCCCCATGCCAAAAAGACGACCGGTTGGGGCAGCAGACAGCAGCGCTCGATAACGTAGTCGGTCAGCGTGCTCCAGCCCAGTTTGGCGTGCGAGTTGGCGGCATGCTCGCGCACGGTGAGCGTGGTGTTGAGGAGCAGGGCGCCCTGTTGTGCCCAGGGGGTTAGGTCTCCCGTGGCGGGGATGGGGCAGCCCAGATCGGCGTTGAGTTCCTTATAGATGTTGCGCAGGCTCGGCGGCAGCTTGGCTTGCGTCGCGGGGACCGAGAACGACAGTCCCATGGCCTGGTTCGGTCCGTGATAGGGATCTTGACCCAAGATGACAACCTTGACCTGGTCGGCCGGCGTGTAGGCGAGGGCATTGAGGATGTCGTCTTGTGCCGGGTAGATAGTCTGCTCGGCACGCAAAAGGGCGATGCGCTCGAGCAGCTGGTTCGTCGTGTCACGTACCGGCTGCGGCGCATCGCCCAACCAAGTTGCGATGTTGCGGTCGCGGGTTGCGGTGTCCATGGGGCTCCTTTATGGCAGATGCTCTGTTGGCATCTATTGTAAAGGCGCACCGGTTACCTTTATGCCGCGGCTGTATGAAGAGTGGGGTCTACGAGACGCGCTCGGGCGCTCCTGCCATGCGAGCGTGTCCATGTGCGCGAAGGCGCGGAGGCTCGACGGTTGCCACCATGACGCCGGTGAGGATGAGGGCGGCGCCAAAGAAGGCGATGGGGCTCAGGACCTCGCCAACCAGGAAAAACGAGAAGACGGCGGAGCAGACCGGTTCGAGCGAGAAGGCGAAGCCGGTGGTCTCGGCAGGCACGTGGGGCTGCACGAGCGTCTGGGTGATAAAGCCGTAGGCAGAGCAGATGAGTGCGAGGGCAACGACAACGACGATCTCGCTCGGCGTGCTGGGAAGCGTAAAGCCGCCAAAGGCAAATGCGGCGATGCCCGAGAACAGGCCGCCGAAGCCCAGCTGCCAAACACCCAGGGCCAGCGGATCGACTTCTTCGACAAAGCGCTTAGCTACGATAATGTGACCGGCATAGACAAAGGCCGAGAGCAGCATGATGATCGCACCGGGATTCAGGCTGGTAAAGTCGGCACCCGAGAGCAGCAACATGCCGCAGGTGACGATGGCGGTTCCGATGAGCACCTTGCGCCCGGGAGCGCGACGCAGCAGGGCTGCGTTGGCAAACGGCACGATTACGACCGTCAGGCTCTGCAAAAAGCCGGCGGTTGAGGCGGAGGTGAGGCTGGAGCCCAGGCACATGCACGTGAGCTCGGTTGCCATGATGGCGCCGATGATGGCAGAGCGAATCATCACGTCACGGTTGATACGCAGCGCGTGCTTGTGGAAGAGCAGCAGGCAGGCCACAAAGGCGATGATGCAGCGCAACGCAACGATGCTCGTGGCGTTCATGCTGTCCATGCCGATCTTCATGAGGGGGTACGAAAAGCCCCATGCGACGGGAACGGAAAATGAGAGCGCGATTGCTTTTTTGCGATCCATGGGACTCCTTTTGTTACAGAACGGTTTCGCAAAAAGGATTCTGCTCCCAGATGTGGATGTAGTAAAGCGAATGTATCTTCAGTATGATTAAGAAATACTAATGCTACTAGAAAAAGCGCTGGCAAAACGTTTTACGGCTACATCGATGTGGAGGCACGATGGCATCGCGGTATCAGATTGTTTGTATGGTGGTCGATCGCGGCAGTCTTAAGGGCGCGGCGGACGAGCTAGGCTATACGCAAAGTGCGGTGAGCCAGGCCGTCAAGGCGCTCGAGCGCGAGCTGGGTACCACGCTTATCGAGCGCGGCAAGCAGGGTGTCTCGCTTACGCGCGACGGTAAGCAGTATCTGCCGTATCTGCGCCAGATCGTAACTGCCGAGGCCGAGCTCGAGGGCAAACGCCAGGAGTTGCTGGGACTCTCCTCGACCGATATTCGCATTGCGACGTTTACCAACGTGAGCCGTACCGTGTTGCCGCGCGTGATTCGCGACTTTGGGGCCCTGCACCCGGGCGTGCACTTTACCCTCAAGCAGGGCGATTACACGCGCAACGCTCAGTGGGTGCACGATGGCGTGGTTGACTTTTGCTTTACGGCGCGCGGATTTACCGCTGGGCTCGAGAAGCGCGTGGTCTATCACGACGAGTTGGTGGCGCTGCTGCCGACCGCGCATCCGCTGACGGCAAAGGAAAAGGTGACGCTCGCCGACCTGGCGTCCGAGCCGTTTGTGCTGCTGGATGAGGGCGAACAGAGCCTGGTGCTCGATGCATTCGCGGCGCATGGGCTGTCGCCGCACGTGACGAGCGAGGTGACCGACGACTACACCATCATGGCGATGGTGGAGGAGGGCCTAGGCGTGAGCATGCTGTATCGCCGTACCGTCGAGGGCATGCAGGCCGATATTCGCGTACGTCCTATCGTGCATGCCCCCTCGCGCGACGTGGTGGCCGCCTGGCGCAGCTGGGACACCATGCCCATTGCCACCAGGCGCTTTATCGACTATATGAGCTCGCATATCGTCAATTAGCGATGCGCGGCGCTTGGGGTTTCGCCTAACGCGCCCCTGCCTTGGCCTGGGCCAGGCGGTAGGTGCGCGCAGGATGACAGAGCAGCACGGCTACGACCATAAAGAACGCGGTAGTGCCCAGGCTGATGGGGTAGACCATCATGATGTTCGCGAACGTGCGGAAGTGCGGGAAGACGCAGAACACCCAGTAGAAGCGGATACCGCAGACGCAGATCATGGTGATGAGGGCGGGCAAGAGCGATATGCCAAAGCCGCGCAGGTAACCGGACATGTTTTCGTAGAACATGCTAAAGGCGTACGCGGGGAAGATCGAGCACACGCGGATATAGCCGATCGAGACGATATTGGGATCGCTGTTAAAGAGCGACAGGATCTCGCGCCCCAGACCGACGATGAGAACGATGGTGGTGAGCGCGACAATGCCACCTTCGACCAAGCAGACCTTGAGCGTCTTGGTGCAGCGGTCGATCTGGCGCGCGCCGTGGTTCTGTCCCACAAAGGTGGTGCAGGCTTGGCTAAAGCTGTTGAGCAGGTTGTAGCACACGTACTCCAGGCTCATGGCCGCGCTGGAGGCCGCCATGACCTCGGTGCCCAGGCTGTTGATGGCGGACTGGATGATAATGTTGGCGACGGCAAAGACAGCGCTCTGGATGCCGGCGGGCAGTCCGATCTTGACGATGCGCTTGAGGGCGACGGGGTCGATAGCCAAGTCGCGCGGGGTGACGCGGACGACGGAGTCGGTCTTGAGCAGGCGGATAAAGAGCGTGGCGGCGCTGACGGTATAGGCGATGGCGGTGGCGATGGCGACGCCCGCGACGCCCCAGTGAAGTACGGGGACAAAGATGAGGTCCAGGCCAATGTTCAGGACGGTGGACACGGCGAGCGCCTGGAGCGGCATACGGGTGATGCCGACGGAGCGGAAGATGGCGGCTTCGAAGTTGTAGAGCAGGATCGAGGGCATGCTCAGCAAAAAGACGCGCAGGTAGAGCGATGCGAGTGGCATGGTCTCGGCGGGGACGTTGAGCGCGGCGAGCATGGGCTCGGCAAAGATCTCGCCCAGCGCGATGACGACAAAGCCCACGAGTGCCATCAGGATCGAGGTGTGGACCGCGCGCTTGACCATGTTTTGGTCGTTGCGGCCGATGGCGTTGGCGATAACCACGTTGGAGCCAAGCGACAGGCCGATAAACAGGTTGATCATCAGGCTGGTGAGCGGAACGTTGGAGCCGACCGCCGCCATGGCCAGGGTTCCCTGGTCGCCCGAGAAGTTGCCGATAATGACCGTGGCGATGAGGTTCGACAGTTGCTCGAGGATGCTCGTGGCGGCGACGGGAAAGGCGAACAGGGGAATATTGCGCCACAGCGAGCCGGTAGTCATGTCAATGTGCTTAGATGCGGTGTCAGCCATACGCTCTCAATCTCTTATATGCGCTTCAATGCCAATTTGCGCAGACGATGATACTCCTAATGCAATCAGCCGGTACTTGGGGGGAACGTTTCTTTTCTGTCAGCACATAGACTAGTCATTGGGACGTTCTTGAATGACTAGTCGTTTAAGAACGTCCCCAATGACTAGGTGGGGGAGGCGTGAGACAATGGTGGGCGCTGTGTTGTCCGCGCTAAGGAGTTGCCATGTTGTTGTGTCCCGTTTGCCATGAGCCGTTGGTGGACGACGAGCGTGGGGCTGTATGTGCAGGTGGGCATCGATTCGATCGTGCGCGCGAGGGCTATCTGTACCTGTTGCGCTCGTCTAAGAGCGGTGACTCTATGGGCGATCCCAAGTCGCAGGCCCGTAGCCGTCGTGACTTCCTCAATTGCGACTACTATGCACCGTTGCGCGATGCGATGGTCGAGCTCGTACGCGAACGAGCGGCTGAGCGCGGGGCGTCCACGGACAAGCCGCTGACTTTGCTCGACATCTGCTGCGGCGAGGGTTACTACACGAGCGCCATGGGCTCGGTGCCGAACGTTGATGCCTACGGGTTTGACCTGGGCAAGGAAATGGTGCGTTTGGCTGCCAAGCGTGGCGGTGCGACGTATTTCGTCGCCAACATGAAGGACATCCCCGTGGCAGATGGCACCTTTGATATGGTAACCGAGTTGTTCGCTCCCTTTAACGAGCGCGAGTTTGCCCGCGTGCTGGCGCCCGAGGGCTCGCTCTACACCGTGGTCCCGGGTGCCCGCCATCTCTTTGGACTCAAGGAAATCCTCTACGACACGCCGTATCTCAACGACGAGAGGTTGCCGCAGACTACCGAGCTTGAGCTAGTCGGCACGCAGCGCGTGGCGGCGTCGATCACCCTCCAGACGCAGGCCGACATCGAAGCCGTGTTCCAGATGACGCCCTACTACTATCGCACGCGTCGCGAGGATCGCGAGCGCCTAGCGGGTCTACAGCGGCTCGAGACGGATATCGAGTTCGTGATCGCGGAGTACCGGCATCGGTAACGGACGGCGTCCCTGCGCATCTATCTCTCATGAAAGCGCTCCCGAAGTCATTTAAGACTTCGGGAGCGCTTGCGTAGTGTGTTTTGTGAGCGCCCTAGCGTGGGGATCAGCTGCTTACAGGCGATCGGCAGCTTCCTTCTTGACGTTATTTGCCGCTGAGAACAGCAATGCGTCGAAGATGACGAAGATGATGCTCAGAACGTTCATGGTGTGGCTGATGCAGCTGAGCGCTACCGCCGCAATGGCAATGACGAGCGCGACGATGCTTGCAGTCAAGACGCTCTTGACGGTTGACGGCTTGTTCGAACCCTTGATGCCGAACACGCCGGCGACAAGCACGATAACGCCATGGACGGTGGAGACGATGCCTCCCGTCATGCCGTTGGTGGCTTCTGTGGTCATCGACATGACACCCAGAATAATCTGAACGATGCCGAAGACCACAGCGAGCAGGGAAAGGACCTTCAACATTTTGCGTGCGTTGCTCATGGTATTCCTTTCGGTTGAGTGGACGGGCGCTGCGCAAATGGCGGCCCGTTGGAACGCATCTGATATCAACCAGCCATTTTAGCTGAATTACGTGCAAGGACAACTTGGATCACCAAGGCACTGTGCTTGAGCGAAGCGCGGAATCGAACCTTACGGAAGCGAAAGCTGGGCGTAAGCCAAATCGATGGCAGCCCATGTGCGGCGCTGCGATGATGAGGCCGTAACAAGGAGCTGGTCTCAAGGAGGAGTCATGATGTACGGAGCAGGGCAAGTGCGTGAGCCGCGGTCGTTGGGAAGGCGCATGGGTGATTCTGTGATCGCTGCCGTGTGCACGGGATTGATGGCGGTGCTTTGCATTGCGATGCTGTGGACCATGTCGCATGTGGGACAATAGCGAACGGTTGGGTGCCGACACAAACGGCGCTCACGTATTCGCTTTGCTTGCTAAGGAGTGCCCATGGGCGTTGTCGATCCCTTTTCTGTTGCTCGGGCTGCGGGGCTTGAGCTGATCGGGAAGTCCGAGGGTCTCACGCTCACCGACGGCACGATGGAGCTGCGCGCCGATTTTGGCCGCATGCTTCCACGACTCAAGCAGGGCCGTTTGCAGCAAGAGCTACTGGTGAAGGCTGCGCGCACAAAAGGCATCGAGCAACCATGGGCGATTGACGCCACGGCGGGCTTTGGCGAGGATTCGCTGCTGTTGGCGGCTGCGGGCTTTACCGTCGATCTGTATGAGCAGGATTGCGTGATCGCGGCGCTCCTTAAGGATGCCCTGGATCGCGCGGCAGATGAACCGGCGCTTTCGACAGCCGTGGCGCGTATGCGCTTACATGCGGGCGAGGACAGCATTGCCGGCCTTCGCCATACAGCTGAGTTGATCGAGCGGGGCGAGCTTGCCGCCCCCGACGCGGTGTACCTGGACCCCATGTTTCCCGAGCGTACCAAAAGTGCGGCGGTCAAAAAGAAGTTCCAACTCTTGCACCATCTGGAGCAGCCGTGCGCTGATGAGGAGACGCTGGTCGAGGCTGCGCTTGCGGTGCACCCGCGCAAGATCGTTATCAAGCGGCCGGTGAAGGGGCCGCTGCTTGCCGGCGTTAAGCCGAGCCATCAACTTGCGGGCAAGGCCGTTCGCTACGATGTTTTGGTGCCGCCGCGCCCGTAGCTTGCGCGCGATAGCTGGCGCTCCGTCAGTGTCGTGCCGAAGCGGCGCCTATTTCCAAGGGTGCGACGTCAGGTGCCATCCGCCGCAGTATTCACATTTGTAGCAGGCCAAACCACGCCGCCCGCGGTTTTCGCAGTCGGCCATAACGGCCTCGGCCTCGGCGCGCGTGTCGTAACGGTTTTTGCGCTCGCACGATTTGTAGCGCCAGGCCTCATCGCGCTCGGCGTCCAGGGCGTCGCGGCGCTCGTCCTCGCGCGCAAACAGGTCGCTCATATCACCGCCCGTGGCAGCGCCCAAAAACTCGCTTTTGGCTTTTGACCAAGCGGCTCGCTTTTTGCTCCCCATCTGCTTCGTGCCCCTCTCCAAACGCTGGTATCATTGCCCAATCAAAGTGATACCAATAAACGTGAGGTCGCCGCGTGATGATCAGAAAAACCCTCGATACCGACATTCCCGCCGTCATGGCTATCTATGACGCGGCCCGCGACTTTATGCGCGCGCATGGCAACGCCACGCAGTGGCCCGAGGGCACGCCTTCGGCCGAGCAACTGGCTGCCGATATCGCCGCCGGTGGCAGCTATGTGTGCGAAGTCGACGGCCGCGTGGTGGCGACGTTTGCCTTTTTACCGGGCCCGGACGAGTGCTATGGCGTAATTGAGGACGGGCGATGGCGCAGCGACACTCCGTACGCCGTGCTGCACCGTGTGGCGTCCGACGGCACCACGCATGGCGTTGCGGCCGCGATGTTTGCCTTTGCCAAGGAACGTATCGACCATCTGCGTATCGACACGCACCAAGACAACCTGCCTATGCAGGGCGCCATCGCCAAGGCCGGGTTTAAGCGCGCCGGTATCGTATATGTGTCGGACGGTACGCCGCGCGTCGCGTTTGATTGGCTGCGCGAGGCATAAAGGCCGAGTCACATACCAGCGTTTCACCGAAATGAAAATGGCCCCGAGTGGGGCCATTTTTGGTAAAACGCGTTGTTGCGGGGCTCGCGTTGTTATCGCCCCAGATGAGCCCGGGCAGATAAAAAGGGGAGGTGCCGGCTTTCGCAAGGCGCGAACCTACGAAAATCGCCGCGCGGCAACGCGGGGCGATGAGCTCGGTCGGGGGATAGGGCCCGCTTCGCCCGCCGGCCCGTACATTGTATCATCCAGTGTGGAACGAGGACGCCCGTTGCCGCGTGCGATGGGCTTGCAATAAGAGGAGAGCCATGTCGAAGCAAGCGGTCGTTGGAATCTTGGCGCATGTCGATGCTGGCAAGACCACGTTGGCCGAGGCCATGCTGTTCAACGCGGGTCGTATTCGCAAGCGCGGCCACGTTGATGATGGCGACTCGCACCTGGACACTAACGAGATCGAGCGCGAGCGCGGTATTACGATCTTCTCGTCGCAGGCCGTACTCGACCATGGCGATACCCGCGTCATGCTCGTGGATGCGCCGGGGCATGTCGATTTCTCTGCCGAGGCGGAGCGCACGCTGCGCGCACTCGACTATGCGATTTTGGTTGTGGGCGCCAACGACGGCGTGCAGGGGCACACCGAAACCCTGTGGCGCCTGCTTGCGCGCTATGACATCCCGACGTTCATCTATATCAATAAAATCGATTTGGAGAATCCCGGCCGCGATGTTTTGCTGGCACAGCTTGGGCAGCGTCTTTCCGAAGGCTGCCTGGATGCCAACGAACTGCTGGCGGGCGGTGCCGTTCAGGAGGACGCTGCTGCGTTGGACGAGGCGGCGCTCGAGGAGTTTCTTGAAGCGGGTGAGCTTTCCGTCGCAACGCTGTCGCGCATGGTTGCCGAGCGCAAGCTCTTTCCCTGCTTTGCCGGCTCGGCGCTCAAGGACCAGGGCGTGGACGAGCTGCTGGATGGTATATGCGCGCTGATGCGTGAACGGGCATGGCACCCGGAGTTTGCCGCGCGCGTCTACCGTGTGAGCCGCGGGGATCGCGGCGAGCGCTTGGCATGGGTTAAAGTGACCGGCGGCACGCTGCATGCCAAACAGCTGATTAACGGACGTTCCGGCGCCGAGGCATGGGAGCAGAAGGTCGATCAGGTACGCATCTATAACGGCGAAAAGTATGAGCTTGCCCAAGAAGTTGCTGCTGGCGGTATTTGTGCCGTGACGGGTCTTGCGCACGTTCGCCCAGGGGATGCCCTGGGCGCGGAACCTGCGAGCGATGCGCCCGTCATTGCGCCGGTCCTCACCTATACGGTGCTTCCGGGCGAACACGATGTCCACGCGGTGTTCAAAGCGCTGACTGAGTTAGCGGACGAAGATCCCATGCTCGGCGTAAGCTGGAACACTCATCTTGAGCAGATTCATTTACAGCTGATGGGCGCCGTGCAACTCGAGGTCGTGCAGCGGGTGTTGGCCGATCGTTTTGGCCTTCCGGTTGCGTTTGAGTCTGGCGGCATTCTCTATAAGGAGACTATTTCGCAGCCGGTCGAGGGCGTGGGCCACTTTGAGCCGCTGCGCCACTATGCCGAGGTGCATCTGCGCCTGGAGCCGTTGCCAGCGGGTTCGGGCGTGCAGTTTGGCACCGTGACCTCGACCGACGAGCTCGATCTTAACTGGCAACGTCTGGCGCTCACCAACGCCATGGAGCGCGATCACCTGGGCGTGCTGACCGGCTCTCCCATCACCGATGTGCGCATTACGCTCACGGGCGGCCGCGCGCATGCCAAACACACCGAGGGTGGCGATTTTCGCCAGGCCACGTACCGTGCGATTCGACAGGGACTCATGCAGGCGCGTGAGGCGGATGCTGCGGTGCTGCTGGAGCCGTGGTATCGCTTTGAGCTCGAGGTGCCGGGGGAGTGTGTGGGCCGTGCGCTCTCGGATGCCACGCGTATGGGCGCCGAGTACGAGCCGCCGGCGATGCTGGGCGACCGCGCCAAGCTCCTAGGCCGCGTCCCCGCATCCGAGGTGCAGGATTATGCGTTGGAGGTGGCTGCCTACACAAGCGGCCGCGGGCATCTGTACCTAGAGTTTGCCGGCTACGCGCCTTGTCATGATGCTGAGCGCGTGATCGAGGCGGCTGCCTACGAGCCCGAGGCCGATCTGCCCAACACGCCCGACTCGGTCTTCTGCTCTCACGGCGCCGGCTACACCGTCAAATGGTACGACGTACCCACCGCAGCCCACGTAAAGGTCGGTCCCGCCACCTTCCGCCCCTGGCGAGCGGCAGACGCGGAGTTTTTCGGCCACATGTGACAAAGGGATAGCTCCTTTGTCACATGCTATTGGTATAACTCGGTACAAGTTGGTATAACTATTACCAGGGTTTGCCAATCCGAGGAGGCCGACATGAACCCGAATCCCTTTAAGCCAACGGCAGGCAAGCGGCCTCCGATACTCATCGGTCGCGAGTCGGTCATCGAAGATTTTGAGGAAGGGCTCGACAACGGCGCTGGGGCGCCGGGCAGGCTCATGCTCATTACGGGAAACCGCGGCTGTGGCAAAACGGTTCTCCTACGGGAGCTGCAGCGTCTAGCCAGCGCGCGCGGATGGGCGGTTGTCTCCGATTCCGCTTCGCTTGGCTTATGCGACCGCTTGGCCGACGCGCTTCGCTCGAATAAACCCGTTGTGACGTCGTTGGAGTTCGGGCCGTCATTTGGCCGGATGTCGGTCGAGGCGGCGCGGGCAAAGGGCGAAACGTTGCGAGGGCTGGTCAACGAGCGCCTCAAGAAACTCGGGCCGGGAAAGGGCTTACTGTTTGCGATTGACGAGGCCCAATCGGCGTCTATCGAGGAACTGGCGGCGCTGGCCGTTCTCTATCAGCAAGTGCTCGGAGATCAAGATGCCACGGGCTTGCTCGATAGCGACCAGCGCGGTCTTGCGCTGGTATTTGCCGGCTTGCCCAGCATGGTTGATGGCTTGCTCGAAGAGCCGAGCGTGACGTTTTTGCGCCGTGCCCAGCAGCGTGCGCTGGGGGCGATCTCTTTGCCCAAGGTGCGTGATTCATATATCCAGACGGTCAAAGACGCCGGTCTTTACGTTGACGCGGAGACGGCGGACCTTGCGGCACACAAGAGCATGGGGCATCCCTATATGGTTCAGCTGGTGGGATATTACATGTGGCGGTCTGCTGTCCGGCGTGACTCGCGGGTCATTGAAGAGTGCGATGTTGAGGCTGGGCACACGGATGCCATCTCCGAGTTCTATGAAGCAGTTGACGCGCCCCTGTATTACGGACTGCGCAGTCCACAGCGCCTCTTTATCGAGGCTATGGCGGTTGACGAGGACAAGCCGACGCGCATGGCGGACATCATTGAGCGTTGCGACCGAACCCAAAGCTGGGCGAGTAAATATCGCGCAAGCCTGATTCGCGAGCGCGTCATCGAGGCTGCCGGATACGGCCTCGTCCGGTTTACCGTGCCCATGCTGGGCGCGTACATTCGCGATCGCGTTCTATGGCATGAGTAGGGTGATAAGGGTGACGGAACAGAAGATGAGCCCGCAGGCTATCGAGGTACGTGGCGCACGTGTCCATAACCTCAAGGACATCGATATTGATATCCCGCTGGGAAGGCTCGTGGGTATTGCCGGCGTGTCGGGCTCGGGCAAGAGCTCGCTGGCGCTGGGGGTTCTTTATGCCGAGGGCTCACGCCGCTACCTGGAGGCGCTCAGCACCTATACTCGTCGTCGCCTGACGCAGGCTGAGCATGCACAGGTGGACGAGGTGCTGCATGTGCCGGCGGCGCTCGCGTTGCATCAGCGCCCCAGCGTTCCGGGCGTACGCTCGACCTTTGGCACCATGACCGAGCTCAACAACAGCTTGCGCCTGCTCTTTAGCCGTTGCGCCCATCACGTGTGTCCGCACTGCGGAGCGCGCGTGGAGCCGAGCCTCAATGTAGCGGCGGGCCTGTCACTTATGTGTCCGTCATGCGGCCGCGAGTTCTATGCGCCGAGCGCCGAGGACCTTGCCTTTAACAGTGGCGGCGCGTGTCCCACCTGTGGCGGCACCGGTGTTATGCGCGAGGTGGATGAGGCGAGCCTGGTGCCCGATGAGTCCAAGACCATCAACGAAGGCGCGGTCCTTCCGTGGGGCACGCTCATGTGGGACCTGATGAAGCAAGTTGCCGGTGAGATGGGCGTGCGCACCGACGTGCCGTTTAACCAGCTCACAGCGCATGAGCGCGATATCGTGTTCCATGGCCCTGCCGTTAAAAAGCACATCCTCTACGTGCCCAAAAACGGCGAGGGCGCCACGCCGCTCGACTTTACCTACTACAACGCCGTCTATACCGTCGAGAATGCGCTTGCCAAGGTCAAGGACGACAAGGGCCTCAAACGTGTTGCGCGCTTTTTGCGCGAGGGGCCATGTCGTGATTGCGGCGGCACACGTCTTTCCGAGGCGGCGCGTCAGTCACAGGTGCGTGGCATCAATCTGGCACAGGCTGCAGCTATGACGCTGGGCGAGGCGATTGAGTGGGTGCACGGGGTGCCCGCAACGCTGCCGGCCGAGATGCGCCCCATGGCGACGGACATCTGTGATTCGTTCTTGATCACGGCTCGTCGTCTGGTTGACCTTGGCCTCGATTACCTTTCGCTCGATCGCGCCGGCGCGACGCTTTCCACGGGCGAGCGCCAGCGTGTGCAGCTTGCCCGCGTGGTGCGAAATCGCTCGACGGGCGTGCTCTATGTACTGGACGAGCCCTCGATTGGCCTGCATCCGGCAAATGTCGATGGCCTGGTGGGCGTGATGCGCGACCTGGTGGGCGATGGCAACACGGTGGTCGTCGTCGACCACGATACGCGCGTGCTGGCAGAGGCAGACTACCTGGTCGAGATGGGCCCCGTTGCCGGAGCGGGCGGCGGCAACGTGATTGCTGCCGGGACGGTGGATGAGGTCGAGCAATCGCGGAGTAGCCGCATTGCGTCGTTCCTCCGCTCGAATCCCAACCGCTTACGCCCGCAGGTAGCCGACGACGAAATGTTCGACCAAGGTCATATCCGCATGGCAACCGAGGTCATTCACACTGTTAAGCCACTCGAAGTTGATATCCCGCGCGGCCGGCTCGTCGCGGTGACAGGCGTTTCTGGCTCGGGCAAGACGACGCTGGTGCTCGAGACGCTTATCCCTGCACTCAAGGCGCAGGCCGCGGGCGAGCGCCTGCCAGGTCATGTGCGCTGGGTGGATGCCGAAGGCATTGCGCGTGCCAACCTGATCGACGCCACGCCCATTGGTGCCAACGTGCGCTCGACGGTGGCGACTTATGCCGATATCCACGACGAGCTGCGCCGCGCCTTCGCCCGTACACCCGAGGCCAAGGCTGCCGGCTACAAGGCGGGCGCCTTTAGCTACAACACCGGCGCCCTTCGCTGTCCTACGTGCGATGGCACGGGCTCCATATCGCTCGACGTTCAGTTTCTGCCCGATGTCGAGATTGTCTGCCCGGCATGCCGCGGCTCGCGCTACGCCGAGGCCGCCTCGCATATCCATCGCGAGGGCAAGGACGGGAGCCTGCTCACGTTGCCGCAGCTTATGGACATGAGTGTGGACGAGGCCCTCGACGCCACGGTGGGACTCAAGAAAGTTCAGACACGTCTGCAGACCTTACATGACCTAGGTCTGGGCTACCTCACGCTCGGCGAGCCCACGCCGGCACTCTCGGGCGGCGAGGCACAGCGCCTTAAGCTCGCGAGCGAGATGGGCCGCGTACAGGATGATGCCGTATTCGTATTCGACGAGCCCACAATCGGCCTGCATCCGCTCGATGTGCAGGTTTTGCTGAATGTGTTTGACGGCCTGGTTGCCAAGGGCGCCACGGTCATCGTGATCGAACACGACCTCGACCTTATCCGTAACGCCGACTACGTGATTGATATGGGACCGGGCGGCGGCGACGCCGGCGGGCAAATCGTTTGCGCCGGCACACCGGGCGATATCGCAACTTGCTCCAAGAGCATCACCGGTTGCTACCTATAAGCGATGTGACAAAGGGGCTGTCCCTTTGTCACATCGGCGTTTATTTAACGCATTGAGCAGCTAGATAGTCGCGGAAGAATGGCAATTCAAAGGCGACGACTCCGCGCCCGCGTTCTCCAATGATGCCGGCGTCAATCATGCGACGCCGGTAGCGGGAGACCTGCTGCGGCGAACGCTTAAGGCGCTCGACGAGGTCGGCGGTGGTGGACTCTTCCTCATCGTCAAGCATGGCGATAAGGAACCGCTTGTCCTCTGCGGTGAGTTCTCGATAGGTTGCTGCGAGAATTCGGTCATCCATCTCGTCGCGGGCGATTATGATTCCCTGTTTAAAGTCGCGCGACGAAATCTCTTTCGAGGTGCTCGTGAGATCCCAGGCGCGGTAACCAACAAGCTGCAATAGAAAGGGGAAGCCCGAAATCGAGCGAACAGCCTTATCGATTCCCTCGGCATTCGCCACGCGATCGTTTTCCTGAATCGTTCGGATCAGGGCTTCGCGCACATCGTGGTCGGCGATTCGCCCCAGATGATATTGCTGAGCACGGCGAAGAAACGAGACCGTCTTATGGCTTAGCAGTGTCGAGACGTTGTTGGGAAGTCCTGCCATGAGCAGGGCGACGCGCTTTCCGTCGGTCACAAAGTGCTGATATGTAGCTGCGAGTTGAATCATCTCGTCGAGCGTCGGATCGACCTCATCAACCGTGATGAGTAGCCCGGTGTCGGCCTCATTGAGCTGGTCGATGATGTCACTCATGCGGTAACGCCAGGTCGAGACCTCATGGGCGTGATTGACCTCGATGCTGCCGAGAGACGCGATTCCAAGACCGGTAATTTCGAAATCGCTCGATAGATCAGTGAGGTGGGCTGCTGCCCGCTTTGCTCCGAGCTCGATTTCCTCAAGCATTCCTGGAAGCGCGGTTGTCTTTACGGCAACCCAGCCATGGGATTCGGCCCTCGTCGCAAGCGACGACATGAGGGCGGTCTTGCCTGTTCCGCGTGCCCCCGAGAAGATAGAGGTCAGTTCCGGGCGTCTGCGCTGGCTTAAGAAAGCGCGGTCCAGATCACGAATGATCTGCTGCCTTCCGGCAAGGTGGGCGGGAACCTCACCAAAACTAGGAGTAAACGGGTTTTCGAGATACTCCACTGTGCCCTCCTTCAGCGTCTCGAGTTAACTTCATTTTATTCTAGTTAATTTCAGTTAAAAACGGTTAATTACGTTTAATTATATGGCGGTCGAATGTGACAAAGGGACTGTTCCTTTGTCACATGCCCGTAAATCCTGTCTGGCGTAGGGCCTCGTAGAGGACGATGGCGGCGCTGTTGGAGAGGTTGAGTGCGTTGATGCGGTAGTCGTCGGGATTGACGAAGTTACCGCAGATGTCCTGCTGCAGGATGGCTTCGTGGCTGTCCTCGGTGTGCCCGAGCGACTCCTCATGGGCCTCCCAAGCATCGGCGTTGTCGAGCGAGTCGCGATCGCGCAGCATGGGGATGCGCTCGCAGCGCTCGGGCGCCGCAGCGAGCAGCTCCTCGGGAATACCCGAGCTCTCGCTGCCAAAGACCAAGAAGTCGCCGTCGCGATAGGTACTTTGCGCATAGGTGCGGCGCGCCTTTTTAGTCAGTAGGTGCAGGCGCTCATCGGCGGGGGAGAGCCCGTTGCGCGCAAGGAAATCCTCCCAGCCGGCATAGGTCGTCACGTCCAAGTTTTGCCAGTAGCCCAGCCCGGCGCGACGCACCGTCTTGTCGTCGAGCGAAAATCCCAGCGGCTCCACCAGATGCAGGCGGGCGCCGGTAACCACGCAGGTGCGGCCGATATTGCCCGTATTGGCCGGAATCTCGGGCGCATACAGCACGATGTTGAACATGAATCTCCTTGGCTCAGAACGAAAAACCACCACGAAGGGGACAGGCACCTTCGTGGTGGTTTGGCGGTTACGTAGGCAGAAAAATGCCCGCTTGGATATACCTAGGCGCGGTGCCAGTCGGTCAGGCAGGCATCGAGGGAGGCGATGAGCGCATCCTTGTCCATGTGACGGCCGATGATGCACAGGCTCGTCATGCGGTCGCCCGTCTCGTCGTCCCAAATCTGCATGATCTCGGGGTTCTCGTCGATGATCTTCTGCTTCTCGCCCTCGGGCGCCGAGTCGACAAACAGGCCGTTCTCCATCAGGCGCATCTGGTGGCCAGCCTGCTCGAACATGTAGCACATGTCCGGATCGCCGGTCTGCCACAGCGGACCCTTGACGCGGATGACCTCGTCGGGCCACTCCTGCTCAACAAAATCGGTGAACTTCTGCAGGTCAAACGGCTTGCGACGCGAGTACACAAAGGTCTCGATGTCGTACTCGAGCACCTCGGGGTCGTCGTGCTCCTCGGGATGCTCCATGGCCTCGATCCAGGCGGCGGAGTTGTAGGCGCGCATAAAGTCGAAGCGGTCGGTGTCGAGCAGCTCCTCCATGGGAACCTCGCCGTTTTGAGCCTCGACAATCACGGCATCCTTCTGCAGGCTGCGCACGATGGCCTTGAGCTCGGCGATCTGCTCGGGGCTCACGGTGTCGGTCTTGTTGAGGATCAGCGTGGAGCAGAACTCGATCTGCTGGATGAGCAGGCTCTCGATGTCGTCCTCGTCGATATCCTCTGCCAGCAGGTCGCGACCGCCGTTGAACTCGTCGTACATGCGGGCGCAGTCGACCACGGCCACGATGTTGTCGAGCGCGAGCTTGGGCTCGCCGCCCACCTTGGCCTCGTCGCAGAAGCTCGAGATGGTGTAGGCGATGGGGATGGGCTCGCAAATACCCGAGGCCTCGATGATGATGTAGTCGAAGTCGCCCGAATCGGCGATGCCCTGCAGCTGGTTGGCAAGGTCGTCCGAAAGCGTGCAGCAGATGCAGCCGTTGGTGAGCGGGATGAGGTCGTCGGTCTCGGAAAGACCGCCGTCGGCGATAAGGCTGGCGTCGACGTTGATCTCGCCGATATCGTTGACGATCACGGCGGCGCGGATGCCGCCGTCGTTAGCGAGGATGTGGTTGAGCAGCGTGGTCTTGCCGGCACCGAGGTATCCGGTAAGCATGATGATCTTCACGGGTTTGTTGGGCATGTGCCCTCCTTTGTTAGACATGGCTTACAGTTGAATCTTATGCCAAACGCCTGCTCTTATACCCACGCGCCGGCAAATAACACAAGCTACTCCCAGGCTCCCCATACATCGGGGCAATAACCGACGGTGGCCTTTTTGCCGTTGCGCACGATGGGCTCGGCCAAGACCTGCTGGTTTTCGAGCAGCTTGTCGAAGCGCTGACTGGGGGTAAGGTGCTGAATGAGCGCGAGCGTCTCCTCGTCCTTGGCCTTGGGGTTGAGCAGCTTGTCGATGCCGCCGACCGCCTGCATCACGCTCGTGAGTTCGCCTTTGCTCATCTCCTTTTCCTTAAGGTCGATAAACTGCACCTTAATGCGGCGCTCCTTAAAATAGCGCTGAGCCTTTTTGGTGTCGAACGACTTCTTAGTCCCGAAGATTTGAATATTCATGGTTCCGCCGCTCTATCGAATGAAGTTGGTCGTTGCTCGATCGGCCTCGGGGGCTTCGATGCCGGCAGCCTTGCCTGCCTCGATGCAATGCAAGAGCCAGGCCATGTTTTTGCCGATGTTTCGCATGGTGGCAAGGCCCTCGGCGTCCCCATTGGCGTCGCCGGGCACGCGGCCAAAGACGTTGTTCCAGTAGGTGGAGGCGACCACGGGCATCTGGTTGATGGTGAAGTACTTGTTGAGTACATCGAACGTGGTCGACGTGCCGCCGCGGCGGGCAACGGCGACAGAGGCGCCCGGCTTGTGCGCAAAGGCCTTGCTGCCAGCATAAAACGCGCGGTCGAGGGCCGAGAGGATACGGCCGCTGGGGTGCGCGTAATAGACGGGCGAGCCAAAGACAAAGCCGTCTGCCTGCTCGGCGGCGGCAATGAGCTCGTTGACCACGTCGTCGTCAAAGGTGCAGCGGCAATCGAGCTTGCCGCACTGACCACAGCCAATGCAGTCGCGAATGGGCTTGGCGCCCAGCTGGAACACCTCGGTATCGATACCCTCGGCATGCAATTGCTCGGCGACTTCGGCAAGCGCGCGAGCGGTGTTGCCGTTTGCCTTGGGGCTACCGTTGACTAAAAGAACCTTCATCACAAACTCCCTGTGCTTTTGGTGACTTCTGCAGAGGATTATCGCACGATGGGGGGGCGGCGCGGGCGCGGCGCTAATCCAGTTTGGTACCTGGCACCTGCACGGCTTTCCCAAGCAACGCTTTGAGCTCGTTCAAAATGGAAACGGGCTGACGGTCGACGCCGTCCAGATGGAGCGTGGCCACGCGAATGGGCGGCTGATATTCAAGCGAGCCGATGAGCACGGGAGAACCCAGGAACCGTTCGATGTCGCTTGCGATCTCATCGATTGCCTCGGGGCCGAGCTCATCGAAGAGTGCCACGAACGTTGGTCCCGTCGAGCGGAACAGGCGGCCCTTGCCGCGCGAACAATCCATGAGGCAGGCGGCGCTTTCGGCGAGCACGCGGTCGCCTGCATCGAATCCAAAGCGGGCATTGACCTTGGCGATATCGTCGATCTTAATGGCGATAAAGCCTGCCTCGTGCGGTACGCGACGCATCTCCCCAATGGCGTTGACCAGAGCGTGGACATCGCCCAGGCCGGTTACGAAGTCGGTCGTATCTGCCAGGCTTCGGTTGATGATAATGCCCACGTACATGTTGGGTTCGGTGTCGGTGCCGTCCAGGCGGTAGCCCGTGCAGTCGCAGAGCACATACTTTCCGGCAGCATCCATCACGCGATACTGCATGTAATGGAAGTGCCAGGTGCCGTTGACCACCATGTCGAGCTCGGAGCGCACGTTGTCGCGGTCCTCGGGGTGGACGCGGGCGAGCCACATATCGACCGAGTTAAAGGGATGCTGGGAAGGCAGGCCAAAATCGCGAACGGCGTTGACCGACCATTGCGATTCACCGGTATCGAGGTTGAGGATGAATGGGTAGCGTGTCTCGGAGCTCATGGAGATTGCCTGGAACACACGGTCGTTGCACGGAAGATGGTCGGCGATCGGGTGTTGCTGCGTACCGTTGCCTTCCGGTTGCTGAACGCGGTGCATGAGCTTGTAGCGATACATCTTGCGGTCGGCATCCATCGTCATTTGGCGACGCGTGTCGCCAGCAAGCGGGTCAACACTCGAACAGCCAAAGCTAAAGCTGGCGATCATGGGCGCCTTACCGTTCGAAGTTGCTTCGATCAGATCGGCGCGCACCCGCTCCAGGCGTTGCTCGAGTTCCGTCTCGCTCTTGGTGGGCGAGACGAGCACGAACTCGTCTCCGCCAATGCGAAACAACATATCGTCGTGCTCCATGGTTTCGGAGAGTGAGCGGCAGATGCGCAGGATGTAGCGATTGCCCTCGGCGTGGCCGAATATATCGTTGCAGTGTTTAAGGTGATCGATGTCAATATAGGCGCAGGTAAAGGGTTCGCCGTTGCGCCAGAGCTGATCGACGTGACGGTCGAGTCCGCTGCGATTTCCAAGATTGGTGAGCTGATCGATATAGGCGCTGCGCTCGAGCAGTTGGCGCTCTTGCTGCATGATGGCGAGTGTCTTTTGCAGCTGCTCGCCAATGCCGCTCAGCTCTGCGGGCAATGCCGAAACATCGAGCTCGGCGGTTGAGGCCCCGTTCGCAAGTCGTTGAAGGTGGGCGATGATTGATTGCTCGCCCAGGCGATACGACTCGTTCATGATGTAAAACCTCCTTGGGCGAGACAACGGTTTGTATCATATGCCCAATTGCATTTTAATGGGGATAATAAGTTAGCCAATGGGGACAAACGTGCCCCTCAACGGTAGCGGCCTGCATGTGAACGCATCAATCCTCGCCATCGCCATCGAGCAATGCCTCAAAATCTACCGCCGGCATGGGACGGTAGTAGAGGAAGCCCTGAGCGTAGCGGGCGCCCATCTGACGGAGCAGCTGAGCCTGTGCCTCCGTCTCGACGCCTTCGATCACAACGGGCAGATCGAGCGATTGCGCCATCCCGAGCATCGACGAAATGATTTGCGCGCTACGGCCTTGATCGCCGTCGACGGGCACAAACGTGCGGTCGAGTTTGATGACGTCGACGTTGACGTTTTTGAGCATCGCGAGCGTGGACTGGCCGGTGCCAAAATCGTCCATGTAGGTCGAGAAGCCGCGGGTGTGCAGGTCGGCCGTCAGTTTATCCACAGCCTCGGGCTCTCCGGTATAGGCAGTCTCGGTAATCTCGATGCGCATGAGCTCGGGCGATAGATTGTAGCCGGCGGCAAGCGCGCTCATATGCTCGGCGACATCGCAGGCAAGGATATCCACGCGCGACACATTAAGCGAGATCGGAACCACACGAAGCCCCTGATCAAGGCGCTTGCGAAGCCACAAGGCAACGCCCTGCCAAATATATTTGTCGAGCGTCACCACAAAACCGCTTTCCTCGAGCGCCGGGATAAAGGAAACGGGCGAAATGAGGGCGCCGTCATTACCAATCCAGCGCGTGAGCGCCTCGGCACCAACAATCTCGCCGGTTTCCATGTCCACCTGGGGCTGCAGGTAGTAGGTGATGCGATCGTTGGAGAGCGCATATTGGAACTCGGTGAGGGTGTTGTGAAACGCAACCTCGTGGGCGTACTCTTCGGGGCGGAAAACAGCGATGCGGTCTTTAAAGTCATTTTTGGCGCGACGGTTGGCATACATGGCCCTTGCCTGAGCGTCGATGGTGATTTCCTCACGGGGTTTGACGGGGTAGACGCCCATGGACGGCCAAAAACCCACGCCGTCGTCGTGCCTGGCAACCGCTTCGCGCACGCCGGCATAAATTCGATGAATCGTATCGCGGTCAAAGGGAGCAAGGATGCAAAAGTCGTCCATGCCCCAGTAGCCCGCAACGCCCATGCCCGCGTTCTCGATATCCTTAAGCACCGTGCCCACATCGGCAAGCACGCGGTCGCCCTCGGTTTGTCCGTGCCATTCATTAAACAGGCGCATGTGTCCCATGTCGACGGTGGCAATGCACCATGCGCTGCCTTGTGCCGTCGACAGAAAGGCATTGGCGCGTCGCATAAACTCACTGGGGCGGTAGAGGCCGGTGAGCGGGTCGATGCGCTCGGCGATTGCGCCTTTGCGCTTGATTTCGGGAATGCAGGGACTGTCGTTGTGGAACGGTCCGTTTATGGCGCGAATGCGGCGGTCGAGTTCGTCCAAAACGGCCGGTGCCTGGTTAACAAGGCGCTCGTAGTAGACAGGCACGACCAGGCATGTGGGGGTGATGACGTCGCCGGCAATCTGGATGGGTTTTGAGACAACATGTTCCAAATCCCCAACGAGGTGATCGAAGGCATTGCGGTCAAAACTATCGGTAAGTACAACGAACTGCGCGCTGCGCGAGCGGAATACACGGCTTCTGCCGCGGATGAGCGAGAGCATGCGGCCGGCATACTCGGAAAGCATGGCATCGACGGCGTCGGCCCCATAGCGTTCATTGAGCTGCGTTGTACCGCGAACACGCACGGCGGCAAGGCCCATCCCGCGGTTATCGCGGCGGCAAGTATCAATGGCGCCGATCAACATGCGCTGGGTTCCAAGCCCTGTTGCGGGGTCAATCGTCTCGACCAGAGCGTGATTGACGAGTTCGCCAACGTAGAGCGAGGGCGTGTCTCCGTTTCCGTCGATGCGATAGCCTCGGACGCGACAAAGCACGTAATCGCCGGCGGCGTTGCGCACGCGATACTGCATGACGCGATAGTGCTTGGAGCCGTTGTAAATCTGGTTGATATCGTTGATATAGGCCTCGAGGTCATCGGGATGGACGCGCGTTTTCCAGTAATCGTGGCAGTTGTCTATATGCTCCGAAGGAAGACCGAAATCGCGCAAGGCGCCTTGTGACCAAAGGGTGCGATGCTTGTCCAAGTTCTCGATAAAGAAATATCGTCCCTCGTCAAGCATCGAGAAGGCGTCGAAGACACGGTCGCTGACTTCAAAATCGTCTGCATGAACTTGTTTGATATTGCGACGATCCAGGTGTACGGCATGGCGCAGCTTGTAGTCGTACATGCGGTGGTCGGCATCGAGCGTCATACGATCGGACGTTTCGCCCAGTTTTGGATCGGCATGCGATACGCCATAGCTAAACGAGTGAGGCATCTCGGCGTCGTTGTTTTTGAGCAGCACCGAGCGGCAATGCTCAAGGCGCTCGGCAAGGTCGTCTTCGGTCGCGATGGTGGACAAGATTGCGAACTCGTCGCCACCCAGGCGAAACACCGCTTCGTCAACTTTGATATAGAGCTTAAGGTACAGGCTCACCTGCATAATGTAGCGGTTACCCTCGTCGTGACCGAAGGCGTCGTTGCAGTGTTTGAGGTTATCGATATCGATAAACGCCATGGTGACCGGCGCGCCCTGCTCCCAGAGTTCTTCCAACGAGCGGGTATAGCCGCCACGGTTGCCAAGGCCGGTAAGTTGGTCGGTAAAGGCTGTTCTTACCAGGTCTTCCGGGCGCTCGAACAGGTCTTGAATGATCTTATCGAGCGTCTTGGTATAGGTGTTGGCTGTGTTCATATGTGAGTGGCTTTCTGGGGTCGAGATGGCTTGCGTCGGATGATCTTGTTGTCTATGGGACCTTCTGCGGTCTATGGACGCGTGAACTTTCGTCCCCGCCTTGTTTCATCGATGGGCTAGATTGTTGTCTACTGTTTGGTTCTGTTGCCTCATGATACGAACATCATTATAGGGTGTGTTTGTATAAACAAGGTCAGTCGTTAACAATAATCGCCGAGTGGTAATGTTTAGTTTGCATCGGCAAATGTGACCGAGACGGTATATGTTGACGGGTATACTTGTTCCGTTCAAAAGCATGAGGACGGGGATGGTTGCATGGCACTGCCAAAGACGGCACACACGGTGGGTCTGGCGCTCGAGGGCGGTGGCTACCGGGGCATGTATACGGCAGGCGTGCTCGACGTTTGGATGGAACATGGCCTGACCTGCGATCATATGGTGGGTGTCTCGGCAGGCGCTGCGTTTGGCTACAACTTTAAGTCGCGCCAGATTGGCCGCGCCATCCGCTACAACAAGGCCTATTGCGACGATAAACGCTATGCGAGCGTGGCCAGCTGGCTGCGCACCGGTGACATGTTTAATGCCGAGTTTGCGTATCACGAGGTGCCTATCGAGCTCGACCCCATCGACTTGGATGCCTACCGCGCCAATCCCATGAGGTTTACGTGCGTATGCACCGATATCGAGACAGGCAAGGCTGTCTACCATGACCTGCCCTATGGCGACGAGCGTGATATCGAGTGGATTCGTGCTTCGTCGGCGATTCCCGTGGCGACCAGGCCTGTTGCCATTGATGGGCATCGGTATTTGGATGGCGGCGTTGCGGACTCTATTCCCAGCGCCTGGCTTTTTGCACAGGGTTACGACCGCAATGTGGTGGTGCTGACGCAGCCGGCGGGTTTTGTAAAAGAGGCCAATAGCCTGATGCCCATGCTGCGACGCGTGTTCCGCCGCTATCCAAAGTTTGTTACAGCGCTTAGAGATCGGCATGAGGTGTATAACGCCACGCTTGACGATCTTGCGCGTCGTGAGGCCGCTGGCGAGATCTTTGTGGTGCGGCCGAGTGAATCGGTGAAAGTGCCGTCGCTTTGCCGCGAGCCCGATGAACTTGAGCGCATCTACCAGATCGGTCGCCGCGATGCGAAGGCGACGCTGCCCGCGCTGGAAGCGTATCTGGCGGGGTAGGGGCCACGGCGGAAAGCGCATCCCGGAATGGGGGTCCAAACTGGGATGCGCTTTCCGTAGCTGAAGATTTGTAGTCGCGGAGCAGTTGCTCGGCTTATGCCTATGCCTGCTGCCAGGTGTCGACGAGCTCCTTTGCCGCGGCGTGAGGGTCGTCGGCACTGCAGACGGCGCTCACCACAAAGAAGCCGTCGACGCCAGTGGCCTTGAGCTGTGGCAGGTCGACGGTCTTGACGCCGCCGCCCACCACGATGGGCACGGGGCTTGCGGTATGAAGCGCCGCCAGGTCCTCAAAGCTCTTGGTGATGATGGAGCCGTCGGCCGCGCGTCCGCAGTCGCGCTTGGTCTCGGTCTCGTGGAGGGGGCCCACGCCCAGGTAGTCGACCAGGCTCATGTCGGCGGTTTTAACGTACTCGAGCATCTCATCGCAGCGGGCAGAAAGGCCCACGATGGCATCGGGACCCAGCAGCTTGCGGCAGACTTCGACGGGAATGTCGCTTTGGCCCACATGGACGCCGTCGACGGCAATGCCCTGCTCGCGCGCGGCGAGTACGCAGTCAAGGCGGTCGTCGATCAGTAAGGCGACCTGACCGGTCTTGCCGGCCTGTGCGATTGCCTGCGCGGCGTCGCCGGTCAGCGCGATGATCTCGCGGGCGCTTGCCACCTTGGAGCGCACCTGGATGCAGGTAAAGCCGGCATCGAGCGCCTGGGCCACCACATCGCCCACGGGACGTCCCAGCGTGTTTTCGGGGCCGAGTACCAGATAGGCCGAGATATCAAGGTTGTCGCGGATGCTCATCGTGCTTCCTCCTGCTTTTTGATCTGTGCTTCCATGCGCTCGAGCTTGCCGGTCATGGTGTCGGTAAATCCGGGTCGAATATCGGCCTTGAGCACGACTTCGGTGCGGATGCCCTTGCTCGCCAACACAAAGGTTGCGTCGCGCACGGCCTGCATGACCTCGTCCCAGTCGCCCTCAATCTCGGTGAACATCGAGGTGGTGCGGTTGGGAAGGCCGCTCTCGCGAATAGCACGCACGACCTCGGCGACCTCGGCGGAGAGTTCATCGCCGGTGCCGCACGGGGCGATGGCCACGGCGACGAGCGTGTTCATGCCGGTATTGGTTGCGGGCTCGGACATGGCTTATGCCTCCTCGAGCTCGAGCTGGTTGTTGGCGATGTCTTGGGCGGTCGCGCGGTGGAGCTCGTCGATAAAGGCGACCTTAAAGCTTGCCGGGGCATCGGCGACAGCGGCGGCACGCGTGCCAGCCACGTTGTAGGCGGCGGTGCCGCAGACGGCTGCCGTAAACGGATCGGCCGCGCAAGCATATACGGCCAGCACGCCGCCCTGCGAGCAGCCACAGCCGGTAATCTTGGACATAAGCGGGCTGCCTCCGTGGGACTTGGCCACGGTCGAGCCGTCGGTGATCAGATCGGTCTCGCCCGAGACCACCACGGCGCCGCCGGTGTAGCGGGCGAGCGCTACCGCGGCGGCGCGGGCGGCATCGACCGTATCGGTGGTGTCGACGCCACGGGCGCGAACCAGGTCTGCCGCTTCGCCCTCAAGGCCCCACAGGGCGGCAAGGGCGATAATCTCGGAGGCGTTGCCGCGCACGATGGCGGGTTTGTACTGCTTAAGCTCGCTTACCAGCTGGGTGCGCAGGCTACCGATGCCCAGGCCCACCGGGTCGAGCACCCAGGGCTTGCCGGCGTCGTGTGCCGCCTTGGCCGCGCGGGGAATCGTCTGCTCGTAGATGGGGAAGAGCGTGCCCATGTTGAGATAGATGGCGCCGCCGCCGGCGACGAGCGCCTCGCCCTCGTCGGGCAGGTAGACCATAGCGGCCGAGCCGCCCACGGCGAGCTGTGCGTTGGCGACAAAGTCGATCGTCACCGTGTTGGTGATGGAGCCGGCCATCGGGTTGGTGGCGTGAATTTCGTCCACCGCTTTGATCATGTTTTGCTTAAGTTGTTCCGAATCGATCACTGCACATGCCTCCTTGGCATAGAAAAGGGGCGCTGTGCATAGACAGCGCCCCTGCAAAAGGCGGCATGCTCCCTACGCCAGCATTAACTGACAGGTTCAAAGGATTGGGCTCATTGCCCTCTCAGCCTTGTGGTTTGCACCGCCGGCACTCCTGCATCGAATCTGTTGGTCCCTATACTAGCGCACCTGCCAAAAAGGGGCAGGTTTATTTTGGCAGGTCGGTACAATAGGTAGGACCGATACGAATGGGGACCTCATGATCAAACTTGTGCTGACCGATATGGACGATACGCTGATTCCGGCCGGGCATGACGGCGCCAGCGACTACGCCATTGAGGGCATTCATGCCATGCAGGCGGCGGGTCTGCACTTTGGCCCGGTTTCGGGTCGCCAGCCGTCCGCGATGGGCTGGATGTTCAAAAATCGTTCCGAGTGTTTTTCGACTGGCGCGTTCTGTAACGGCCAGGTGATGTTTGTCGGCGGCGAAGTAGTCGCATCGCACGCAATCGACAACGATGCTCTGATGCGTTTGGCCGACTATCTGGAGCAAGAGACCGACGATACATTTCTAAAAGTCTATGGCCTGGGCGATGACTTTTGGGGCAACGATGCCTATTGCGTGACGAGTGATCCCGAGCGCGTTCGTCGCGCCATGGAGTCGGGCGGCAACGCATGGCTCAAAGGCGAAGAGGCCCCGTGCCGTCCCGTCGTCGATGAAGCGCCGGTGTTCAAGGCGAATATCTGGAGTGCCCGTTCGCGTGAGGAGCTCGCGGAGCTACGCGAGCGCGTTGCCGCTGAGGTACCGGAACTCTCGCTTGTGTTTCCCAACAACCGAGTGCGCCTGTTTGACATCCTTCCAGCAGGTTGGGACAAGGGTTGCGCTGCGCTGGAGCTGGCGCGCGCTTTGGGCCTGACGCCCGATGAGGTGGCCGTATTTGGCGATTCCGATAACGATCTGCCCATGATCGATGCCGTTCCCAACTCCGTTGCAGTCGCCAATGCCAACGAGGCTGTCACGGCTGCCGCGCGCTGGCATATCGGCGCTGCGGCAGACGATGCGGTTGCCGGGGCTCTGCATCAGATTGCCGCCTGCGCCGCGACGGGGGAGATGCCGCCGTTTACGCGTCAGATGGATGCGACGGGTTTCGACGTCACGAACGTCTAGGGAGAAAGCCATGAAGCTTCAGCAGCTCAGATATGTCGTCAAAGTTGCCGAATGCGGCAGCATCACCGAGGCCTCGCGCCGGCTCTTTGTGTCGCAGCCTTCGATTACCGCGTCGATCCGCGATCTCGAAAACGAGATGGGTGTGCACATCTTTGAGCGCACCAACAAGGGCGTCATTGTGTCCGAGGAGGGCGAGACCTTCTTGGGCTACGCGCGACAGGTGCTCGACCAGGCCGATCTGCTCGAAGGCAAGTACAAGGGCGCGTCCGAGCAAGTGCCGCACTTTAGTGTGAGCTGCCAGCATTATTCCTTTGCCGTTAATGCGTTTGTCGATGTGATCCGCGAGTTCGATGCCGCGCGCTACGACTTTACCCTGCGCGAGGAGCAGACTCACGAGATTATCGAGGACGTCGCGCATATGAAAAGCGAGCTCGGCATCTTGTACCTGTCCGAGCATAACCGCGAGGTTATCGAGCGTATGCTCGCCGCCAACGAGCTCGTATTCGAGGGGCTCTTCTGCGCCGCGCCGCATGTCTTTGTATGCGCCGATCATCCGCTGGCGGGTCGCTCGAGCGTGACGCTCGAGGACTTGGAAGACTACCCGTTCCTGTCCTATGAGCAGGGCAGCTATAATTCGTTCTACTATTCCGAGGAACTGACCTCGACGTTTGAGCGCCGCAAGAATATCCGCGTGCGCGATCGCGCGACGCTGTTCAACCTGGCCATGGGTCTCAACGGCTACACGGTATGCTCAGGCGTGATCAGTCATGAGCTCAACGGCCCTGGCATCATCTCGATTCCGCTCGATGTGGACGAGTACATGGAGATTGGCATCATCACGCGCAAGAACACGACGCTCACGCGCTACGGCCAAGCCTATATCGACGCGATCCGCCAGCATATCTAGGCTGCTGCGTTCTGTACGGGTCAAATCTCTCTATGGCAGTCCCAACTGATATAGGAAACATCTATATCAAACTGTTATAAACGTATATTTTACGATGGCCATATGAGCGCTCATACTTTGTCCCAGTAAAGCAACCAATGCAAAGGGAGATATCTATGAGTGCTTTAACCACGCTGAACGCGCCGTTTCGCGCCGATATCGTCGGCAGCTTTCTTCGTCCACAGGCCGTAAAGGACGCCCGTGCCGCCTATGCTGCGGGCACACTCGACGCCGCCGGCCTTAAGGCCGTCGAGGATGAGGCCATTCGCGACCTGGTGGACAAGCAAAAGTCCGCTGGCCTGCAGGTGATTACCGATGGCGAGTTTCGCCGCAGCTACTGGCACCTCGACTTTATGTGGGGCCTCAATGGCATTGAACGCCGTACCTCGCGTACGGGCTATATGTTCCACGACGAGGAGACCACGGCCGATACCGCCGTGGTGACCGGCCCCATCAGCGGCGAGAACCACCCCTTTGTCGAGCACTTTAAGTTTGTCAAGGCACTTGAGGGCGAGGGCCACGTTGCACGCCAGACCATCCCGGCGCCGATCCAGACGTTCTCCGAAGTCACGCTCGACCGCTGCGACGGCCAGCAGGAGAGCCTGCGCGCTGTCTATAAGACCGATGAGGAACTTGCCGACGCCATCGCAGCCGCTTATCGCACGGTGATCGCCGACCTGTACGCAGCAGGCTGCCGCAACATCCAGTTTGATGACTGCACCTGGGGCATCTACTGCGACACCGATTTTGTCGCCAAAACCGGCATGAGCCCGGTCGACCTGCAAAAGGTAAGCGAGCTGGGCGTGGCGCTCAACAATGCCGCCATCGCGGACAAGCCCGACGATCTGGTCATCAACACGCATGTGTGCCGCGGCAACTACCACTCCACCTATGCCTTCGAGGGCGGCTATGACCCCATCGCGCCGCACCTGTTCGCAAACGAGGACGTCGATGCATTTTACCTGGAGTTCGATACGCCGCGCGCCGGCGGTTTTGAGCCGCTCAAGTACGTTGCCCCGGGCAAGAAGGTCGTGCTGGGCTTGGTAACCACCAAGGCGGCAGAGCTCGAGAACGAGGATGTTATCGTCGAGCGCATCCGTGAAGCCGCAAAGTACGTGCCGCTCGAGAACCTGTATCTGTCGCCTCAGTGCGGCTTTGCCAGCTGCGAGATTGGCAACAAGCTGACCGAGGATGAGCAATGGGCAAAGATCGCGCTGGTCAAGCGCATTGCCGAGCGCGTTTGGAAATAGCGCTAGTGTTTGCAGGTGGCGGCGCGTGCGAGGCATAGTGTATCGCGTACAATGGTTCGGATCGTATCGTTCGGGCAGGTTATCCGATATGCCTGATCGCCCTTCCATTCGAAAGGACATCCATGTCCCAGTCCTCGACGCCCGCCGTCAGCGATGCCATCTACGACGCATCGTCGCTCGGCCGCCCGCGCATGTTCCTGCTCGGCCTACAGCACCTGTTTGCCATGTTTGGCGCCACCGTGCTGGTGCCCGTGCTCACCGGCCTCTCGGTATCGGCAACGCTTTTGTTTGCCGGCTTGGGCACGCTGCTGTTCCACTTCCTGTCGCGCGGTAAGGTGCCGGCATTTTTGGGCTCATCGTTTGCCTTTATTGCGGGTTATGCCGCCATTGCGCCCAACGGCGAGGCCGAGCTTTTGCCCTACGCCTGCCTGGGCGTAGCTTGTGCCGGTCTGCTCTATCCGGTGCTGGCGGCACTCTTCCGCGCGTTTGGCGCCAAGCGCGTCATGCGCTTCTTTCCGCCGGTAGTGACGGGCCCCATCGTCATTTCGATCGGTCTGATCCTGGCGAGCTCCGCAATTGCCAACTGCCAGACCAATTGGCTTGTGGCTGTTATTGCCGTTGCCGTTATTGTGATCTGCAACATTTGGGGTCGCGGCATGGTCAAGATCGTGCCGATCCTGCTGGGCGTCGTGGTGAGCTATGCCGTTGCCGCCGCGTTGGGTGAGGTCGATTTTTCGGGCGTTGCCGCCGCGCCGTGGGTCGGTCTTCCCATCGTGTGGGACAACACCGTGTTTGCACTCTTTGGGCCGCAGTTCGATAGCGGCCTTGCCACGACCGCCATCATCACCATCATGCCGTTGGCCTTTGCAACCATGATCGAGCATATCGGTGATATCTCCGCTATTGGCTCCACCTGCGAGCGTAACTACATTGCCGATCCCGGCCTGCATCGCACGCTGCTCGGCGATGGTCTCGCCACGATCCTGGCTTCGCTCTTTGGCGCTCCGGCCAACACCACGTATGGCGAGAACACCGGCGTGCTTGCCCTGACGCGCGTGTTCGACCCGCGCGTGATTCGCATTGCCGCGTGCTGCGCCATCGTGCTTTCGTTCTGCCCCAAGTTCGCTGCCGTGATCGCCGCCATGCCGCCATGCGTTATCGGCGGCGTGTCGCTCGTGCTCTACGGCATGATCAGTGCCGTAGGCGTGCGCAACCTCATTGAGAACCAGGTCGATTTTCAGAACAACCGCAACGTGCTGGTGGCCGCTCTGGTGCTCGTACTTTCGCTCGGCATTGCCTATAGCACCGCCGGCGCCATCGTGTTGGAGCTGGGCGGCGTGACCATTTCGCTGTCCGGCATTGCCGTGGGCTCACTGGTGGGCATTGTGCTCAACGCCATCCTTCCGGGTAACGACTTTGAGTTTGATGTCTCCGAGCTTGAGGAGGCTGCTGAGTAGCAGCTGCGTTCAGCTAAAACAAGATATGATGCCCATGCGTATATGCGTGTGGGCACCATTTTTAATGTGTCAGTATCCAGTGGATGCCGCGGGCCATGCGTAAGTCGGTTTGGGCAAAGTGATTGCCGGGGTTGAGCTCCAGCGTTGTTGGAATGCCGCGCTCGACGAGCAACGCTTCCATCGCGCGTGTGTCGTCGAGTACGTGCCTCATCATGCGGTTGGGCGTCTTGGTTTCCTTTTTGCCGAGTGACAGATAGACGGCTTGCGGGCTGCCGGCAAAAGGGGTCGTGCTGGCACGGTCGACAAAGTCGGGAAACCACAGCGACCCCGATGCGCTCGCCGCGCGGCCAAAGACATCGGTTTGCCAGAGAGCCCAAAGCGAAAAGAGGCCTGCCAGCGAGTAGCCGGCAATGCCGCGCCAGGTGGGCGGCTGAGGAAGCGACGACTCGACCTGGGGGATTATCTGATTCAGCAGCTCATCAAGAAAACCGGATGCCTGCCCACCAAAGGGCTCGGCATCGCGTACGGTCCCGTCGCATGCCCAGGGACTCAGCTCGCGATTCCAGTTGAGGCCGCCAATGGCGACAAGGGTGAATGGTGGGCAGTCGAGCTCTCGGCAGCGGTAATAAACATCACTACCGTCGCCCATGACCACGGGGAGGTAAATGACGGGTGCGCTTTCCGTATGCTCCGAATGAACGGTTATCTGCTTTTGCGCTTCCATGACGGGCTTCTCTCAGTGTTGTGATATCGGCAGTCCCAATTGTCGCACGCCAGCGTATACCGGTTGGGCAGCATCAAGAACATTCGCGCGCGTCGTGCGGGCGCAAACAGGAAACGCCACCGCCGGAGGGGAGCTCGGCGGTGGCGCTGCTAAACGGTGCGCGGACTAGGCGGCTTTAAAAGTGTCGGTTCGTGTATGAAGGGCGTCTATGAGCGCTTGCGGCTCACCACGGCGCCTGCGGCGATGGCGGCTGTTCCCGCAAGGACGGTTGCCACGATGGCCGCATCCGAGGTGTCGCCGGTTGCCGCGAGCACGCCGGTAGTCTTGGCTTTCGTGGTTGAAGCCGCAACGGCCTTGGTCGGCTTTGAGCCCTCAGGCTTGGGGTTCTGCTTGGACTCCGCGGGCTTGCTTTCTGCGGGCTTGGTCTCGTCGGGCTTGGGGTCTTCCGGCTTGGCTACCTCGGGAGGTGCGATGACCATGCTCTTGGCGACAGCTTCGTTATAGGGGGAGTCGATCACAGCGTCGCCCGTGCCGATGGCTTGGCCTGCCTCGTAGATGCCGTCACGGAGCTTGCGATAGTCAATGACCTTGCCGCCTTCGGGCGTCTGGATGGCGGCGTTCTCAATCTTGATGGTGCCGATTGTCTTGCCGTCAGCGCTCATGGCACGGGCAAAGATTGCCGCTGTATCTCCTTCGGCCGTTACCTTGCTGCGGATGATCGAGATGACTGCGGGTGTGACGCCCTCGCTGGTCTGGGCGATGATGCCGATGTTCTCGCCTTGGGGCTCGGGGCTCGTCTCACCATCTTGGTTTTCGCTGTAGGGGATGGGGCCGTCGCCGTTCTCGACATAGCGGGCTATGGCCTTGACAACGGAGTCGCTGATGTAGATGTGGCCACCCTCCTCGTTGGGTCGATCGTTTCTGGTGGAGAATGCAGCCGAAACCTCGCCTTCCGCAAACGCGTCCACGGTGGAGCCGTTCTTGACGACGATATCGTCTTGGTAGGTGAAGAGGGCAATGGCGCCACCGTATCTGCCTTTACTTGCACGGACCGTCACGTTTGCATGGTCGAGGGTGATGCCCTTGTGGGCATAGACGCCATATTCAACACCGTTTACGTTGAGGGAGGCGTTTGTGGCTGCGAGGCTGCCCTTGGCCTCGACGGCAGCGTCTTTCTCGGAGCTTGCCTTGACCTGGCTGCCGTCCGAGATGTTGATATTACCGCCGCTCCAAAGGGCCTCACCATCGGCTGAGCTTGCCTCGACCGTCCCGCCACCCTTGATGGTGAGGTTCTTGTCGGCTCCAATACCCTTGTCCTTGGTAGCCCTGGCGGTGACGGCTCCGCTGTCGTCAATCGTGATATTGCCGTTTGCCCTGATGCCATCCGATGCACCCGTGGCGTTGACGTTGCCCGAACCTTTGATAGCGAGATCACCTCCGGCATTGATGGCATCAAACCCAGTGCTCGTGGCGTTGACGGATCCGGCTCCGTCGATGTTGATATTACCCGTGGAGAGGATAGCGTCCTCAGTAGATGTCACGCTGAGCGTGCCGCCCTCGTCGCCTTGGATATTGAGCTCGGCATTCTCGTTAGTGCCATGAGAAACGTTGATGCTTTCGATCCATTCGGCAGTGACGATGTTGGTTCCCGAGTAATTCACGTTGAGCTTGCCTGCGGCCTGGATCTCGCCGCCGTTATAGTTGTTGAGCTTCAAGTCGTCGGCGCCGTCCCACGACCAGGTACCGGCCTCGTCGCTCGCCGCGGTGTTGTACTTGTTGCCGCCGACCTTGACCCATTCCGCTGCGAGCGAGACGCTCGGCATGAGCAGCGAGCTCACCGTGAGCGCGCACACGGCGCCCGCGACGATGCGGCGCGTCACGCGGCGCCAGCTGCCGTGCGCGAGTCCTATGCGACGGCGAACGTCGGGTTCGGCAACATGGGTTCCGGCGGTAGTGTCATTGCGTTTGGGGGTCGTGAACAAGGCTGCCATGGTTGCTCCCGTTCTCATAGGGCCTATACGACTAGATTCAGCGTATCTGCTGGATATTGCCGGCGGTAGTGCCGTTTGGAGGGCAAAATGGCCAAAATGGGGGAGAAATAGGCCGCACGCCGGCGCAGGGACCGGCGCTAAAAGAAAAGCGCGGGGCCGCATGGCGACTCCGCGCTTTATTGTTCAGCTTTTGCAGCCTTGCCCTTACGCTACGAAGAAGTAGACGAGGAAGGCAAGGGCCGCGATCCACCCGTCCCGTGCGAAAAAGTGTTTACGAGCGCTTGCGGCTCACCACGGCGCCCGCGGCGATGGCGGCTGTTCCTGCAAGGGCGGTTGCCACGATGGCTGCGTTCGAGGCGTCGCCGGTTGCCGCGAGCTTGCCGGTGGTCTTGGCTCCCGTGGCTGCAACTGCAATGGTCTTGGTCGTCTTCGTGCCCTCGGACTTGGAACCCTCGGGCTTGGAACCCTCGGGCTTGGTCTCGCCTGGCTTCTCCTCGGGCTTGGTCTCCTCGGGAGGCACGATGACCGTGCTCTTGGCGACAGCGGCGTCATAGGGGGAGTCAATCGTGGCATCGCCCGTGCCAATGGTCTGCCCCGCCTCGTAGACGATGCCGTCGCTGAGCTCTTCCTTGTTGCGATAGTCAATGACTTTGCCGCCTGCAGGCGTCTGGATGATGGCGTCCTTGATTTCGATGGTGCCGATCGCCTCGCCGTCCGCGCTCATGGCAAGGGCGATGATTGCCACAGTGTCTCCCTCGGCCGTGACCTTGCTGCGGACGATCGAGATGGTCGCGGGCGTGATGCCCTCGTGGGTCGATGCGTAGATGCCGATGTTCAGGCCCTCGGACTCAGGGATGATTCCGTCGTTCTGGTCTGTGCTGTAGTGGTCGGGGCCATCGCCGCCGGTCTCGGCATAGCGGGCTATTGCCTTAACAACGGAGTTGCTGATGTAGATGTGGCCACCCGCTTCGTTGGGGTTGAAGTTTCTGGTGGAGATTGCAACCGAGAGCCTGCCTTCTGCGAACGCATCTACGATTGAACCGTTCTTGATGACGATGTCGTCCTCGTCGGTGTAGAGGGCGATGACCTCCCCGCCATCTGAGCTTGCGCGGACCGTCACGGTCGCGCCATCGAGCGTGATGCCCTTGTAGGTATAGATGCCATATCCAACGCCGGTTGCGTCAAGGGATGCGTCCGTGACCGTGAGACCGCCATAGGCCTTGACGGCATAATCTTCCTTGGAGCTTGCCTTGACCTGGCTGCCGCCCGAAATCTCGATGTTGCTGTCGGCCTCGATCGCCTTGTCCTTGACGGAGCTTACCTCTACCTTGCCGCCGCCCTTTATGGTGAGGTTCTCGTTGGCATCGATACCTTCATCCTCGGTAGCCTTGGCGGTGACGGTTCCGCTGCTGTCGATTGTGATGTTGTCGTCGGCCCTGATGCCGTCCGAATCACCTGTGGCGTTAACGTTGCCCGAACCCTTGATGGTGAGATCGCCCTTGGCATCGATAGCATCGGACTCGGTGCTCGTGGCGTTGACGGTGCCAGCGCCGTCGATGTTAATGTCGCCTTCAGACCAGATGGCGTCGCTGGAAGACGTCACGTTGAGCGTACTGGACGCGTCGCCTTGGATGTTGAGCTCGGCGTTCTCGTTCGTGCCATCCACAACCTCGATACCGAGGCCGTCGTCGTTAGTGACGGTGTTGTTGCCTGAGTAGCTCACGTTGAGCTTGCCCTCGGCCACGATCGCGCCGCCGTTATAGCCGTTGAGCTTCATGTCGTCGGCGCCGTTCCACGACCAGGTGCCGGCCTCGTCGCCTGCCGCGGTGTCATACCAGGCTCCGCCGACTTCCACCCGCTCGGCCGCAAGCGAGACGCTCGGCATGAGCAGCGAGCTCACCGTGAGCGCGCATACGGCGCCCACGACGATGCGGCGGGTCACGCGGCGCCAGCTGCCGTGTGCGAGCAGCGTGCGACGGCGCACGTCGGGCTCGACAAAATGGGCTCCAGAGGTTTTGTCATTGCGCTTGGGGGTCGTGAACAAGGCGGCCATGGTTACTCCCATCCTCATAGGGCCTATGCGATTACGCCCAGCATATCTGCAGGATGTAGCCGGCGGTAGTGCCGTTTGGAGGGCAAAATGTCCAAAACTTGGGAAGCAATACATCGCGCGTCCGTGCGTTGCCTGGGCTTAAAAGAAAAGCGCGGAGCCGCTCGATGCGACTCCGCGCTTTGGCGTTCTGCTTTGGCAGCTTTGCCGTTACGCTACAAAGAAGTAGACGAGGAAGGCAAGGGCTGCGATCCACATGAGCGGCTTGATCTTGGATGCCTCGCCCTTAAAGAGCGCGACGACCACGTAGGCGATAAAGCCCAGACCAATGCCGGCAGAGATGGAGTAGGTGAAGGGCACGCCGGCGACAATCATGAACGCCGGGAAGCCCTGCGACACGTCGGACCAGTCGATCTCGGAGGCCTCGCTCATCATGAGGTAGCCGACGTAGACCAGAGCACCGCAGGTGGCGGCACTGGAAACGATGGTGACGATGGGGGAGAAGAACGCGGCGAGAATGAACAGCACGCCGGTGGTGACGGAGGTGAGGCCCGTGCGACCACCGTCGGCAGCGCCAGAGGTGGACTCGACGAAGGTAGTGATGGAGGAGACGCCCATAAAGCCACCGGCAGCAGCGGCCACGGAGTCGACGACCAGGATGGGACGGATGTCCTCGACATTGCCGTCCTCGGTCAGGAACTCGCCCTGCTTGGCGACGGCCATCGCGGTGCCCATGGTGTCGAAGAAGTCGCTCATGAGCAGCGAGAAGGCAACGACGAGCAGCATCGGGTCGGTCAGAACTTTCACGATGGCCATGTTGCCGTCGGCGGTGCTGGCAAACGGGGCGCCAAAGGTCGAGAAGTCGAGCGGTGCGATGAGGCCCTCGGGCGCATGGGTGACGCCCAGCGGGATACCGGCGATAACGGCGACGATGATGCCGATGAGCAGCGAGCCCGGCACGTTGCGGGAAGCCAGGGCAACCGTCACGACGATGGAGATGATGCCGACGATAAAGGTGGGGGAGGTGATGTCACCCAAGCCGACGAGCGTGCCGGCGCCAGCGGTGATGATGCCGGCGTCGCACAGGCCGATCATGGCGATAAACAGGCCCAGGCCCACCGAGATGGCGTGGCGCAGGACCACGGGGATGGCGTCCATGATGGCCTCGCGCAGGCCGCACAGGACGAGCAGCAAGATGACGATGCCCTCGAGGAAGATAACGCTCATGGCCACGTGCCAGTCGCCGCCGCACATGGTGGTGGCGATGCCCGCGATCATGGCGTTGATGCCCAGGCCCGACGCGCAGGCGAGCGGGCGGTTTGCGAAGATGCCCATGCAGATGGTCATGATGCCGGCGCCCAGGCAGGTGGCGCAGGCGAGCGCTCCCGCATCGATGCCAGCGCCCGAGAGTACCGCGGGGTTGACGGCGATGATGTAGGCCATCGCCAGGAATGTTGTCAGTCCAGCGCGAAGTTCGGTCCCGATTGTGGACTTGCGCTCACTGACGTGAAATAGTTCGTCCATGCATACCCTTTCCTTGTTCGGCCCCGAGTTTAGGCCGATTGACACGAACTCACCCACTATATCGCCTTTGTGAAGTTGGTGTTCCTCACATGTTGATGTTCGGCGGTTTGTAACGGACGGGCGGTATCTTTCGCATGAAATTGTGTAGGTACCGTATACTTAAGCGGTTACAACGACCCCTATGGAGGAACGTATGATTAAAGAGCTCTGCCGCGACGAGGCTATCCTGTCTCAGCGTTGCGAGGTTGCGACTGTCGAGGACGAATCGGTCGCTCAGGATCTGATTGATACCATCAAGTCGCTCGATGATGCCGGCTGCTTGGCCGCCAATCAGATTGGCGTTACCAAGAAGGTCTGCGTCTACCTGGACGATGCCGGCGAGCCCCACGTGCTCTACAACCCCCGTCTGGTGTTTGGCCTGGGCGCCAGCAAGATGGAGGAGAGCTGCCTGACGCACGAGGAGGTCACCAAGTCCACGCGCTATATCAAGTGCAAGGTTGCCTTTGACCAGATCGTCGATGGCAAGATGCGCGAGCGCAAGCAGGACTTTGTGGGCTTCGAGGCGCAGATGGTCCAGCATATGATCGACCACTGTCTTGGAAAGTTGGTCTAAGGGGACCAAAGCACCGCACTTCGTCTCTTTTGGTCCGGGCGTGACATTGTTGTCATGTCCGGGCTTTTGTGTTTAGCGCCTTTTTGTTTGGTGACAATGAGCTTAGCAAGAACGTAAAGCTAGGAGGCGCTATGTGTACGAGCATTCGATTTACCGATAATTCTGGCCACATGTATCTAGGCCGCAACCTCGACTGGAGCTTTGACTACGGCCAACAGGTTCGCGTGATGCCGCGCGGGTTTCACATCCCGTATTCGTTTATCGACGATGCGTCGGCGGCACACGCGGTAATCGGCATGTGCATCGATTACAAGAACTATCCCATGTTTTTCGACTGTGGTAACGATGCGGGTCTGGCTGTGGCGGGGCTCAACTTTCCCGGCTATGCCGAGTATGCCGAGGGCCCGGTTGATGGAAAGACCAATATCGCGGCCTATGAGTTTCCCCTGTGGGTGGCAGCGACGTTCTCGACGGTCGATGAGGTCGAGGCCGCGCTGCGCGACACGGTGATTGTCGCCAAATCTGCCGGAGAGGGGCTGGGCGTGTCGCTGCTTCATTGGATTATCGGCGACAGCCAGCGCAGCATCGTGGTCGAGATGATGGCTGACGGCCTGCATGTATACGACGATCCGGTCGACACCCTTGCCAACCAGCCGACCTTCCCGTGGCACATGGAAAACCTGCGCACCTATATCACCGCCACAAGCGATTTTCCGCAGACGGCGACATGGCGTGGCGCCGAGCTTAAGCCCTATGGAGCCGGTGCCGGCATGCGCGGCATTCCGGGCGATTGCTATTCGCCGAGCCGTTTTGTAAAGGCGGCGTACCTCAATGCCAATTACCCGCAAAAGGAGAGCGAGACCGAAAACGTCGTTCGCATGTTCCGCTCGCTCGAGGGCGTGGTGATGATCGAGGGAGCGTCCAGGATGGGCGATGGCAAGTTCGAGAAGACTATCTATACCGGATGCTTTAGCGCGCGCACGGGCAATTATTACTACGCGATGTATGGGGATCCGTCGATTCGCTACGTGAGCCTGATGGATGCCGAGGGCGCGAGCCCCGATAGGCTCGTGGTTCCCGAGCCGCGCCGTTCGTAGCTCACTGGTCCGTTGCGACATAAAACGGCCTCGCACCTCTTATGAGATGCGAGGCCGTTGTCGTCAATGGCTGGTGGCGTGTTAGAAGTTGGCGTCGTTGAACTGGGTGCTCTCGAGTCCGTCGAGTTGCTGTTCGGGCGTATCGGCGACGCTCTCGAGCAGCTCGGTGGGATCGACGTTCATGCTCTTGCCGGCCTCGTTGCCGTTGACCAAGTCGTCCGAGAAAATGTCGACCTCCATTTCCTCGGCCTCTTCGATCTGGACCTCGAGCGGCACCTGGGTGCGCACAAGTTTGACGGCCGGGCGCATGCGGGCAAAGAGCGGTACGTACTCAATGATGATGGCCGAGTTCTCGAGACCGTACCAGCGTGCCGGGCTTCCGCAGGCGCGGCGGACGGCGTACTTGATGGCCATCACGCGGTGGTCATTGCGGTTGATGTCCGTTTCGGGGGCAAGCATCTTGCGCAGCATGCAAAAGCGGAAGTCACCTACGTTGCCGCGCGTCTCGTAGATGGAGTAGGTGTGATGTTGCGGCGGCAGCTCGCCCGATGCCATCAAGTCGCCGACGATCTGACGCAGATAGGCGTTGACGCGCTGGTTGACCTTAAAGCCCAAGTCCAGGCGCACGCGGAACAAAAAGTCCGTGCCAAAGGTCTCGACGGAATACTCGTGCGTATAGGGTTCGTCGGTAACGTGCACGTTGATGAACCAATATGCCTTGGCGCGCTTGGGGTGCTTGTCCAGGATGGAATAGAGCACGTCGCGGTCGAGTGTGAGCGGGTCGGGGCTGTTGGTGAGAAATACCAGATTGTCGGCGAGCACGGGATAGGTCTCGTCATTGCGCAGGCGATTGAGCTGGTCGATGTACTTGGAGACGGGCAGCAGAATCGTCTGCGTGCGCTCGATGGCGGTGCCGCGACGCCACACATACATAAGGCCAAACAGCAGTGCGGCCAGGAAGATCATCACATAGCCGCCGTCAAAGAACATGGTGAGGCACGAAGCGAAGAAGCACAGCTCAATGGCGCCAAAAAGCAGGGCGAAGACGCAGGCGCCCAGTCTGTGCTTGAGAATGCCGACGATATAGCTCGTCAAAAGCGTCGTGGTCATAAGCATGGTCACGGTAATGGCGAGGCCATAGGCGCTCTCCATGCGCTCGGAGTTCTGGAACAGCAGCACGATGAAGATGCAGCCGACCCACATGATGTTGTTGACGAGTGGAATATAAAGCTGGCCCTTGGTGTCGCTGGGGTAGTGGATGCGCAGGTGCGGCATAAGGTTGAGGCGCGTTGCCTCCGAAACCAACGAGAACGAGCCGGTAATGAGCGCCTGCGAGGCGATGATGGCCGCCACGGCCGAAAGCACGATGGCAAAGGGGCGCAGGGGCTCAGGAAGCATCATATAGAACGGGTTGACGATATCCATCGCGAGCATCTGGGGGTTGGAGTTATTGGCGAGCAGCCAAGCGCCTTGACCCAGATAGTTGAGGATAAGGGCCGCCTTAACAAACGGCCAGGATGCATAGATGTTTGCCTTGCCAACGTGGCCCATGTCCGAGTAGAGGGCCTCGGCGCCGGTCGTCGACAGAAAGACAAAGCCGAGCACCATAATGCCCGAGTGGTTGATGGGCGAGAACAGGAACATGATGCCGCGGATGGGGTTGAGCGCGCGCAAGATGGACAGGTTGCCGAGCATGTTGAACAGGCCGGCGCCTGCCAGGAACAGGAACCACAGCGTCATGAGCGGGCCGAACAGCTTACCGATCGACGAGGTACCGGCGCGCTGCATGGCAAATAGGCCGCAGATAATGATGATGGTGATGATGATGACGTTGGTCTGGCCGTCGCCCAAAAGCGCGTGGCCCCACTCGATAGTGCGCAAGCCCTCGATGGCCGTGGTAACCGTGACGGCGGGGGTGAGGATGCCGTCGGCGAGCAGCGCCGCGCCGCCGATCATGGCAGGTAGGATCAGCCATGGTGCTACTTTTCGCACCAGGCTAAACAGGGCGAAGATGCCGCCTTCGTTGTGGTTATCGGCCTTCATGGCGATTACCACGTACTTGACCGTGGTCACGAGCGTCATGGTCCAGATGACGAGCGAAAGCGCGCCCAGAATCATGTCCTCGCTGACGGTGCCGATGCCGCCGTTGTTGGCGACGATTGATTTCATGGTGTACATGGGGCTCGTGCCGATGTCACCATAGACGACGCCGAGCGTTACGAGCAGCATGCCAGCGGAGAGGGGAATGGCTCCGTGCCCGCCTTGACCATGCTGGTCTTGGGGGCTTGCCTCCAGTTTGTTGTGTGCCACGTGGACTCCCTTGGACATCTGGTTATCTGTCTAGGACAGATAATCTTTATGCCGTCTTTATATATACAAGAGCAGTTTGGCACATCGGGTTATTTTAGACAATAATCCTCAGCTGGGGATTATTTATCTACGCAGGTAGCATTCAAAGCAGGGGCTTTTAAGCACGCACTGTCTGGGCGATGCCAGCCTTGGCGTTTGCGCGTTTGCCGGCGAGTTCGCAAAAAATCGCGCCGCCGATGATAAGTGCGGCGCCCGTCAGGCGGATCGGTGTTATGGCTTCGCCTAAAAGGACGGCCGAGAACACGACCGCCGAAAGCGGCTCGAGGTAGCCGACGACCGCGACGGTCTGAACGGGCAGCTTGGCGACAGCACTAAAATAGAGCAGGCAACCGATGCCGGTGTTGACGACGCCGAGCATGATGACGGCGCGCCAATCAATACTGGCGGCGACACCGGCGGACAGGAATGAGGGAGCGCCCTGCGTGATGAGCGTGAGGACCAGCGCGGTCGCAAAGGCGGCGCTCACCTGGAGCGTGGAGTTTTCGAGGCCTTCGATGTGTGGCGCACCCTTGCTGGCGATGACCATCAGCGCATAGCAAAATGCCGAGGCGATGCCGCAGGCGATACCCGCAATGGGCATATTGCCGCCTAGACCTTGCGCTGCAATGAGAAAAGCACCGCAAGCAACGGCGATAAAGCCGGCGATTTTGCCGCCGGTCAGTTTTTCGCCAAAGATGAGCGGGGAGAGCGCCATGACGATGATGGGGCCGCAGTAGTACAGCAGCGAGGATACGCCGACGCCGATCGTCTGGTAGGCACGGAAGAGAAAAATCCAGCTGGCACCCAGCGCGGCTCCCGAGAGAAGGAGTGCTGCGGCCTCGCGGGGGCGAGACGGAGCCTGCAGGTTATGGCGCTTGGTTATGAAGAGGACGGCGGCAAGGGTGAGAGCGCCCAAAAACGTGCGCAGGAGCACGATATCGGAGCTCGGCAGCGCGATGGCGGCGGCGATGATGCCGTTAGAGCCAAACAATAGCAATGCTGCTAAGTACGTAAACAGTCCGTTGTTCATGCGCTGACATCCCCTCTATATCCGAGCATGTTCACTATGGGTGAACTGGCTATAGAAGAAAAGCGAATATAATGCATGGATAACATGACAAAAACTCATGTAAAGGTGGAGGCGTGTCGTGGAAACGAATATTCAAAAGATGCAGGTGCTGCTGGAGACGGTGCGCGCCGGAAGCTTTACGCGTGCTGCCGAGCGCCTGAGCTATTCGCAGTCGGGCGTGAGCCGTATGGTGGCCGATCTTGAGGCCGATTGGGGCTTTAAGGTGCTCGGCCGCAGTCGCGAGGGCGTAGTGCTTTCTGCCGACGGGCGGCAGGTCATGCCGGCGGTTGAGGCGCTCTGCGAGGAATTCACTCGCTTGCAGCGACGGGTGGATGAGATGCGCGGGCTCATGCGCGGCAAAATCTGCATCGGTACGTTTTCGAGCGTGGCGACCCACGTGCTGCCGCCGGTGATTGCGCGCTTTCGTGCCGATCATCCGGACGTCGATTATGAGTTGCTGATGGGTGATTACTCAGAGATTGAACAATGGGTGGCTGAGGGTCGTTGTGACCTGGGCTTTATCCCGCGCGAGCCACGCGGCGCCGGCATGGCGTCGCGACCGTTGGTGCAAGACGAGCTGATGGCCGTGGTGCCAGCGGACTCCTCGCTTGCCACCGCGGAGGTCGTTTCCCTTGCCGATTTGGCCAACGAGCAGTTTATCCTGCTGGAACGCGGTAGCGACGACGAGATTACGCCGCTGTTTCGCCGCGCAGGCCTGGCGGTGCGCTCTAAGCTGTCGACCTGGGATGACTATGCGATTATGGCCATGGTCGAGGACGGCCTGGGCGTGAGTGTTCTTCCCGCGCTCATCTTGCGCCGCTGTCAGTTCGATGTTGCCGTGCGCCCACTCGAGGGACATCCTCATCGGCAGATCAACGCCATATATCGAACGGCCGACGTTTCGCTTGCCGCTGCTCGATTCCTTGAATACCTCTAAACGCGTGCATGTCATTGTCTGCTTTGGGCAAATCTCGGAGTCCGGTACATTTTCTTATGAAATTGAACTATCGAATGAGGTGCCGCGTTATACTGCTTGCTAAATTGAACCATGGTTCAATTCGTGTTCTATAAATTGAACTTTGCCAGCAAGGAGGTTCTAGTGGCCCAAGAGACGTTTAGCGATCGCCTGCGACAGGCTATGTCCGATCGCGACGTTCGCCAGTCGGACGTGATCCGCGCATCGGAGATGCTCGGCAAAAAACTCGGCAAGAGTCAGATGAGCCAATATGTGGGCGGCAAGACGATCCCGCGGCGCGATGTGGCCGAGCTGCTCGCCCGTATTTTGGAGGTCGATGTTACCTGGCTGCTTGCCGGCGACGCCGATCAAGGCGAGGCATCATCACCCCGCAACGATTCCAAGCCCGAACCCCATCCCTCAGCTCAAATTGCAAGGAGCACCACCATGCGTACTTTTTCTAAATCCACCAAGCTCGATAACGTCCTGTATGACGTGCGCGGTCCCGTCGTCGACGAGGCCGCCCGTATGGAGGACGAGGGCGAGCGCATCCTCAAGCTCAATATCGGCAACCCGGCGCCCTTCGGTTTCCGCACACCCGATGAGGTCATCAAGGACATGCGCCAGCAGCTGCCCGACTGCGAAGGCTATTCCAACTCGCGTGGCCTGTTCTCCGCGCGCAAGGCGATCATGCAGTATTCGCAGATCAAGGGCCTGCCCAACGTTCAGATGGAGCATATCTACACGGGCAACGGCGTGTCCGAGCTCATTCAGCTTTCGATGAACGCGCTGCTCGACAATGGCGACGAGATTCTGATCCCCAGCCCCGACTATCCGCTCTGGACGGCGTGCGCAACCCTTGCTGGCGGTCATCCCGTACATTATCTGTGCGATGAGCAGGCGGATTGGTATCCCGACCTGGAGGATATGGAGTCCAAGATCACGAGCGCGACCAAGGCCCTCGTCATCATCAACCCCAATAACCCCACGGGCTCGGTCTATCCGCGCGAGGTACTCGAGGGCATCGTCGAGATTGCGCGCAGGCATCAGCTGATGATCTTTGCCGACGAGATCTACGACCGCCTGTGCATGGACGGTTATGAGCATGTCTCGATCGCTTCACTCGCTCCCGACCTGCCCTGCGTCACCTTTAGCGGCCTGTCCAAGTCGCACATGATCGCGGGCTACCGTATTGGCTGGATGGTGCTTTCGGGCAACCAGCGCTGCATGAGCGACTTTATTATGGGCATCAACATGCTCTCGAACATGCGCCTGTGCTCTAATGTCCCGGCTCAGTCGATCGTCCAGACGGCGCTCGGCGGCCATCAGTCGGTCAACGACTACATCCGTCCCGGCGGTCGTGTCTACGAGCAGCGCAACTTTGTGTATGAGGCGCTCAACAAGATCGACGGCATCTCGGTGGTCAAGCCGCGCGCGGCGTTCTACATCTTCCCCAAGATGGATGTGAAGAAGTTCAACATCACCGACGACGAGCAGTTTGCCCTTGACCTGCTGCACGAGAAGAAGATCCTGATCACGCGCGGCGGCGGCTTTAACTGGGCCGAGCCCGATCACTTCCGTATCGTGTACCTGCCGCGCATGGAAGTGCTCAAAGAGTCCCTCGAAGATCTCGCCGACTTCTTCGATCATTACCGCCAGAGCTAGTGGGATAGAAGTTCCGCACTATGAAAAGCTCCCTGCAGTTGTTTTGCTGCAGGGAGCTTTCTTGAATCGGCGGAACTAAATAACGATTCCGCAACAGTGGTCGATTTCGTGCTGGATGATCTCGGCGGTGTAGCCCGAGAAGTTTTTGATGCGGTGGACGAAGTTCTCGTCCAAATACTCAACCTTAATGCGGCGATAGCGGGTGCAGGGACGCTCGCCGATCAGCGAGAGGCATCCTTCGCTCGTCTGATAGGCATTGACCTGTTCAAGAATTTGAGGGTTGTACATCAGGAGCGCCCTGTTGCCGTCCTTTACGCAGATGATGCGTTTGCGCACACCGATCATGTTGGCGGCGAGCCCCACGCACTCGTGCTCATGCTCGTGGAGTGTATCCAGGAGGTCCTGCCCGGTCGCGGCATCGTCGGGCCCCGCGTCTTCGGAAGGCAGGCGCAAAAAGAACTCGGATTTCATGATGGGCTTAATCATGGCGGGCTCCTCATGTCTTATGCTTTCGTGGACTTTTAATAATAGCGCGGAAGGAAAGCTGCGCGTCCGCGTTACAATCTTTTGACGTTGGACCATGTTGCCAGATTCGTCGTGTACGGCGTCTGGCGTAAGTCTAGGGCTCATTTTTCGCCCTGGACTGTTCCTCTGGGGCGATGCGACTGTCGTTCCAAGAGGAAGGAAATGCATGGGGAGCAAATCTCAGCAACAAGTTCAAGCAACGCCATCGGCCACTGCGGCACTTCTCGTCGTTATGTATATTGCAGCCTTTGTTGCCGCGTTTAACGAGAACATCATTAACGTGGCGTTGCACGACATTATGGCAGCCTTTTCGGTGAGTGCCACCACGGCGCAGTGGCTCGTTTCGGGCTACATGATCGTGACGTCGATCTTTACGGCCATCATGGCCTTCCTGTCCGGCCGTTTCTCGACGCGCAAGCTGTTGTTTTTCGCATGCGGATGTATGGTCGCCGGCGAAGTCCTGTGTCTGATCGCTCCGTCGTTTAGCGTTTTGCTACCAAGTCGTATTTTGCAGGCTGCGGGATCGGGCATCTTGTTCCCGCTCATGATGAACGTGGTGCTGTCTTGCGCCCCGCGCGAGAAGCTCGGTCTGTATCTTAGCCTGGGCGGTGCCTGCATTACGCTAGGGCCGGCGTTTGGACCCGTAATCAGCGGTCTTATGTGCACGTTGTTCGGCTGGAGGGCGGTGTTCGTAGTGCCGCTGGTGGGCGGCATTGTGGTCGCTGCGGCGGGCGTTAAGCTTGTTCAGAATGTCGGAGAGCGCTCGAGCACCACGCTTGATATTCTGTCGGTTGTTTTGCTCGCCGCCGGCATTACGGCATTCGTGTATTCCGTAGGCGAGTTCTCGACCAATCCGATTGCCGGCATCGTGGCGCTTTTCGCCGCCATTGTGCTGCTCGGCCTGTTTGCGGCCCGTCAGCTCAAGCTCGAGCATCCGGTGCTTAACGTGCGTCCCATGGCGAGCGTTCGTTTTTGGCCCGCGTGCCTGCTTGTGGTGGTGTCGATGATGACGACGTTCTCGATGAGCGTTTTGTTGCCGCTCTATTTTGAGGGCGCATACGGCATGACCGCACTTATTGCGGGCTTGCTCATTTTGCCGGCGATTGCCTGCAACGCCGTGACCTCGATTGTGGGCGGACGCGTGATGGACGCCCGTGGCGCATGGCCGCTGCTGCCGGTCGGCTTTGCCTTGATTGCCGTGGGGCAGACTGCCATCTCGATGACGGCGGCAAGTATGAACATCGGCGTCGTCGTGGCGCTGACCGTTGTGGTGTATGCCGGAGTCGGTTTGGTGCTGAGCCCCTCGCAAACGGCCGGCTTGGAGACGCTGCCTGCCGCTGAGCATCCCCACGGAACGGCATTGCTTAACACGTGGAACATGATTGCCGCATCGTTTGGCCCATCGCTGTTTATCGGTCTGCTCTCGAGTTCTGCGGCGACTGCCGGCGCGGCTGGCGCTGCGACCGACGTTGCCCAGGCGATTGGATTTGCAGCTGCCGTGCGTGTGGCGGCTGTGATTGCCGTGGTCGGGTCTGCGACGTCGCTGGTGTACGCTCGTCGCGAGTCGCACATGTCGCATTAATGTGTGCACATAGATTCTGCAGCTAGATTGGATGGCAACACCATAAACTAATTGACGTTTTGCCGAGAGGCATGAATGTTTAAAGCGCAAAGAGTGCGCGACGGGCCCCGCGAATGGGGCGATGATGCCCGAGAGGGCCAAGAAGGAGTCTCATGTCCGAGAACGAAGAGATCATGAACGAGACCGAGAACGAGACCATGGCTGCCGAGGTTGAGGCAGTCGAGACCGTGGAGACCGAAGCTGCCGAGGTTGAGGCTGCTGACGAGGTTTCCGCCGAGGAGGAGGCCGAGGTTGTCGAGGCCACCGTTGATTACGATGACGAAGAGCTGATGGACAAGATGCAGAAGGCCGCCCGCCTGCTGCGTAGCCGTCGCTTTGCTATTTCCAAGGAGGAGGAGGCCAAGGCCGAGCGCATGGCGAACATCGAGCGCGCCATCAAGCTTCTTGACCTCAAGCCCAAGATGGAGCAGAAGGAAATGTCCGACCTGCTGGGCATGCGCCTTCGTGAGCTCGATGGTCTGATGGCCGAGGCCGAGGCTGCCGATCTGGTCGGCCGCATCGACGACGCCGAGGGCGATATGCGCAAGATCGTCGTCTTCGCTGCCGAGGATGCCGCTGAGGGCCTGGTCGAGCTTGCCAACAAGAAGGAGAAGCTTCTGCCCGAGCTTTCTTACGAGGAGGCCACCGAGCTGATGGCCGCTCTCGATAAGGTTATCGCTCCGCTCGTCGCCATGGGCCTGGACGAGGACCGCGGTCCTCGCGGCGGTCGTGACGATCGCGGTGGCCGTGGCGGCGACCGTGGCGGTCGCGGCGGCTTTGGCGATCGCGGTGGCCGTGGCGGTGACCGCGGCGGTCGCGGTGGCGATCGCGGCGGCCGTGGCGGCTTTGGTGACCGCGGCGGCGACCGTGGCGGTCGCGGCGGCTTTGGTGGCAACCGTGGTGGTTATGGTGACCGCGGCGGCGACCGTGGCGGTCGCGGCGGCTTTGGTGGCAACCGTGGTAACGACCGCGGCGGTCGTGGTGGCGACCGTGGCGGCCGCAACGGCGGCGGCTTCCGCGGTAACCGCTTCTAGGGGTTACGCGGTTCTACGAACCGCGTAACTAGTTGACGCTGCGCGCCACCCAGGGCGACAATTTGTCATTCAAAAGGCAAGGCATGACCAGAAGGTCTATGCCTTGCCTTTTTCATGCCAACTTGTTCGCCCTGGGCGGCGCTCGCTGGCGTTGCCAAAACATCGGCGTTGCCTTGATCAAAACCTGCCAAAAAGGGACAGGTTTATTTTGGTCGGTTTTATCTGAGCAAACGTGGTTGTCTATCGCAATGTAGTCGTTGGGAACGTTCTTGTTTGAGTAGTCGTTTAAGAGCGTCCCCAATGACTACATAGCATGAGAGTGGATAATCTCCCGGTTTGAGCCTGCATTCAAGCTCAAAGTGGGAGATTATCCACTCTCATTTGTTGTATGTCCGAAAATCCACGCTCGTTTAAATTCTGCCTACATTTGTAGGAACAGTTCGTGGAGGCGGGTATCGTCGTCGAGCTCGGGGTGGAAGGTTACGCCGAGCTGGTTGCCCTGACGGGCGGCGACAATACGACCGTCGACTTTCGCTAAGGCCTTGGCGTCGCCGTGGACCTCGACGATGCGGGGCGCGCGGATAAACGTCAGCGGCACTTCACCGTCGATGCCGGCTACCTGCCCCTTGGTTCGAAAGCTGCCGAGCTGCCTGCCGTAGGCATTGCGCTCGACAAGTACATCCATGGTTTCCAGACGCGGCGTGCCCTTATCGTCATGGGCGGCAAGGTCGTGAGCCAGTAGGATCAGGCCGGCGCAGGTGCCCAGGACGGGCATACCTTCAGCGATACGGGCACGAAGCTCCTCGAGCATGCCCAACTCATCAAGCAGCTTCCCTTGAACGGTAGACTCGCCGCCGGGAAGCACCAGACGGTCAAAGTCCTGCTTCAAATCAGCCGCCTGCCTCAGCTCAATACAGTGTGCGCCAAGCTCGAATAGTCTTGCCTCGTGCTCGGCAAAAGCGCCTTGGACCGCCAGCACGGCAACCGTTTGGTCTGCATAATCGCTCATGTGCGATCCTTTCTGCTGGACTAGCGCCCGCGCTCTTCCATGATAATCTCGATTTCGTCGGCGTTAATGCCCACCATGGCCTCGCCCAGGTCCTTCGAAAGCTCGGCGATGAGCCTGGCATCGGTGAAGTTTGCCACGGCCTTGACGATGGCAGCGGCGCGCTTGGCGGGGTCGCCGCTCTTAAAGATGCCCGAGCCGACAAAGACGCCCTCGGCACCCAGCTGCATCATCAGCGCGGCATCGGCCGGGGTCGCTACGCCGCCGGCGGCAAAGTTCACGACGGGAAGCTTGCCCGTGGCATGGACCTCGCGTACCAGCTCGACCGGAACCTGCAGTTGCTTGGCTGCCTCAAAGAGCTCGTCGTCGCGCAGGGCAACAACGTCGCGGATCTGCTTTTGGATCTTGCGCATGTGACGCACGGCCTGAACGACGTCGCCCGTACCCGGCTCACCCTTGGTGCGAATCATAGTGGCGCCCTCGGCAACACGGCGCAACGCCTCGCCCAGATCGCGGGCGCCGCAGACAAACGGCACGTCAAACTGGGTCTTGTCGATGTGATAGACCTCATCGGCGGGGGAGAGAACCTCGGACTCGTCGATGTAATCGATCTCGATGGCCTGCAGGACCTGCGCCTCGACAATGTGACCGATGCGGCACTTGGCCATGACGGGGATGGAGACGGCCTCTTGGATGCCCTTGATCATCTTGGGGTCGCTCATGCGCGAGACGCCGCCTGCGGCGCGGATGTCGGCCGGGATGCGCTCGAGTGCCATGACGGCGCAGGCGCCTGCCTCCTCGGCGATGCGTGCCTGCTCGGGCGTGGTGACGTCCATGATGACGCCGCCCTTGAGCATCTGCGCGAGTTCGCGATTGAGTTTGACGCGATCGGCCTTGCTGGTCTGTTCTGCCATGGTTGCTCCCTTGGTTGGCATGTGCATTGCTTGACGGAACATCCTATCGGGGAGCTGGGTATGGCAAAATACTCAGTTTTCGAGATAATAATAATGTCAGCCTAATACCAGATTGAACAGCTCGATAAGGTCAGGTGGCAAACTCATGCTTGACTACAATTTGGAAAAACGCGGCGAAGCATCGCTTTATGAGTATGTTTACCAGCAAATTCGAGATGATATTGTTGCTGGACGTATTGTGGCGGGGGAGCATCTTCCGTCTAAGCGCGCCTTTGCCAGTCATCTGGGAATCAGTGTCATTACCATCGAGAATGCATATAGCCAGTTACTTGCCGAGGGCTATATTTGCTCAATGCCGCGTCGTGGCTACTACGCTTGCAAGCTTCCGGATGCACCGGTTTTGCCTTTGGCTTCGCAGGGCATCGACCGAGATACCGTCTCTGTGGGCCTCAGCGCGCATGATGTCAACGGACAGGTCGAGCTGTTCGATGCACTTTCTCCTTCCGCTTTGGAGGCGGCGCGGCTTTGGCAAAGCGCACTACGGGCGACGCTGGCATCCGAAGATGAGCGCGAAATCTTTTCGCCCGCACCGGCGCAGGGCACCGCTCGGCTGCGACGCGCAATTGCTCACCATCTGCGTGGGACAAGGGGCATGAATGTCGACCCCAACAACATTGTTATCGGTGCAGGCGCCCAGCTGCTCGATACCATGTTGGTTCAGTTGCTTGGCGCTGACAAGGTGTATGCCGTTGAGGACCCGGGCTATTTGCGTCTGACGCGCATCTATCAGGCTATGGGCTGCCAAGTACGACATATCCCGTTGGATGACGACGGCGTGGACCTGAGCGCTCTGCAGAAAACTGGGACCGATGTCCTTCACCTTATGCCGTCCCATCAGTATCCCACCGGTCTTGTGACGAGCATTGCGCGTCGCTATGCGCTGCTGAGCTGGGCCGCCGAGCGACCAGGTCGGTACCTCATCGAAGATGACTTTGATTGTGAGTTTCGCCTTGCCGGCAAGCCAATTCCCGCGCTCGCGTCGATCGATGCCTCCCAGTCGGTTATCTACACCAACACGTTTTCGAAGAGCCTGTCATCGGCGTTGCGTCTAGCGTACATGGTGCTGCCCGATGAGCTAATGGAGCGGTTTAGGCGCAACCTTGGTTTTTACGCCTCGTCGGTGAGTTCTGTTGACCAGGTCGCTTTGGCTCGTTTGCTGGAATCGGGTGATTACGAGCGACATGTGAACCGCGTGCGCGTTCGTGCTCGCGAGGCGCGTGATGGCCTGGCGGCGCTTGTACGGAAGGCATTTCCGGCAGGGGAAGTCTCGATCGAACACGCAGACGCGGGCCTTTACTGCACCGTGGTTGCGGAGCGTGGAACGGGCGGAAGCACTTTTGCACGGGCCCTCACGCGCTCGAGTATCCCTTTTGTCGATATCAGTGACTGTTATTGGTGTGCCGATGGCGCATCTGTCCCTAAAAACTCAACTCAAATTCTTGTCCAGTATGACGATTTGAGTCCAAAAATGCTTAATACCTTGGAATTGCAGCTAATGGGGGGTGCTCTGCAACCTAAGTGAGTAGACTTTTAGCACTTTGGCGACCAGGCAGTTTTGTAACAAGTTATCTACCTGCGGTTTTGAAAAGCAGGAAGACCGGCCTGCTCGGAATGTTCAAAAAAGTCTACTCACTTGCCGCGTAAAGCTTCTGCATGAGAAAAAAATGGGGTTTTCAACAGGGCTTCGTCCAGCTCTCGACAAGCTTTTGGCCAGTTGGGGAGGGCTGTTGAAAACTTGGCAGTCCGTTCGGCGCCATTTTTGGTGCGTTCGCGCCAATGCGTGACTGACTGGGTTGAAATTCGTGTTCTCCTGTGCCTATGAAGGATCTACTTTGTGACATATCGGCTTTTAGGTATTGGCGTTTGCCTCCTCAAGTCCGCGCTTTGTGTCCGCCGCTTCCACGACCGGAAGAAGACCGGCAGCGATATGATCTCGCCCGCAACCCGACGGCTGCGGTCGCACTCGGTTTTCCGTTGTATACATTGGTTCGGACGAGAAACAAACGGACTTGTCCAGCCAGCATTAGGCAGCGGCTGTTTCTTGGTGAGCTTCCCAGGGAATCCGTGCTGGAAACGGAGCATGGGTTTTTGATTACGTCTCCTCTACTGACGGCATTCATCATGTCGCGGCACCTGACGGATCTCCAGCTTCTTTTGGTATTGGCGGAGATGTGTGGCTTGTTTGCGGTGTGCGCTCTGCCGGCGGCACTTGAGGCGGAGCTTTCGCGTGCAATTGATTCGGGCGCGATTTCGACAACGTTCGGTTGGGTGCGCTGCCCGTCCGAGGACGGCACCGCCTCAAATTTATGGCGTCGAGACGCTTTGGTTTTAGGCAGAGACCTTGACCGTTTTTGTTCAGATGTTTGCGGGATGCGTTACGGCAATAGATTTATGGCGGTATCGCAACTCGTTCCATTGGGTGCCGCGTTGCCTTTTGAGGTCGAGGCGTATTTGTTGCTTGGACTGCCGCGAGCCCTGGGAGGCGAAGGGTTTTGCGGCATAGAGCTCAATGTCGAAGTGACGTTAAGCACAAGTGCTCGAGCGATTGTGGGAAAGTCCCGTGTATATATCGACCTACTTCTTTCTTCGCCGGACGGTAGGCGACAGGTGGCCATTGAATGTCAGGGAAAGGCCTCGCACGGACGCGCAGGGGATGGCTTGCGTGACGCTGACCGCATGACGGCCCTTCAGGCCATGGGCTACGATGTGCTTCTCCTTACACACAGACAGATATCGGATGAGGATAGATTCCGCGCGATCGTTAAGGCCATATGCAGGATGCTCGATGCTGAATATCGTGATAAAAGCTCGGATGAGCAAAGGGCTGAGATATTACTCCGGTCTGAACTATTCATTGACTGGACAAAATTGGGAGTAATCGACGGAAAGATGCCCGTTAGACACAAAATGGCTCGATCGTGGACGGCTGCGAATCTAAGTGAGTAGACTTTTGGCACTTTGGCGACTAGGTCGTTTTGCAACAAGGCATTTACCTGCGGCTTTATAAAGTGATATGGATGGTCTGCTCGGCAAGTTCCAAAAAGTCTACTCACTTAGTTTTTGACGAGAAGCCGATGCCGAAGGCGGTCCTATTTCAGGTAGTTAACAAGTTTGTGAGGCACGAAAAAGGCCCGAACCATGCGGTCCGGGCCTCATCGAGCTAGAGGTTATGTCTCAGGTTGCTGGCTTAGCCGAAGTAGCGCTTGAGCAGGCCGGCGAAAGCCTTGCCGTGGCGAGCCTCGTCGCGAGCCATCTCGTGCACGGTGTCGTGGATGGCATCGAGGCCAGCGGCCTTGGCGCGCTTAGCAAGATCGGTCTTGCCGGCGGTGGCGCCGTTCTCGGCCTCAACGCGCATCTCGAGGTTCTTCTTGGTGGAGTCGGTTACGACCTCGCCCAGGAGCTCAGCGAACTTGGCAGCGTGCTCGGCCTCCTCGTGGGCAGCCTTCTCCCAGTACAGGCCGATCTCGGGATAGCCCTCGCGATGAGCGACGCGCGCCATGGCCAGGTACATACCGACCTCGGAGCACTCGCCCTCAAAGTTGGCGCGCAGGTCGGCAACGATGTCCTCGGAGACGCCCTCCATCTTGGCGACGCCCACGACGTGCTCGGCAGCCCACTCGAGCTGACCCTCCTCCTGCTTCAGGAAGCGAGAACCGGGAACGCCGCACTGGGGGCACTTGAAGTCCTCGGGCAGCTGGTCGCCGTCGAACTCTTCCACATAACCGCAAACGGGGCAAACAAACTTCATGATTCGATCCTTTCGATCGATGGCGATTGTGCGCTCGTCCGGTCCCGTAAGGGCCCTCTCCGGACGTGCGTCTTGACGAGTTCTATTATCCATAAATGCAACCAAATGTGAAGCCTATTAGGAATGATTTTTAATAAAACAATTTCGAGATATGAAGATGTTGATTGATTAACGATTGGCAAGCCGTCTTTGACCGCCGCTGAGTACAATCGGTCGAGCAAATGTTGACCCATCAACAAATGAAGGAGTTTCCTTTATGCATCTAGCCCGTCGTGCCTGGTGCCGAACATATCAGACGGTTTTTCGCATCGCATTGCCGATCCTGCCCTATACCGAGCCGCGCATTTTGGAGCATGCCGAGGATGTACCCGCGGTACTTCAAAAGCGCTCGATCAAGCACGTTCTCATTGTGACGGACCCCGGCATTGCCCGTTTGGGACTCACGGCATCACTCGAGAGCGCACTTGCGGCAAAGGGGATTGGCGTTACGGTCTATGCCGATACGCGTGCGAACCCCACGGTTTCGAATGTGGAGGAAGCGGCGGCGCTGTATCGCGAGAACGACTGCCGGGCCATTATCGGCTTTGGTGGCGGTTCGGCTATGGACTGCGCCAAGGGCGTGGGCGCGCGCATTGCGCAGCCAAACAAGCCCATCAACAAGATGCGCGGCCTGTTGCGTGTCCACCGTCTCCTGCCGCTGCTTATCGCGGTTCCCACTACCGCCGGCACGGGAAGCGAAGTCACGCTCGCGGCGGTGATTACCGATGACGAGACGCACTATAAGTACCCCATCAATGACTTTGTGCTCATTCCGCGCTTTGCGGTGCACGACCCCGAGTTTACGCGTGGACTGCCGGCGTCCATTACGGGGCAGACGGGTATGGATGCCCTGACGCATGCCGTCGAGGCGTTTATCGGCCGCAGCACCACGCCTTACACGCGCAAGATGGCGCGCCAGGCGGTTCAGCTCATCCACGACAATTTGCTCGAGGCCTATGAGCATGGCGACAACATGCGTGCGCGCCGCAATATGCTTTCGGCGGCGTATAAGGCGGGCGTCGCCTTTACGCGCTCCTATGTCGGATACGTGCATGCCATCGCGCACAGTCTGGGCGGCCAATACGGCATTCCGCACGGTTTGGCCAACGCCATTATCCTGCCGCACATGCTGCGCGCTTATGGCGAAACTGCAGTTCCCAAGCTTGCCGATCTTGCTCGCATGGCGGGCATTGCGCCGGCTAACGCACAGGACGGCCTGGCCGCCGAGGCTTTTATCGATTGGGTCGATCGCATGAACGAGGCCTTGGGGATCCCCAAATATATTTCGGGTATTCGCCGCTCCGATATTCCGCAAATGGCGGCCCATGCCGATGCCGAGGCCAATCCGCTGTATCCTGTCCCGCTTTTAATGGACCGTTTGGAGCTCGAGCATATGTACGAGGTCGTTGCGGGTGGTATGTTTGAGGACGAGAACTAGGAGGGTCCATGAACACCGAGGAAATCGCGCGCGTCGTTGCCGATCAGCGTGCCTATTTTAAAACGCATGCCACGTTTGATGTCGATGCTCGCCGCCGCGCGCTCGTGCGCCTGCGAGATGCGGTTCGGGCACACGAGGACGATATCGCCCATGCGCTCAAGACTGATTTGGGCAAGTCGCACGACGAAGCGTATATGTGCGAGATCGGCACGTCGCTTTCCGAGATTCGCCATCAGATTGCGCATGTGACCCGATGGAGCCGTGCACACCTGCGTCCATGTGACCTTGCCAATGCCATTAGCGTGTGCAAAACGCAACCGGTGCCCTATGGTGTGACGCTGATCATGGCGCCTTGGAACTATCCGTTTCTGTTGACGCTGGAGCCGCTCGCCGGTGCGCTCGCTGCGGGCAACACGGTGGTCATCAAGCCGAGCGCCTATGCGCCGGCTTCGAGTGCGGTGCTCAGGCAGATTTGCGAGGAAGCGTTTGATCCGCGTCTGGTGACGGTCGTCGAGGGCGGTCGTGCCGAGAACGAGGCGCTGCTCGATGAGTGTTGGGACAAAATATTCTTTACCGGCAGCGTTCCGGTCGGCAAGCTGGTCATGGAGCGCGCGAGTAAAAACCTTACGCCTGTGACGCTCGAACTGGGTGGCAAGAGTCCCTGCATCGTGGATGCGACGGCAAACTTGAAGGTTGCGGCGCGGCGTATCGCCTTTGGTAAGTGGCTCAACGTGGGCCAGACCTGTGTGGCGCCCGACTATCTGCTGGTTGACGCGCGCGTGCACGACGAGCTGTTGGACCTCATCAAGGAGGAAGTCCACCGCATGTTTGGCGAGCACCCGCTCGACAACGAGGACTACGGCCATATCGTCAACGCCAAGCATTTCGCGCGCGTGCGCGGGCTGATCGATCCCGACAAGGTTGTGCTGGGAGGTGCGGCACGCGAGGCCTCGCTCAAGATTGAGCCGACGATCCTGGACGGCGTGACGCCCGAGGATGCCGTGATGCAGGAGGAGATTTTCGGCCCCATCTTGCCGGTGCTGACGTTTGAAGGTCTAGACGAGGCCGAGGCGTTTATTATGGAGCGTCCGACGCCGCTGGCCCTGTACATCTTTAGCCGGGACCGCGCGGTGCAGCAGCGCTTTGTGCGCTACGTGCCCTTTGGCGGCGGCTGCGTTAACGACACGATCATGCATCTGGCTACGAGCCATATGGGCTTTGGCGGCATGGGCGCAAGCGGCATGGGACAGTACCATGGCCGTGAAAGCTTCGATGCGTTTAGCCACAAGAAGAGCATCGTGAGCAAGGCAACCTGGCTGGACGTGCCGTTCCGCTATGCGCCCTACGCAAGCTGGAAGCACAAGTTCGTGCGCATGTTTGTGCACTAGAAAAAGGCGCGGGCAATACGAACAGGTGTTCCTATTGCCCGCCATTTGCGTTAGACTACTGCCACGGGGTACGGATGGGCCAACTCCCTTTAGAAGGGAATTGGTATGAGCGTAAGCGATGTTATTTCGTTATTGGCGTTGTTAATCGCGGCTATCGAACTCGGCCTGTTTATCGGCCGAACGAAATAGCCGCCCCCGCGTAAGCGAAGACGGCCACTTCTCACGATGTAAACGTGTATCGGAGTTGGCAAGACCCGCTGCCACGGGTGCCATCCGTGTTCCTATCTTATCTGCAAGCGTCCCGTCGCGCAAGCGTTGCGGCAAGCGATTGAAAGACACGGACGGGGTGAATTTGTGTCCGCACGAACCCGCAGACTTCTCAACTATGTGGCGGATACTCGCTAATCGGTGATGGAGGCGGTCATGTTTGATGACGATGACCTGTTCGATCTGGTAGGCGATCCGTTTGAGTGGGATCTGCTGCTCGATGACGATGAGCTGGAGCAGGATCGTAAAAAGCGGAAGGATAAGAACGCGCAAGGCGACGCATCGAAAAAGAATGACAAGCGCCGCCGTGGACTGTTTGGCGGGCTCTTTGGGTAACCGCCGCGCCCAAGCGTCTGTATACTAGGCACGTGTTAGACGCGTTGCGAAATGAGGACACAGACGATGATGTGGTTTACCGCCGACTTGCACTTGGGCGATACGAATATCTTGCACGATATGGATCGGCCGTTCGCCTCGGTCGAGGAGATGAACCGCAAGGTTATTGACGCCATTAACGAGTGCGTTGCTGCGGACGACCGCCTCTATATTCTTGGCGATTTTACGTATCGGCTGCCCATGGCGGAGGCCGTGAACCTACGCGAGCGTATTGCCTGTCAAAACGTGACGCTCATCCGCGGTAACCATGACGGCGATTGGGAAGATCCGGACGCACCGCATATTTGGGATGATGTGCGCGACTACCTGGAGATTGCCCCCGGCTATGCCAAGGGACATCGCCTGGTTTTGAGCCATTACCCCATGCTCAGTTGGAACGGCAAAGCGCGTGGTGCCATTATGCTGCACGGGCATATCCACAGCAGGGGGGACCGTACCAACGCGCGCAACCGTGATCGCGAGCGTCCCGTTTACCGCTACGATGTTGGCCTCGACGCCAATGGCTACAAGCCCGTAAGTCGAGATCAGATCTTGAGCTTCTTTGGACTGTAATTGGAAGTGCAGGTAGAATGAACGCGCCGCGCGGATGGTCTGCGCGGCGCGTTTTAATAGGAGCGATGATTCCATGAGGGCTATCCAGCGCATTAACCACAACGCTGCCATCTGCGAAGATGGTGCGGGGCGTCAGCTTATCGCGTTGGGTCGCGGTATCGGCTTTGGCGATATGCCCCACGAGGTCGACCTGGATGTCATCACCCGCACCTTTTACGGCGTCGATTCAAAGTACCTGGCGTTTATCGACGAGGTTGATCCCGAGGTGCTGGAGTTTTCTGCTCAGCTGGCAGATATCGCAACCGGGCAGCTCTCGTACGAATTGAGTCCCAATCTGCCCATTACGTTGGCCGACCATATTCAGTTTGCCATTAAGCGCGCTCGTGAGCACATGGTGGTATCGTTGCCGCTCGAGCGCGATTTGGAGCAGTTGCACCCCATCGAATATCGCTTAGGCGAGCTGGCTGTTCGCGGTATTAAGAAAACCTTTGCCGTCCGCATGCCCAAGAGCGAGGCCGCGGGTATCGCCATGTCGATTATCAACGCGGCAGTTAAGCCAAGCGAGCGGCGCGTACTTGCCGAGCAGCAGGAGGAGCGCCTGCTCGACATGACGGTCGCAATTATTCAGGAAGAGCTCGGCGTGACGGTCGATCGTACGTCGTTCGCCTTTACCCGCTTTGCCACTCATGTACGCTATCTGCTCGACCGCGTGGCAAAGAAAGAGCCCATCGATACCGAGAATTCCGGTCTCTACGACGTGCTCGTGGAGCAGTATCCGGCGGCATCGCGTTGTGCCCATCGTGTCGACGAGCTGATTCAGGAGACCTTTGGCGAGGCGTTGGCGCAAGAAGAGCTTGTCTACCTGATCATGCATGTGAATCGCGTGGCTCCTTCAAATGCAGATAACTAGTAGGGGCGACTAAGCGTTTCAAATCTGTCTCGGCAACCGTTCGCGGGCTCTTTGCTACCGTTTGTCAGTAATCTGAGCCGCAGCGAACGCGTTCACCGCATATACTCGCCGTGTGTTGGGTGTTACTCACGGCGCAGCTCCGAGAGGCACTACCGATTCTGCCGAGGTCCGTATTGGGTCTCTGTCGGTTGTGCGCGGGGCTTTTTTCATGTCGATCCACCCGGGAATCACATGCAATGAAATCTCTTGCCAACGGGCATCGCGCGCTGCGCAGGCGCGAGCGGAATCGTGTGCCTTGGCGCGGTGAAGTCCCACGGGCTTTTAGTTGGAAGAGAAGGGATTCGACATGGCTGTCGATAACAAGAAGATTGCCGAGGACGTGCTTGCTGCCGTCGGCGGCGCCTCCAATGTGACGAACGCGACGCACTGCATGACTCGCCTGCGTCTGAACCTCAAGGATCAGTCCATCCCCAATGACGATGAAGTTAAGAAGATCAAGGGCGTACTGGGTGCCCAGTGGTCTGGCGGCCAGTATCAGGTCATCATCGGCCAGAACGTGCCGAAGGTCTATGACGCCGCCATTGCGCTGGGAGTTAAGGGCGAAGGCTCCATCGACGAGAATCTCGATGACGGCACCAAGGAGCCGCTGACGCTCAAGACTGCGGGCAAGAAGGTCCTCAACTACCTGTCCAAGACGATGGTCATGACGATTCCGATCATCATGGGCGCCGCCATGTTCCGTACCATCGCCGTGATTTGCGGCGACGGCATGCTCGGTATTTGGGCTGCCGATTCCGATATCTACAACTTCTTCTATAACTGGATCTACAACGCAGGTTACTATTTCCTGCCCATTTACCTGGGTTGGGCCGCTGCCAAACAGCTCGGCTGCAGCCAGCCGCTCGGCATGATGCTCGGCGGTGTGCTCATTGCCCCCGAGTTTATGACGCTCGTTAACGCTGCAGCAGATTCGGGTGCAACGACCACTCTGGTCTACGGCGTGCTTCCGGCTCAGCTGAACAACTATTCTGCCACCGTGCTCCCCATGGTCCTGTCCATGCCGGTGCTCATGGTCGTCGAGAAGTTCATGAAGAAGGTCATTCCCGACATGCTCTCCACGGTGTTTGTGCCTGTGTGCACCTTGGCCGTCATGGTTCCCGTTTCGCTGTGCGCTCTGGCTCCGATCGGCTCCATCCTGGGCAGCGTGGTCGGCAACTTCATGTTCGGTCTCGGCAACACCGGCGGTATCCTAACCATCGTTTCCCTGGTGGCTATCGCCGCGCTTTGGGAGTTCCTGGTCATGACCGGTATGCACCAGGTTTTGATTACCCTTGGTATTGTTCAGCTGCTTACGCTGGGCTCTGACTCCTGCGTTATGGTTGCAGGCGGTATTGCTCAGTTCGCCACGTGGGGCATGGCCTTTGGTGCCTTCCTGCGCCTTAAGGAGACCGACGAGAAGGGCGCTATGCTCGGCTTTTCCCTTTCCGGTATCGTCGGTGGCGTGACGGAGCCTGCGCTGTATGGCTGCGGCTTTAAGTACACCCGCTGCCTGGGCGCCATGGTTGCCGGCGGTGCTATCGGCGGCCTGGTCGCGGCCCTCACGAACGTGACGACGTATGTTTTGGGCGCAACGAATATTCTGGCTATTACCGGATTTGTTGCCGGCGGAACGGCCAACCTCGTTTGGGGCTGCGTTGCTTCGGGCGTTGCGTTTATTTCCGCCGCTGCCATCGCCTACCTCTTTGGTTTTACCAAGGAGCAGCTCGAGGAGGATGCTGCTGTCGCTAAGGCTTAAGACATCTGTTTAGGTGGGATAATTACCCAGGGCACTTGGCTACTCTCCAAGTGCCCTTTTCCATAGATTGGAGTCGTTATGAAACAACTGCTTATTCGTGCCGACGATATCGGTTATTCGTATGCCGTTGACCTGGGGATTGCCCGAAGCGTCAACGAGGGTTTGGTGCGCTCGGCGGGCCTTATGCCCAATATGCCCGAGGCAGAGCGCGGTTGGTCGCTCGTGGCCGATGCCGGCATTGCGGTGGGCCAGCATACCAACGTGTGCCTGGGCAAACCGTGTGCCGATCCGGCACTCATTCCAAGCCTGCTCGACGACAACGGCGAGTTCCATAGCAGCCGTACCTTCCGCGAGCACTTTAAGCGTGGCGAGGAACTGATCGACTTTGACGAGGCCTGCATTGAGATTCGCGCGCAGCATGACCGCTTTGTCGAGATCGTGGGGCGCGAGCCTGATTACTTTGAGGCACACGCCGTTATGAGCAAAAACCTCAACCGCGCGATTTCGGTGGTGGCACAGGAGCTGGGGCTTAAGGAGCAAAAGGCGAGCTTCGACCCCACGGCCGTGGTGCATTGCGGAGACACCGATTTGCGCATGGTGATGCGCTCGATGGAGCCGGGCTACGAGCCCAAGGAAGCAATCATGCAGACGGTTCGTGAGATGTCCGATGACGAGACGGTCGTCTTTGTCTGCCATCCGGGCTATCTCGATCGTTTTATCCTCGAGAGTAGCTCGCTTACGACCGATCGTACCAAGGAGGTCGATGCGCTGATCGATCCCGAGCTGCGGACATGGCTCGAGGCCCAGGACGATCTTCGCCTCATCGACTACCGCGACCTGTAAAGCACTCAAACCACCACAATGGGGACAGGCACCTTTGTGGTGGTTTTGGCGCCGTTGCCATTATGGCGGCGGCGCCTTTTTTGTCCGCATAGCGCGGTAGAGTGTAGGCGGTTGAAATTTGCGTCCATCGAGGAGCTGCTATGAACGAGATCAAGTGCCCGCATTGCGGCGAAGTTTTTAAGGTCGATGCGTCCGGCTATGCGGATATCGTCAAGCAAGTGCGCGATGCCGAGTTCTCGCGCGATCTTGATGAGCGCGTAGCGGCGGCTCGACGCGAGGGCGAGCAGGCGCTGGAGCTTGAGCGTTCGCGTTCGGCGTCTGCCCTGCAGGAGGCGGAGTCTCAACGCGACGCTCAGCTTGTCGAGCAGAAGAACACTGCGGATCAGAAACTGGCGCAAGAGGTTGCCAAGCGCGATGCTGAGCTTGCCGAGCTGCGCGCTAAGCTCGAGGGCGCTGCCGCAGAGCGCGAGAGTGCAAGCCAGCGCGCGGCGGTTGAGGCACGAGCCAATGCTCAAAAAGAGAATGCCGAACTCCAGCGTGAGATTGATAGCCTGCGTGCGCAGCTTGGGCGCAAAGATGACGAAGCAAAGCTTGCCGAGTCGGCGGCGCGCAACGCTGCTCAAAACGATTTAGCTGCACGCGACGCTCAGATTGCCGAGCTGCAGGCCAGGCTTGCCGCGGCGGACAAGGCCCAGGAGATGGCGCTTGCCGCTGCCGCGGCAGAGTCGCAGCGTGAGCTCGATGCCGCTCGCAGCGAGGCCGAGCGCGCGTTTGCTGACTATCGCGCGAAGGTGCAAGAGAAGTTTTCCGCCGCAAAGGCTCAGTCCGAGCAAGAGGCCGAGGGCCTGCGTGCCCAGCTGCGCGAGCAGGAACTGATGGCAAAAATGAACCTGTCAGAGGCGGTCGCCGCGGCGGAGCGAGAGCGCGATGAGGCGCGTGCCAAACTGACGAGCGAGCTGGCGGTGCGCGATTCTCGCGAGGAACAGGTCAAGGCGGCACACGAGCTCGAGCTTGCGCAGGCCAAGCGCGCGAGCGATGACCTGATTCGCTACAAGGACGAAGAGATTGAGCGCCTTAAGGACATGAAGGTCCGCCTGTCCACCAAGATGGTGGGCGAGTCGCTCGAGCAGCACTGCGAGACCGAGTTTAACCGTCTGCGCATGACGGCGTTTCCTAACGCGTACTTCGAGAAGGATAACGATGCGTCCGAGGGCACCAAGGGCGACTTTATCTTCCGCGAGTGCGACGCAAGCGGTAACGAGGTCATTTCGATTATGTTCGAGATGAAAAACGAGAACGACGAGACCGCGACCAAGCACAAAAACGAGGACTTCTTTAAGAAACTCGATCACGATCGTCGCCAGAAAGGCTGTGAGTACGCGGTGCTCTGCACACTGCTCGAGCCCGAAAGCGAGCTCTATAACGCAGGGATAGTCGACGTGAGTTACCGCTATGAGAAGATGTACGTGATCCGCCCGCAGTTCTTCATTCCCATGATCACGCTGCTGCGCAACGCCGCCATGGGTTCGCTGCGCTATAAGCAGGAGCTGGCGGAGTACAAGCAACAGAACATCGACGTCACGAACTTCGAGGCCAAGATGGAGAAGTTCAAGAACGACTTCGGCCGCAACTATGAGCTTGCGAGCCGTAAGTTCCAGACGGCGATCGAGGAGATTGACAAGACGATTAGCCATCTGCAGAAAACCAAGGAGGCATTGCTGTCCTCCGAGAACAATTTACGTCTAGCCAACAAGAAGGCCGACGATCTTACCATTCGCAAGCTCACCTGGGGCAACAAGACCATGAAGGCGGCGTTTGACGAGGCGCGCGGGGCTGCGACAGGGGCAAACGATGAGCCCGCCGAGGCGGATTCGTATGAGGTCGAGGATGCCGAGTAGGGGATAGCGTATAGTGCAAAAGCGGGGCCGCTGGCGATGTTGCCAGCGGCCCCACTTCGTTTCGTTCCGGTAAGTTCGGCTAGTCCTCGAGCAGGTCCTCGATAAAGCCGACACGGTAGTTCTTGAAGATGACCTCGCCGCCGTCTTGCGTGGCGTCCAGATTGACATCGCCCATGATGCCAAAGTCGTGGTCGCCATCCTCGTCGGCAAAGATCTGGTGCACGTGCCACACGTGATCGGTCTTCTCGTCGCTCTCGTCGATGGTAAACATCGCGGCGCCGCGGGCGTCGCCGTTGGTGAGGATTTCCTCGTGTTGCTCATGATAGGCGTCGAGCGCCTTTTGCCAGCGGATCTCGCTCATGCCCCAGTCGTCGTCGAGCTCGCCCAGGTCGCGAACGTGCTCGCGGGCGGCAAGGGTCACGCGGCGGAAGAGTGCGTTGCGCACCAGCAGCGTGCAGCCGCGACGGTCCGCAACGACCTCGTCGATGCCCTGCGGCGGCGCGGCGTCGAGGGCCGCCGGGTTGCCGGCGTTCTCCCACTCGTCCACCAGGCTCGAGTCGACCGAGCGCACCACAAAGCCGAGCCACGAAATGATGTCGCGCAAGCGCTCATCGCGCTTCTCAATGGGCACGGTGCGATCGAGGGAGCGGTAGGCCTCGGCTAGGTAGCGCAGCAGAATGCCCTCGGAGCGGGCGATGCCGAGCTTTTGGATATAGCCCTTAAAGTCGCTCGCGCTCTCCAACATGTCGCGCAGGACGCTCTTGGGCGAGAGCTGGTAGTCGTTGGCCCAGGGTACTTCCTGGCAGTACTTGTCGAAGGCGGCATCGAGCAAATCCTCGAGCGGCTTTTCGTAGGTGACATCCTGGATGCGCTCCAAGCGTTCCTCATATTCGACGCCGTCGGCTTTCATCTCGGCCATAGCGCGGTCGCGCGCGGCGCGCTCCTGCGCGCGCAGCACCTGCTTGGGATCCTCGAGCGTAGCCTCGACCATTGAGATCAGATCCATGGTATAGGTCTCACTCTCGGGGTCGAGCAGCTCCAGCGCGGCAAGCAAAAACGGCGAGAGCGGCTGGTCGAGCGCAAAGTCCTCGGGCAGATCGACCGTCAGTGCATAGTCGATGTCTGGCGCGGCGTCAGTCGGGGCGTCGGGCGCGGGCGGCACCTCGGTGCGAACGACGACGCCGGAATCGATGAGCGTGGCGAAGATTTCGTCGGCGCGAACCTCGAGCTTGGCCTTTTCCTCGGGGGTCTGCAAGCTCGTCTCGATGAGGTCGTGTACGCGGACTCGGGCATCGCCGCCCTGCTCGACCACGCTAATCACCATGGAGTGCGTGATGCGAAGGCGCGGCTTGAGCGTCTCGGGCTGCGTCTCGATCAGGCGCTCAAAGGTCTGCTTGTTCCAGGTGACAAAGCCCTCGGGGGCCTTCTTCTTTTTAATCTTGCGGAGCTTCTTGGGGTCGTCGCCCGCCTTGGCCATGAGTTTGGCGTTCTCGATCTCGTGCTCCGGGGCCTCGGCGATGACCACGCCCTCGGTATCGAAGCCCGAGCGGCCGGCGCGACCGGCAATCTGATGGAACTCGCGGGCGCGCAGGCGACGCATCTTGTAGCCGTCGAACTTGGTGAGCGCGGTGAGTACCACGGTGTGGATGGGTACGTTGATGCCGACGCCGAGCGTATCGGTGCCGCAGATGACGGGCAGCAGGCCCTGCTGCGCCAGGCGCTCCACCAGCAGGCGATAGCGCGGCAACATGCCGGCATGGTGCACGCCGACGCCGCATCCAAGCAGGCGTTTGAGAATCTTACCAAAGGCCGTGGAGAAGCTCGTCCCCTTTGCCGCTTCTTTGATGGCCTCGCGCTGCTCCTTGCTGGCGATGCCAAAATTGGCGAGCGACTGTGCCGTTGCAAGGGCGGCATCCTGGCTAAAGTGCACGATATAGAGCGGGGCCTCGCCGCGGCGCATGGCGAGCTCGACCGTGCCCTCGAGGGAGGTCGTCACGTAGTCGTAGCTCAGCGGCACGGGGCGCGGGGCATCGACGACCAAGTCGCAGGTAGCACCGGTGTGTTCCTCGAGTGAGGCGGCGATGGCAGTGACATCGCCGAGCGTGGCGCTCATGAGCATGAATTGCGTGTGGGGCAGGGTGAGCAGCGGCACCTGCCAAGCCCAACCGCGGTCGGGGTCGGCAAAGTAGTGGAACTCGTCCATGGCCACGCAGCCCACGTCGGCATCTTCGCTCTCGCGCAGTGCGTCGTTGGCAAGGATCTCTGCCGTGCAGCAGATGACGGGTGCCTTGGTGTTGATATGCGTGTCGCCGGTAATCATGCCTACGTTATCGCGGCCGAGCACCTGCACAAGGTCGAAAAACTTCTCGCTGACCAGAGCCTTGATGGGAGCCGTGTAGTAGCAGCGCTTGCCCTGCGCCATGCCCATAAAGAGCATGCCCAGCGCGACGAGCGATTTACCCGATCCGGTCGGTGTGCCTAAAATGACGTGATCGCCGGCAGCCAGGTCCATGAGGGCCTCTTCTTGGTGATCCCACAGTTCAATGCCGCGATCGCTCGTCCATTCAAAGAAGCGTTCGAAGGCTTGATCGGGCGTGAGCCACGGTTCGGGCTCGCTGCCGTCCTCGGGCTCCCACCAGGTGGGGGAGAGCGCGCCGAGCGAGCCAAACTCGGCTTCGGTTCCCGTGCCGCCCGAGAATGAGCTGGCGGCGCCGGCGCCGGAGACGGTGCTGGCGGCGGTATCTGTCGTGGTCTGTGCCATGTGGTTGCTTTCTCTCGCGATTGTCCGCCAACTATTATGGCGTAGCGGCGCATCGATGCGTTTGCAGGCAAGAAAATGCAGGAAATGGGCGTTCTGCCCGGCCGTTTGGTGCAGTTGCCAGCTAAGTGAGTAGACTTTTTGCGATGTCGCGAGCACATGGATTTTGCACAAGGGTTCTATCTGCGGTTTTAGTTTTCGTTATGCGGGTTGTGCTTGGCTATTGCAAAAAAGTCTACTCACTTAGGTTTGAGGGTTGTTTGCTGGCGCCTATTCGCGCTTATTTGCTGACGCCGCGACCATCAGAAGCCCCTAGGACTCTTGCGGCAGGCGCTTCTTGCCCTTGCGGGCACGGTTTCTGAAGTTCTCGACGGCCTCTTCCATGCCGAGAGGCACGTAGGTGAGCTCATCGAGGTTTTCGGGCAGGTAGCAGGCAAGGCTTTGCTCCTGCGCGCGGCCCGCCGCGAGCTGCTCTTCGATGGGTTCCGCGCCGGGCGTAGCGCAAATGCCATAGACGGCGGCGCCCATCTCGCGCGTGCGGCATTCATATTCGGTCTCGGGATGCTCGGGATGGTCGCGGCGGACGTCGTCACTTACCCAAAGCGTATCGTAGCCGGCTGCGGCAAACTGTCCCAGGGCGTAATCGCGCAACGGTTTGCTGTCGGTTCGCAGCGTTACGGTGGCGCCGGCTGCAAAGAGCGGGCGATAGAGCATCAGATGGTCGACATGGACGAGGCGCTTTTTGGCGTACTTGGCCTTGGGCTGCGGCGTGGGAAAGTTGATGGTGATGGCATCGAGCTCGCCTGTGGCAAATAGCTGCGGCAGCGATGCGGCGCCTCGAGGCAGAACGAGTGCGTTGGTCAGTTCATGCTCGCAGATTTTCTGTGCGGCATAGGCGATGCAGATGGGCTCTTGGTCCATGCCGATAAAGAGCGTGTTTGGCTCGTGGGCCGCGCGCTCTACAAGGTACGTTCCCTTGCCGCAGCCAAGATCTAGGTGAAGGTGTTCGAATGGCTTGCTGCCAACTGGCGCACAGACTTCACGCCAATCTCCGGCATAGGCCTCGGGGTTCGTCTCAATCGCATCGGCGTAGCGCTCCAGGCGCTCCTCGAGCACAAAGTTCTTAGGCGTGCGAACGTGGACGGCTCCCATGAGGCTCCTTGGTCATAAATATGGAACGCATAGCTGCGCGTTCCGTCAATGGGTTGAAAAGGGTGGGCATAGTTTGCCCGAAAGAAGCGGCACGGCTCGGCGGCGAGTCGTCGATGCCTACAGGCGCTTGAGGATCACATAACGGTTGAGCTCGCCGCTGCGACCGTCGGCATGGAAACGCTCAAGCTCGCGCACGGGGACCTCGCCGCTTTTGTAGAACGTACGGACGCCGCGCACCAGGTCGGTGATCTGCTGATCGTCAAAGTGATGGCAATAGCGGTAGGCGTGGCGGTCGTTTTGCCAGCCAATGAGGTGGTCGCCGGCTTCAAACTGCGCGGAATCGTAACCCTCAAACGGCGGGGTGAGCTCGGCGCGGGCTTCGGCTCGAACGGCCTTGCGCGCCATGCGCTCGTCGTTCATAAACTCCCAAAAGCTGATGGCGATGATGCCGCCCGGGCGCGTTTGCCGCACCAGGGCGTCGAGCACGCGTACGCGGTACTCGCACGACGGCACGTGGTGCATAAAGCCAAAGCAGACCGAGATATCGGCGAGCGGGGCGTCGAAAAGCACGTCGGGTGTTTCGGCGGGGTTGAGCTTCATGAGGGCGTCGAGCACGTCGAGTTCCTGGAAGTGCAGGTTGGGAATGCGCAGCGCGTGGCCATGTGCATCGATGGCCAGGTCTTGACACGAGTCGACGCCATAGAACTCAAACGGGCAGCTGGCATCTGCCGAGGGGTTTGCGCCGTCGACGCCCTTGGCGGCAAGTGCGCCGCCGGCGGCAAAGTTTTCGAATCGCATATTGCCGCAGGCGAGATCGAAGACGCGGACGGGATGCTCGATCGTGGCGACGTCGAGCTGTTCGAGCGCTATGTCCATGGTGCGCACCCAGCCGGGCCAAGGAGCCTGGCGCGTATCGGAAAAGGAGGCGGAGTGCTCGCGATAGAACGTATTGTTGAGCTGGATGAGCGATGAGGCGAAATCGCGGTTCACGGCGCGGAACTCCCTCCGTTGGCGGTGCGGAATAAACAGTACGACCATACTACCGTTAACGCCGCGACGGGGACAACCGAGCTGCGGGTCATTGCTTTGTTTGGACACATTTCCGCAGCTCATATATGCCCGCAACCGCCGGTTGTCAAAAATCTCACTAGAATAGGTGGCATGCTTTTGGCGGTGGCGGATAGATTTTTAACTGTGCAAGGCGCCTTAAGAACAAAAACGGTCCGGCGGCACGGCTGGCATCACATAGGAGGAACCATGAATGTAGAAACTGCGCAGCGGCTCGCCGACCTTCGTCGCAGCAAGGGTTTTAGCCAAGAAGGGCTGGCGCGAAAGCTGGGGCTGTCGCGCCAGGCGGTCAGTAAATGGGAGCGTGCGGAGAGCTCGCCCGATACCGAGAACCTGATCTCGCTCGCAAAACTCTATGGCGTGAGTTTGGACGAGCTCCTCAATCCGAGCGATGAGATCGAGGACGATATCGAGTTTGAGAACGAGGACCGCGCCCGTCAGCGCGAGGCCGAGGCGGCGGAGCGTGCCCGCACTCATGAGGCGGCGGCACGAGCTACCGAGGCGGCAACGCAGGCGAGTGATGCGGCTGCCAAGGCGGCGCAAGCGGCAAGTTGGAGCGCGCAGGCAGCTAATGCGGCGACGGCTCAGGTGACGGGTGCCGGTGCGACCAGCGTGACTCCGGTGAAGGGTCCGTTTCAGTCGTTCCCGTATTGGGCTGTGTGCTGGCTGCTGTTCTTTTTGCTGATGTTCCTGTTTGGTGCCGGCCCCTTTGCCGCGCTGATCTTCTTTACGATCCCCATCTATCACTGGGTGGCGCGTGCGCTCGATGGCGATTGGGCGCGCGGGGATATCCAGGTTGGTCCGGCGCCGGCGGTCGCTAGGACTAAGGGGGAGGACGTTTCCACTGCGGTTGACGCTGACATGGCTGCCGGGGCCACCGCTGAGCCGAGTGCCAAAGAAGGTGGTGAATGATGAAGCTCTCGCATGAGTCTAAGAGGCGCTTGGGTGTCGGCATCGGAGCGTTTGTGCTTATCATCGGACTTGTCTTCGGCACTTCGTGGACTTTGATTCATTTTGATGGACCGTGGGATTTCGACGATGTTGTATCCGGCTTGTCTGGTATGGGCGATGCGTTTGACGAGGACGATTCCTTGAATAGCGGTAACTATTCCGCTCGGCCTCAACAGCTTTCGAAGGAAACGTTTGATGCCGACGCGTTCACATCCCTTGACTTGGATGTGACGTCGGGTACGGTTGAGATCAAATGCGTTTCCGACGGGCCGGTACGTGTCATCGAGAGTGGCCGCGTCGCAAAAGGAGTAGCTGCTTACGATGCGGCAACCCAGAATCTGGCCGAGGTTAAGGGTTCTACGCTCAAGCTTCGCCAGTTCGATTGCGATGACGAGCGCGCCATTGACCGCACGGTTACCGTCGAACTGCCGCGCAAAGTTGCCGATAACATGGTGGGCATTACAGCGAATGTAGGATCGGGTGATCTGACGGTCGCGGGCATTGCGTGTCATGACCTCAACCTGACTCTGGACTCGGGAGACGTTGAGTTTACGGGCACCGTGACCGATACCCTGAATGCCGAGGTCGGTTCGGGCGATGTGACGTTCGAGCTTTACCCGGCCCCCACGAAGTCGATGGACGTGAGTGTGGGCTCGGGCGATGTGGAGATGACGGTTCCGAACTCGACGGGCTTTAAGGCGAGCCTCACCTTGGGCAGCGGCGACTTCGAGAGCGATTTCCTTCCGCTTGGCTACGACGGCGAGACCATTTTGAATCTTGAATTCGATAACGGTGACAAGTCTGCCACGTATCGTTTTGAGGTCGGTTCGGGCGACATGTCGTTTGATTCGGAGTATTGAGGCAGACGAAAGCCTAGGCGAAGATATAGACGCGCTGTTTGATGAAGGCGCCGAAGCCGAGATCGGCTCCGGTGCCTTTGCCTTTACAATGGGGGCATGGAACAGATTATCTTGAACATACTCGAGGCTCTGCGTCGCGGCGAGACCGTGGACGACAAGGTGCTCGTCAAACTGATACATGCCGAGGCGCGCCGTGAGGGTGCCGACAAACGCGATTTGGCCAAGCGCCGTCTGCTGCCGTTCTACCAGCGGGTTAAACGTGAGGAGCCGGCTCGTTGGGCTGGGTGGAATGTCGATGCCGAGCTGGAACGTCAACTGCTGCAGGTGCTGCGTATGAAGCCTCGTCGCACGGCTTCGGGCGTGGCAACCATTACCGTCATCACCAAGCCGTGGCCCTGTTCGGGCGATTGCCTGTTTTGTCCTAACGACCTGCGCATGCCCAAAAGCTATTTACATGCCGAGCCGGCGTGTGCCCGTGCAGAGCAAAACTGCTTTGACCCGTATCTGCAGGTGAGTGCTCGTTTGACCGCGCTTTCGCAGATGGGGCATGCGACCGACAAAATTGAGCTCATCGTGCTCGGCGGTACCTGGAGCGACTATCCGCAAGGGTATCAGGCATGGTTTATGTCGGAGCTCTTCCGTGCGCTCAATGATGATGCGGTGGCGGGCGTGGCGGCTAATCCCATGCTGGCGCGCCCGGGTATCAGTCGTGCTGAGGCCGGGCGCCTGCTCGATGACGCTCCCGCCGATGCCCTGCCGCCGGTGGTAGCAGAGCGTCGCGAGCGCTATCGGGCCGCCGGCATTGCGACAGACGAGGTCGAGCTTGCTGCCGGCGTTGCCGACGAGCAGGGGCGTGTGGATGCTGCCGTGGGCGGCTATAACCGTGCGGTGCGTCGTCTGTACGGCCCCGGTACGCCGTGGGGCGAGGTCACCGAGTGGCAGACGGCAACGATGGAGGAGCTCGAGCGTCAGCAGCGCATCAACGAGACGGCGAAGCATCGCGTGGTGGGGCTCGTTATCGAGACGCGCCCCGATGCTGTAACGCCGCAGGCCCTCACGCTCATCCGCCGCCTGGGCTGCACCAAGATACAGATGGGCATCCAAAGCCTTGACCAGCACCTGCTCGATATCAACGAGCGCCGCATTTCGGTGGCTCAGATCGAGCGGGCGTTTTCGCTCGCGCGCCTGTTTGGCTTTAAGATCCACGCGCACTTTATGCTCAACTTGTTGGGTGCTACGCCTGAGGGGGACAAGCGTGACTACGAGCGCTTTATGACCGAGGGCGCCTTTATGCCCGACGAGGTCAAGGTCTACCCGTGCGCGCTCATCGAGGGTTCACGTCTGGTGGGCTGCTATGAGCGCGGCGAGTGGCGTCCCTATACCGAGGAAGAGCTGCTCGATGTATTGGCCGACGACATCGTGGTGACGCCGGCGTTCTGCCGCATTAGTCGCATGATCCGCGACTTTAGTTCCGATGACATCATGGTGGGCAACAAGAAGCCCAACCTGCGCCAGCTCGTTGAGAACCGCCTGGCTGCTCGGGGTGACGGTGCGACAGTGCGTGAGATTCGCTATCGCGAGATCAGCACGGCGGGCGCCGACTTGGATGAGCTATCTCTTGATGAGGAAGTGGCGTACGAGACGCCGGTGACTTACGAGCGCTTTTTGCAGTGGGTGACGCCGCAGGGCAAGATTGCGGGCTTTTTGCGGTTGTCGCTGCCCGACCATTCGTTTGTTGCCGCGCATGCGGACGAGTTGCCGACGACGCCGGACGAGGCGATGATTCGCGAGGTACACGTGTATGGCATGGCGGCACGCGTGGGGGATCAAGGCCAGGCGGCGCAGCATCACGGGTTGGGGCGTTTGCTCGTAGAGCGTGCGTGCGAGATTGCCCGGGATGCGGGTTATGCGCGCATCAACGTGATCAGCGCGATTGGCACACGCGAGTACTATCGCCATCTTGGATTTTATGACCATGACCTTTATCTGCAAAAGGAGCTCTAGATGAACAAGCCGAGTGTTCCTGCCGGTGTCGTTGCCGGCGTTGCCCTGGGAGCCGCGGCGCTTGGTGCGGCCGCTGTCGCTGTTCGTGCTGCCTGTCTGCAGGTTGCGCGAACCCGCAATGGGTTGGCGCGTGTGAAGCGCGTGCACGACGAGGGCGGCGATGAGATTCGCGTGCTCGTGCAGGGCGGCGTCTACCAAAGCGCAAGCTACGTTGGCGAGCGTTGGGCGGAGCCCGTCTTTGCGTACTATCGTGCGTTTGACGACGTGTTTGAGTCCGAGGATGCGATGCGTGACGCTTGTGGTCACGGTATCGACCGCATGCTTATGCTGGGCGGTGGCGGGTTTGCTTATCCTAAGTTCGCCCTGATGTCGCACGAGGGCTTGCGCATGGACGTCATCGAGTATGACGGAGAGATTACGCGCCTGGCGCGCCGTTGGTTTTACCTGGATGAGCTGGAGCGCGCGGCGGGCGATCGCCTGCGGGTGATAATCGCTGAGGCTCGCTCGTATCTGGGTGTGACGAGCGTGGGCCATCGTCGCTACGACGTGGTCGTGAGCGATTGCTTTGGCGGTGCCGAGCCCGTGCGCGAGCTGGCGACGGTTGAGGCGTTGCGTTTGGTGCGAGGCAGCCTGAACCCCGGGGGTATCTACGCGGCCAATATCGTGAGCGCAAACGAGGGGAGCGACGTGACGTTCCTGCGCGACTGCGCTGCCACGGCGCTCGAGGTATTCGCCCACGCCTGGGTGGTCCCATGTGGCGATGCGGAGTTCGGCGGCGAGGAGAACTACCTGCTCATTGCCAGCGACGGTGACTACGCCTTTGCCGAAGCCGTGCCCTTCGACGCCGACTTCCTCGGCACCGTCCTTCACGACAAGTAAGTCTCCCCGTCCCAAAAAGACTGGTCTTAGGCGTGGTCGCGCCAGCCGAGAACGCGCTGCTTCATGCCTTCGATGTCGAGCACGCCTTCGGCAAAGCCTTTGCGCACGAGCTCTTCTGGAACGAATTCGTCGTACCGATCAAAGTAAGGCACCTCGCCGGGATAGACGAGGTCGATGGGGTCGAAGTCTTTCTCGGCTTCGGCGGCGAGCACTTCAAAGAACGTCTCCTCGTCGGCCTTCATCTTAAACTGCATAAAGTACGGGCGTGACGGGTCGAGTCCGCGAAGGCCCAACTCAGCGGCGCATTTGATTTTAAGCATGCGCTCGAGTGCTAGGAAGGCGTAGCTGCCTAACCAGGGGAAGAGCACCCAGGTGTCGCCACCCAGGTTGATGAGCGGCTTAGTTCCCGCGCCCGAAATCTCGGCGGTATGACGAGCTTGTGCCAAGCGAGCCCGTGCGTTACCCATGAGGTACGGATATGTCGCGTGCTCGTTGAGCGTCTTGCGCATGCGCTCGAGTACGTGTGTATTGATGTCACCGGGGCAGTCGCCAAAGTAGGCTGGCACACGACCCTTGACCTGCGTGGCAAAGACGGTGTGGCGCTTCCAGTCCACTTCCTCGACAATCCAGCAGTGTCCGGCGATGGCGATGCGCTCACCGGGCGGTGGCGGGTTGACGATCGTGCCCAATTCGGCCGACTCGCTACGAACGGTGAACTCCTCGTTTTCCTGGAACACGGCGTAGAACTTAAAGTTGTTGATGATGCGCTCGCCCGCGAGACCCACGATGAGCCCGCCGCCTTCGGTGACCTGGATATGGTCGATCTTAATGAGGTGACGCAGCAGCACGCGATAGTCATCGGCCGAGATACGATGGAAATAGCTCAGTGTGAGCACGCGCTGGGCAAGTTCGGCCGGCGTGAGCTCTCCGGTGCTGGCGAGGGTCGACATGGTCTGGTGATAGAGCAGACTGTAGGGGAGTCGATCGAGCTCAGGCGGCTCGACCCATTTTTCCTCGCGATAGAGTTGTACGAGCGCGATGCCCTGCAGGAGCTTCCAAGGAATGGTTTCGGGCATCATCGTGCGCGGCTCGGGCTCTTCCTCGCGCATGACAAACCACATCTCGGGCGGAAGGTCGCGGCGTCCCGTGCGGCCCATTCGCTGCAAAAAGGAACTGACGGTAAACGGCGCATCGATCTGAAACGCACGCTCCAGACGGCCGATATCGATACCGAGCTCCAGCGTAGAGGTGGTGACGGTTGTCTGTGCCTGCTCTTCATCGCGCATGAGTTCTTCGGCCGTCTCGCGTAGCGATGCCGAAAGATTGCCATGGTGGATGAGAAAACGGTCGGGCTCGTGTCGACTTTCGCAGTGGCTGCGCAGCATGGAGCACACGGCCTCTGCCTCCTCGCGCGAGTTGGCAAAGACCAGGCACTTACGGCCGCGCGTATGTTCAAAGATATAGCCCATACCGGGGTCGGCGTTGTCGGGCGCCGTGTCGGTGGGGTTGAGAAGCGCCTGCTCGGTCGCTCGTGGGATGTCGACTTCGCCCTCGGGGGCCGAGGAAGCTTGGCGGTCCTTGGGAGCGGCCTTGCTCCGTGCCCGCTCACGACGTTGACGGCGCTCCTCTTGTGTGAGCTGTCCGCTGTGACGCATGTCTTGGGCGCCGGCGGGCAGTGCCGCGGATGCCGCCGCCTCGATACGCTCGCACGCAAGCACTTCGGCCTCTTGAGGACCCGTGCTCTCGAATCCCCGCTGCTGTGCCTGGGGACCCGAGTTGTAGAAGTGCTCCATGGAGATGCGCCACACGCGGCGCGGTTCTTCAAAGCGGGGGATAACACAGTCGCGCCCCGTTCCCTGTGAGAGAAAAGCGCCCGTGCGCTCGGGGTCGCCGATGGTGGCAGAAAGGCCGATGCGTCGAGGCTGCACGCCGGCCATGCGCGAGAGCCGCTCGATAAGGCAGAGCGTCTGCCCGCCACGGTCGCCGCGCATGAGCGAATGGACCTCGTCGATGACCACGTAGCGCAGGTCGCAAAACATGCGCGGAATCGCCATGTGCTTATGGATTAAGAGCGCTTCGAGTGACTCGGGCGTAATCTGCAAGATGCCGCTCGGTTTTTTGATGAGCTTAGCCTTGTGCGACTGCGAGACATCGCCATGCCAGTGCCAGACAGGGAGGTCGGCTTCTTCGCAGAGGTCGTTGAGACGGACGAACTGATCATTGATGAGCGCCTTGAGGGGGCCGATGTAGAGGGCGCCCACGCTTGCGGGCGGGTTCTCCCAAAACTCGGTCAGGATGGGAAAGAAGGCTGCCTCGGTTTTGCCGGAAGCCGTGGATGCCGTCAGGAGCACATTATCTTGCGTGTTAAAGATGGCGTCTGCCGCTGCAACCTGGATAGAGCGCAGACTCTCCCAATCGTGGGAGTAGATGAAGTCTTGGATAAACGGAGCATATCTGTCAAAGGCGTTCACGGGGCCTCCTCTCAAAAACGAATCTCTCAACGCGGCTGGCAACGGCTTGCTGCATTGCTGCTTCAACGTTTGCCCAGATAAAACCTGCCAAAATAAACCTGTCCCGTTTTGGCAGGTTAGATGGTGAATTCGGCGAAGTTGCGGTCACCGTCTGCAGCGCCGGTGTCGCCTGTTGCGGCTGCCGGCGCCAGCGCGTCGCCGCCGACGCTTTGCAGCAGCTCCGCCACATTTGCATCGGGGTTCTGACACAGGATATCGAGCAGCTCGATAAAGTCACGGATGACCTCACGCGGCGTTAAGTGCGTATCGGCTCCCACGCGGCCAAACTCAATCTTGAGAAAGCCCACCAAGTCGTTCTCGGTAAGCGTGGGTGTCCAGCCAAAGTAGCCGGCATGGATTTGCATGAGTTTTTCGATGAGCACCAGCAGTTCCTCATAGGTGAGTGGCTGCAGGCGGATGATGGGCGCGAGCATGTCCTTAAGGTCCTCGCGCGCAAAGCGGCCCTGAGCGAGTCGGCTGCGCAGGGCTTCGTAGGAGAACACGCCGCGGCGGCGGTCTTCGATGGAGGTTGGCGTGCCGCCCATGATTATGCCCAGGTACTGCGCTTTGCCCTGGAGCGTGTCGTTGTACATGGTCAAGATCTTCTCGTAGTTGTATTGGCGAGTGATCGCGTTGGGAATCTTGTACAGATTCACGAGCTCGTCGATGAGCACCAGCATGCCCTTGTAGCCGCTGCAGACCAAAAAGCGCGCAATGAGCTTAACGTAGTCGTACCAGTCGTCATCACTGATGATGGTCGAGGAGCCCAGCTCGGCGCGTGCCTCACTCTTGGTGCGGTACTCGCCGCGAATCCATTTGGTCACGCGGCTCATGGCTTCTTCGTCGCCCTCGGATACTGCCGCGCGGTAGCGGCGGAGCATGCGGGCGAAGTCGAAGCCGTGGACCATTTCCTCGAGCGGGGCCAGTTGGGCATTGACGGCAGACTCATCGGCATCGGCACACGAGGCGACCCAGCGATCCAGGATAAGGTTGAGCGCACCGCCCTCGGGGCGCGTTTTAGTCGATATGTTGCGGATGAGCTCACGGTAGGTGGCAAGGCCCTGTCCCTGGCCGCCCTGCAGGCGGCGCTCAGGGGATAGGTCGGCATCGGCCACGACGAATCCCTCGCCCATGGCGTGCGTGCGGATGGTCTGGAGCAAAAAGCTCTTGCCGGCTCCGTAGCGACCGACCAGAAAGCGGAAGCTTGCGCCGCCGCCGGCGATGAGACTCAGGTCGGTGAGCAGGGCGCGGATCTCGACCTCGCGTCCTACGGTGATATAGGGAAGGCCGATGCGCGGGACCACGCCGCCCTTGAGCGAGTTGAGAATGACGGCAGCGACGCGCTTGGGCACGCGGGGTGCTGCGGATGCGTTATCACTCATGGTCTAGGTATCCTCTCACGTCTGCTTCGTAGTCCTCGATAATGTGCGGTCCTGCTGCGCCAAATTCAATTACGGTGTCACCCACCAGGTCAAAGAGCGCCTCGTTGATGGTATCGACGAGCATGTCCTCACTCTGTCCCGACCTCTCCACCGCCGATGCCGTCTGCGCTGCGTTTTGCTCGAGTAGTGCTCGAAGATAGGCGTCTGCGGCGGGATCGAGTGCGGTTGCGGTGCCAGCGGGTGCAGTCGATACGACCGCTGGCGTCGGTGCGAGCAGCGGCGCCACGACACCAAACTGTTCGGTGGATATGGTCGGCTCGTCGGCCTCGTCCTGCCGAATGGGTGCCGCGACCAGCTCGACAAACGCGTCTGCTGCGGGCTCGGCTTTCGGCTGCTCGGAACCCGCCGTATCGACCTCTGCGAGCACATCATCCTCGCGCTCCTCATCAATCAAAAGCGCTTCACGCGTTTGCGCGGCGGCGCTCCGAATGTGCCCTAGCTGACTCAAATCGATATCGATCTTGACGGGCTGGTGCGCGGCGTCCCACGAAAGCCATGCCACGATCTCGTCATCGATGATCTTGGCCAGATATTTGGGGACCTTCTCCTCCTTCAGGGGATGGGTGGGGTCTAGGGCCAGGCGCAGGCGTTGGTCGCAGGCGCGCATCATCTCACCGAGCTTGCTGCTTTTTTGTCTGCTGCCGTGGATGCGCATGCATTCCCAAAAGCCATTTTGGCAGCGGTAGATGTGAATGGGGTCCAGGCGATATTCGCAGTCCTCGTGGCGCTCGGGCGCAAAGAACACGGCCGAGGCAAACATGGTGTAGGGCATGGCCGTCTCCTCCCCAAACAAGCTCGCTACGATGCCGGTCTTTCGGTGCGTGTCATAGTAGCGCGCCATACGGACATACACGGCGCATGCCACGTGGCGCAGGTCGCGATGGTGGGAACGGTCGAGCCGTGAGTTATTCAGGTTGTACGTGGAGAGGGCGTTTATAGCGGTCATGAGTCGCTCCTCGCCTGCCTCGTCGGGCGGAAGGGGGAGCGTGGGCTCGGAGGTTTTGCGACGCTTGGGGACTTGGGCCGACGGCGTCGGTGTAGGTGCAAGGTCTCGAGCCGCGCGGCGCAGCTCGATGAGGGCGTTGTCGAACATGACGGTTTTAGAGTCGCGAAGCAGCTTGGGGTCGAGTCCGTGGAACACGGCGTAGTCCTGCAGCCACACGCGTGCAAACCGGTCGATGCCGGGCTCGAAGGCGCGGTAGGCATCCCAAAAGGCCTTGATTTTGTTAAAACCATCGAGTGGGTCATCTACGCCAATGCCACAGATCAGCTCATAGAGATACAGGAAGGCAAAGGACGTAGACGTTTCCTCGACGGTTCCGCGGCGCACTTGTGCACGCCAGGTAAAATAGCCACGCAACTGCCGATCGCTCATGGCGTTATAGGTGGGAAAGTACGACTTGAACGTACCGTTGTAGGGGCAGTCGTCCTCAAAGTCGGCCATCAGCAGGCCTTGGCGGTAGAAAAGCTCGGCTTCCGAAAGCCAGCGACCCGCGCCGCCTTTGGGGTCATCCTGCCAGCGCGATATCTCGCGCATCTTGCGGTATTGGTCGGGAAGGAAGTTCTGCATCTGACGACCGGTTTTGAGAATTGGCTCGTCAGCATAGACTTCGTTTGAGAAGCGAGCAGACTGATGGGTCCGGGCCTCGGCCATAATGCGCTCGATGAGCATCTTGATGTCCTGGTCGGCCACCGCTCCTCCTCTCGAACGCAGCTACGGTGACCTCATATCATAGCACAGCATCAAACAGGTGTTCGAGATACCGCTGCGTTGATAGATTTAGAACAGGAGGGCATAGATGACGGCTATGACAACGGAGGGGAGCATATTGGCCGTGCGGAAGGTCTGAGGACGGATGAGGTTGACTCCGACGCAGAAGATGAGCATAGAGCCCACGAGCGATAGGCTGTCGAGGGCGGCGGCGGTCATGATGGGGGAGAGCGCGCCGGCAAACAGCGTGATCGTCCCCTGGAACACGGCGACGGGCAGGGCGGAGAAAATGCAGCCGCGGCCAAGCGACGCCGTCATGGTGCAGACGATGATGCAGTCCAATGCGCCTTTCAGGGCAAGCGTTGACCAGTCACCGAGCAGACCGTCCTGGATCGATCCCACAATGGCCATGGCGCCGATACACACGGTGAGTGAAGTCGAGACGAAAGCGTTGGTGAACTCGTTATCGCCCTCGCTGCCGGTTTTGCGCTTGAGCCATTCGCCAAGGTTTTCAATGGCGGCCTCCAAGTTGATGGCCTCGCCGATGAGCGAGCCGAGGGCGAACGAGACAATGAGCATGGTGGTACCGGTGGTCGCCAGCGCCTTTCCATCGATGATGAGCATCTTTTGCATGGTGCCGCCAAGGCCGATAAACAGGACGCACAGCCCCGATGCTTTCATGAGCGTGTCTTGGATGCGCGGTGTAATGAAGCGGCCGCCCGCTAATCCCAAAAGACCGCCCGCAACTAAAAGCACAACGTTGATGATTGTTCCCAAGCCCGGCATGAGCCCTCCTGTATTGATGCCAACGTGGCAATCGTAGCAGAACGAAATGCGAGGCACATCGCGACTCATCTAATACGTTATATAAGTGGTGTTAGGAATGATGCGCAGCATTTAAGCCTCAGGTGGTTGTCGGGACATAGGGATAGTAGTCAAAGCGCAGTGTCATAAGCCGCTGTGGGGATTCAATAGCCGCGGCGATGATATTGGCATCGCGGGCACGATCAAACCCTTCGAGTTCGATCTGATACGAGACGTCTTGCATAATGTCCAGATGTCGCCAGGCTAGGAGTGTGTCACCATCGAATTCCAAGGTCTTGCCTCCGTCTGGAGCAACGGCGTATAGACGCAGCTTGGCGGTGGTTGCAGGGTCGACAACCGTGACCTTTTTAATTTCGTTTCGAGTATTCTTGGCGCCCAACAAGGTGAGCAGTGTTGGGGCCACGACCTCGCCCGATGGCAAAAAGACGACTTCGATGGATTCAGGAAATGCGATGATGGCCGACTTGCGGACGGGCTGATTGGCGGCGGCAACTTCGATGTTCGCAGCGTCGATGACCTCTGTGTGGTCGAGCGCGGCAAGCACGCAGCAGTTACCTTCATCGATCTCTTGAGGATCAGCAAGCCCCAGACTGTCTGCGAGCTCGGGATCGTTTGGATCGTTAGCGGGCTCATTCGGTGCTTCGAAAGAAGCTGGGACGCTGTTTGTCGGCGACGGCGTGTCGCCCGCACCTGCTTCTTTGTCCGCGTTCTCTTCTTGTATGGTTGCGTTGATGGGTTCGTCGTTTGAGGGGAGCGTCTTGGCGTCAAGCGCGGAGGGGATAATTCCGATGGCTCCTGATCCGTTCCACTCCATTTCGAGAAGCGCCGGGTCGGCAAGAATGCGTTGCCTGCTTTGCGCGTGGGCATCGATTTCAATAGGGCCTGCCTCTATCCCTCGTGTAAGGCTGAGTGATCCGGCTGGCTTCTCGAAATGAGCGTCTGTGTCTTTGGTGCTGACGGCGTAGAACAGCAGGGACGCTTCTCCCGCCGCGATGGCATCGGTGTCGGCTTTGGTCAACCGCAACGATGCCGTGAATGAGAGGGTGGGCTGCGTGTCGTCTGCATTCGCGGCGGCGCAGCCCAGACATATACCGCCTCCTTTCTCGAAAAACGCACCGTCGAAGGCGACCTTCGCTCCGTTCGCCGAGTCATCGATCGAAGCGATGTCGATGTGCAGCTCTAAATTGCATGGATCGCCATCTGCGTCGAGCACAACCGAGCGCCACGTGCAGACGGCGTACCCCGCCTGGGAGCCGTTTGCCTTGTTCGAACGATTGATATCCACGACTATCGAACCGTCCGTATTACGACGAAGGCATCCCGAGGTTGAGATTGCAGCCTGTGCGATCGAAAAACGCTTGCACGCAATGGCGCTCGACGGATTTGATGCGGAGCTTAGGGCTGCTGGTAAGGAGTCTGCCATGACGGGAGTCGCCCAAGCGGCGACAGGCGTTCCGGTTGCGAGCGCGCCGCAGAGTGCGACGACGGGCAAAAGGTTCTTCGATGCCATGGGGTCTCCTTAGCTAATTTAGTGCGGCCTGTCCGTGTTTTGTTTCTGGCTGCGTTTGATGTGCAGGCCGAGGCTGGCGGTTCCCGCGCCTGCTGCTGTGGCGCCTGCTGCCAAGAGCCATCGTCCATCGCCTGTCTGCGCCAATGGTTCCTCGCGGTTGCCGCGGTCGAGCCCCGAGAGGTCGACCGTCACTTGCGTGGCGGCCTGCGCCTGTTCTTGCTGGGCAAAGGCCATGGCTGGGCCAAACGCTAGGATGCTGACGGCGGCGGCCAGGGCGACGGCCTTATGCCGTGTGCGCACCGGGCTCGACCGTCCAGGTGATCGTTGCAACCTGATCGCCTTCGCCGGTTACGCGGAAGATGTCGCGCGTGACGCGGGCGACGTTTCCGCTTGTCTTGAGCTTAATTTTGTCCTTGCCGCCGGCAATGCCCTGGTAGCTCATGTCGAAGGCTGCGTTCTTGGAAAGATCGAGGCCCGTCCCCTGCATTGCGGCGCTGGCGTTCTGGAGTGCGCCGTCGGGGCCGACCTTAAAGTCGATGGAGTTCTGCGCGGTTCCGGCCTTGGCGTCGGCAGCAATGGTCCAGGTGTTCATGGCGTCGATCTTCATGTTGGTGACATGGATGCCGTAGGCCGAATGATTATCGATGGTGGTCGCGTCTTCTGAGGGGCCCTGGAGCGTGCCGTCGGCCTTGGCGACGAAGGGAATAACCGTCGGAACTTTGAACTCAACGTTGTCGATCTCGGTCCTGACCATTACTTTCGTGGTTCCAACGCGCCCGGCTGCCATAGCTGGCGTCGGGGCGGCGCCCATTGCGAGCGCGAGCGCGAGCCCTGCGCCCACGACGAGCGCTCTGGCTCCGTTCATGTTCCTGGTGATGTCCATGGTCGTTCCTTTCTATTCGCCGCGGGCCGTCCCCGCGATGATTGGACGAATGCTGGTGAATTGCGTGCGGTGCCGCGTCGGCCGGAAAAGCTAGTTCTCGGCTTGCTCAACCCGCACCTTGACACGTGTCGGATTGCCGTGGCTGTCGAGGGTCTTGGCATCGAGTGCCTGGATCTCGATGTACGCCTCGCCTTCTTTGATGTCGCCGGCGGGGCACGTTTCGATTGTCTTGCCGGTCTCGACCACGCCCGATTCATAGATGGTCTCGTCGTTTTGGATCACGCGGAAACGCTGGGGAAACTTGTTGTCCTGGACGTTTTGCACGTTGACGCGCAGCTTGCCGCCTTTTTGTAGCTGGGCGACTGGTGCGACCGAGATCGTCATCATGTTGTCGCGGACGATGGCGTCGAGCTCATCTTGGATTTCCTGACGCGTTTTGCCCTCGGCCGTCGTAACCGAAGCGCCCGCCTCGGGTACGGGCTGCGACTGCCAAGCGTATAGTCCTACGGCGACAAGGGCACAGACGATGGCCAAGCAGGCAACGATGAGCTTCTTGCGACGACCCAGGCCTGCAAAGTGGGGTGGCTTCTTCGCGCTCATGCGGCATCCTTGGCGGTATAGATGCGCGCAAAGGTGGACGGGTTCGCTCCAAAGAGCATGTGAAGCATCAGGCGGCGTGAGTAGACAAGCTCGTCGAAGTCGGGAGGGAGCTCGATGTCGTGGATATGCGCGATGCGGTGGGCGAGCGCCGAGAACGACTCGGGGTCGCAGATCACATCGGTGGTAACGTGGTAGACCGTCGTATCGGGGAATGCCTCTTCGTCGAAAGGCAGGAGATGGGGATCGTCGTCGACTTCGATGGCGATGCCGTACTGGGGCCAGTAATATGCCATGGGAACCTCCCTGCTTCTGGGGCCAAAACTTCTGTCGGTTTTGGCTGTTGATGCCGACGGTATCAGCCACTACTTGACCAATTGCTGACCAAATGCTTGACGGATTGGTGTCTCCGCAGGTAAAAGGCGGCAAAAAATACTCCAACTTTTTTCAAGCGACAATCGCGCGGTCGGCGACGGCGGGGCCATATGTGTCAAAAGCATCGTCTGCCGAGGAAATCAAGCCGCTCGCCGAATTGCGCGAACGTAAAAATCCTCAATTATGGAGACGGTCTCGAACACGTCAACGAAACGATGCGGTAACATCTCCCTGCAAACACTGTAGTTAGCTAAAGGGGAGTTCTGCATGTCTGCAACCATCAAACCCTTCACCGATGAGTTCGAGGAATACGGTCGCGACGAGTCTCGCTCGTCGGGCGAGGCCTCGAGCATTTCGTTTCCAACATCGGAAGGCGAGGCTTGCGCCATCCTGCGGCAGCTCCATGCCGAGCGTGTCTCGGTAACGGTTCAGGGCGCCCGGACCGGTCTTGCCGCCGGCGCCGTGCCCCATGGCGGCCACATCCTCAATACCTCCCGTATGAATCGCTACCTTGGCCTTCGCCGCGATGACGAGGGCCACTTTCTCTTGCGTGTTGAGCCCGGCGTCGTGCTGTCCGAGCTGCGCAAGCAGCTGGGCAAGAAGATGCTCCCGACCGCAGGCTGGGACCAGGCTTCGCTTAAGGCTTACGAGGAATTTCAAGAAGCCCCCGAGCAGTTCTTTCCCACCGATCCCACCGAGGCATCTGCCTGCTTGGGCGGTATGGCGGCATGCAACGCCTCTGGCGCCCGTAGCTACGCTTACGGTCCCATGCGCCCCCACATCACGGGTCTTCACGTCGCGCTGACCGATGGCGACCTGGTCGAGCTTCAGCGCGGCGAGGTTTTTGCCCGGGGTCGCCACCTGTCACTTGCGACAGCGGAAGGCCGCGCGCTCGAGCTCGATCTTCCCGGCTATATCATGCCCGAGACCAAAAACGCTTCGGGCTATTTCGTCGCGGACGACATGGATGCCATCGACCTCTTTATCGGCGCCTGCGGCACGCTCGGCGTCATCACGGAGCTCGAGATTGCCCTGCAGGCGGCGCCTGCGGTCGTTTGGGGCGTCAGTTGCTTCTTCGATAGCGAAGACAAGGCCGTGTCCTTCACCGATTCCGTGCGCCCCGTCCTGTCCCATGCGGCCGCCATCGAGTATTTTGATGCTGGGGCTTTGGATATCCTACGCCGCCAGCGCGAGCAGTCGACGGCGTTTTCTTCACTGCCGGCGCTCGACAAAGAGGCCAAGGTCTGCGTCTACGTGGAGCTCGACTGCGACGACGAGGCCCAAGCGACCGAGGAGCTGTATCACTTGGGTTGGGTGCTGGAGCTTGCAGGTGGCCGCGACGATGCGACGTGGGTCGCGCGTACCGAGGTCGATCGCGAATGCCAGCGATTCTTCCGCCATGCGGTGCCCGAGAGCGTCAATATGCTTATCGACGAGCGCCGCCGCACCGACCCCACTATCACCAAGCTGGGCTCGGACATGTCGGTGCCCAACGCACGCTTGGCCGATGTCATCGCCCTCTATCGACGCACGTTGGCCGAAAGCGGGCTCGAGTCTGCCGCTTGGGGACACATTGGTAACAACCACCTGCATGTGAACATTCTGCCGCGCGATGCGCAGGATTACCGCCGCGGCGTCGAGTTGTTTGCCCAGTGGGCCTCTGAAGTTACGGCTATGGGCGGTGCCGTCTCCGCCGAGCACGGCGTCGGCAAGATCAAGGCGGGCTTTCTTGAGACGATGTACGGCCACGAGGCTATGGTCGAATCGGCACGGCTCAAGCTCCAGCTCGATCCTGCCGGGCAGCTGGGTCGCGGCAACCTGTTTTCGGAGAAGCTCTTGGATGAACTCGTCCAGAAAGGGGGCGCGTGAAGATGAGTGATTTCCATATGGTGGTGTGCGTCAAGGCGGTGCCGGGTAGCACCGAGGTCAAGATGGACCCCAAGACCAATACCATTGTGCGCGACGGCAAGCAGGCGGTCATCAATCCCTTTGATGCGAGCGCCCTGGAGTGCGCGCTGGCGCTCAAGGACGACTTTATCGGCTTTGGCATGGATGTGCGCGTGACGGTGGTGTCGATGGGTATTCCCGCGACCGAAGCGCTGCTGCGCGACTGCATCGCCCGTGGCGCCGACGACGCGCTGCTGCTAACCGATCGCGCCTTTGCAGGTGCCGATACCTTGGCGACCACGTATGCCCTCAAATGCGGTATCGAGGCACTCGACGAGGACTTCGACCTGCTTATCTGCGGCAAGATGGCGGTGGACGGCGATACGGCCCAGATTGGTCCCGAGCTTGCCGGCGCCTTCGAGATTCCCTGCGTGACCGATGTGAGCTGCGTGCAGAGCGCGGGCTTTACGACGTGCGGTTCGCTGGCGCTCGTTCACGGATGCGATGCCGGCGAAGAGACGGTCTATCTTGAGATGCCGTGTGCGATGACGACCGCTAAGGAGATCGGCCAGCTGCGCATGCCGAGCATCGCCGGTATTCGTGCGGCTGAGGAGGCTGACGTGCGCGTGGTCAACGCTGCCGACGTGCATGCCGACCCTGCGCGCTGCGGTCTTGCCGGCTCGCCGACGCAGGTCGTGCGCTCATTTGTGCCCGACCGCGATCAAACGTGTGAAGCCGTTGAGGGCAAACCGACCGAGCAGGCGGCAAAGCTTGCCAAGATTATCGAGGGGATGGCATAGATGAGCGGACTGGTTATCGATAGCGAAGCCTGCATCGGCTGCGGTCGCTGCGTTCGTGCCTGCGCCTCGGGCGGTATTGTGGTGGAGGGTGAGCGGCCAAACCGCTGCGCCCGCGTAACCGACGGCTGCATCCTGTGCGGCGGCTGCGTCGACGCCTGTCCGGTCAGCGCTATCTCGATTGAACGCGATGAGGCCACTGACGCAGTCGATCTCGACGCATACCAAGACATTTGGGTATTTGTGCAGACTGACGAGCATGACACCGTAGCCCCTGTGGCCTATGAGCTCATGGGCAAGGGATGCGAGCTTGCCAATGCCCGTGGCTGCCGTCTGGTGGCGCTGGTCGGCATGGGTCCCGAGAGCTCACTTGGGGAGCTGGAGCATCTGGTCTGTGCCGGTGCAGACGAAGTTATGGTCTGTCGTGACGAGCGCCTGCGCCAAAACGACGCGGAGGTCTACGCCCGCTTGATCTGCGATTTGGTGGCCGAGCGCAAACCCGAGGCCATCCTCTACGGCGCGACCGCCTTTGGTCGCGAGCTGGCGCCTGGCGTTGCCGTCCGCTTGCAGACGGGCCTTACGGCCGACTGCACCGTGCTCTCGATGGATACGGAGACGGGTTTGTTGCAGCAGACGCGCCCGGCGTTTGGCGGCAACCTGATGGCCACCATCATCTGCCCCAATCACCGTCCCCAGATGGCAACGGTGCGTCCCGGCATCTTTAAGGCGCCCGACTTTGACTACGGCCGCTCCGGCACGATTACCCAAGTAGCGCTTGCGGAAGACGCCAAGGCTCGTGTCGAGATCTCAATCCCTGCCGAGGAGTGGGGACAGCAGGCCTCGATCGCCGATGCCGAGCGTCTGGTTGTGGTGGGCCGCGGTATCGGCTCCAAGAAAAATCTGCCGTTGATGAGAAAGCTTGCCGAAGCCCTCGGTGCCGAGCTCGGCTGCACGCGCCCCGTGGTGGAGGCGGGCTGGCTGGAGTATCGCCACCAGATCGGCCAGACGGGCGTGTCGGTCTCGCCCAAGCTCCTCGTGAGCATCGGTGTCTCGGGTGCCATCCAGCATCTCGCCGGCATCGGCGGGGCGGAGTGCATTATCGCCATCAATGAGGACCCGGACGCCCCCATCTTTGGCGCCGCCCAGTATAAGGTCGTCGGCGACGCCGTCGAGGTCGTCGAGGAGCTGCTGGCCCAGCTTGAGCGCTAGGCACGCGCCAGCCAGTCGCGCATCTCGTCCTTTAGGCGCTCCCAGGCCGTCTGTGTGGTGGGATCGGCGAAAGGCCGCGTAATGCCAAAGGGTGCGTCGAGCAGGCGGTAGATATCGCCCTGCTCGCACGCCAGCGCGCGACTTGCGGGATAGACAAGTTCAAACATAAAGCAGATGAGCCCTACCAGGAAGTCTGCAGGTTCGTTGCGCTCATCGCGTGCAACGCAGCGGTGCTCGTCAAAGGCGGTGAGTGTCGGCGATGAGAAATGGCTGGCGAGAAACGTCTTCTCGTCCACCTTGAGGATAGTATCGACGGTGCTGTCGGCGATGGTGCGCATAATGTCGACCTTATCGCCGTCGCGCACGATATCGCAGAAGCGCCGCGTGCGCTCGTCGAGCTCCTCGGGTAGGCGGAAATCGCTGTGATAGGCAATGCTCGCGCGAATGAGCTCGTCGTTCTCGTCGGCCTCAATAAAATTGCGGATGCTCGTTGCGGCTGGTGCATCGGCGGGATTCTCGCCAAAGAGGACCTCGACGCCCAACGCTGCATGGCTCATGCTCTCGGCATCTTTAAAGGTGTCCCAGCGTCGCAGCTGCTCAAAGCGGCCCATATCGTGCAGCAAGCCGCAAAGCCACGCCAGGTCAATATCCTCTGTCGACCAGTTCTGCTCGCGCGCCACGGCATCGCATACTCTGGCAACGTGGTACGTGTGCTCGATTTTGAGTGCGATGCGCGGATTGGTGGCATCGTAGGCATCGGTATAGGTCTTGAAGGCCCTGGCTGCCCGCGTTCGATCGATAGCTGTCATAATGACTTCCTAAAAAGTTGTGTCTTTCGATCCGGTGGCAATTGTAGGTGAACTCGGTTGCCGTCGGACGATAATTCTGCCGCATCGTTACATGCGGCTCGGATGCCTTGTCGGGATAAGGAACGTTATGGTGCTCAAAATCGTTAAAACTGTCTGGCCGGTGATGCTTACCTATGTTGCGATAGGCGCGCCGTGCGGAATGATTATGGCGCAGACGGGGATGGAGCCCTGGATGGTCTTTGCCCTGAGTACCACGTTTGTGACGGGCAGCGGTCAGTTTATGATCTGCAACCTGTGGCTGGCGGGCGTGCCGGCGGCATCGATCGTCGCAAGCGTCGCCGCCATCTCCTCTCGCTTTGCGCTCTACTCGGCATCGCTTGCGCCCCATCTTGCCGGGGCTTCGAAACGCCAGACGCTGGCGGTTACGGCGACGCTTACCGAGGAGGCCTACGGCATCTCGTTGGCCAAATTGGTCGAGAGCGATGACTGGGGTCCAAAAGAGGCCTTTGCGCTCAACGCGATCCTCATCGCGACATGGGGCGTCGCGTGCACGGTGGGCGCCGTCGCCGGTGCCGCCGTCGATGTTCCTACCGCTATCGCAGGCTTTGTCTGCACGTCGCTCTTCATCTGCCTACTCTTTTCGCAGCGCCTGTCGCGCGGCAATGTCGTCGCGGCGGTTTCGGGCGCGGTGTCCGTCGCCATGTTCAAGTTCTTGGGCCTTACGAATATTGCCGTGCCGGCAAGCGTCGTGGTCGGCGTTGTCATCGAGCTTGTGTGCGATGCCGTATTCGACGGAAGGGGTGCTCGCGATGCCCGTTAACGAGTTTTTGATTCTGTGGCTGTCGTCGTGGGCAGCCATCGCATTCTTTCGCATCGCGCCAGCGTTCGCCCTGCGCGGACGGACCCTGCCGCCCCGCGTTACCGAGGCCCTGGGCTACATTCCGCCCGCTGCCTTCGCCGCGCTGGTCGCCAACGACTTGGTAAGCCCCGGTGCGTTCGATGCGGGGCTGTGGCCCGCCCTGGTTCCCTGGGTCGCCGCTGCCGGCGTCGTGGTGGTGGCGATTAAGACAAAGTCGATGCTGTGGTGCTGCGTCTCGGGCGTTGTGCTGTATATCGTTTTGAGCCTCATATAGGGGCCAGCGTCTCTTTTGCCATTGCCGCCCCGAATCGAATTTCTCATCGAGCTGGTCTGCTTCTTCTGGTACCATGGTCAGACTTTACTGTAGCAAAGCATGACGTGGGCTTTTGTTCCCCGTCAGCGGAAATGGGGGTTTCATGGCACAGGAAGCAACCGCCAACGAGCAAAAGAAATTCAAGGTCCCGCGTATCCCGGGCGACATCATGATCTATCCCATGATCGTCGGCCTTTTGCTCAACACCTTCTGTCCGCAGGTCTTTGAGATCGGCGGCTTCTTTACGGCTGCCTGCCGTGGCGGCTCCAACACCATCGTCGCCGCGATTCTGCTCTTCGTGGGCGCCGGCATCAGCTTTAAGTCCACGCCGGGCGCCATCAAGACCGGTATCGTCGTGTTGATTCCCAAGCTTGTCGTCGCGGCGGCTCTCGGCTTGGGCGTGGCGTATTTCTTTAACGATAACTTCCTGGGCCTGAGCTCCGTATCCATCATCGGCGGCATCACGTTCTGCAACATGGCGCTCTATACGGGCATTATGGGCGAGTTCGGCGATGAGTCCGAGCAGGGCGCCGTGGGCATTCTGTTCTTTACGGCCGGTCCTGCCGTCACGATGATCATCCTCGGTGTCTCGGGTCTCGCGAATATCCCGCTGGGCACCATCATCGGCTCCATCCTGCCGCTCGTTATCGGCATGGTTTTGGGCAACCTGTTCCCGTTCATCAAGAACCTGCTGGTCCCCGGCGCCAATCCCGCGATCGCCGTCATCGGTTTTCAGCTCGGTGCGTCCATGAGCCTGTCGAGTTTCATCACTGGCGGCATCTCGGGCATCCTGCTGGGCCTCATCACGCTCTTTATCGTCGGTCCCATCACCTTTGCCTTTGAGCGCCTGTGCGGCGGCAACGGCAAGGCTGCCGTTGCCTGCTCCACCATCGCCGGTACGGCCATGACCACCCCGGTCGCTCTCGCCGAGGTCGCTCCGCGCTATGCCGAGCTTGCGCCCACCGCGTACGCCCAGATCGCCACTGCCGTTATCATCACGGCGATCCTGGCCCCGATCCTGACCGGCTGGGTCGACAAGAAGTTCTGCCAGGGCAAGGAGGACCTGTCGGTTGCCGGCGTCGAGGCTATCGAGGAGGCCGTCGCGACCGATATCGACGGCGAGTAATCGTCTCTTCGAGTCAATGAAACGGCGCGTGCAATTCACGCCATCTGAGCGTCCGAACGGCATCTGTTATTCAGTGTCATTCGGACGCTCTGCTATTATTCCCTTTACCCCTGGGAGTAAGGGGTGTTTGCTGTCCGAGTGTGTCTCGGGCGATTTTGGCCACTTGGATATAGAGGGGATGGAGCCTGGTGGTTAAGGCACTCAAGATCGAGATATTTATGCTGTGCATGATTATTCTTATCGGGCTTGCCGCGCGAAGTCGCCGCTCCTTGTTCTCGAGCACCCAGCAGCTTTTGTTCAGCATGCTGGGCTACACGTCTGCCGCCTACATTTTCTTCGATATGATTTGGACGCTCTCGGACGGCGTGAGCACTCCTGTGGGCATTACAGCCAACTGGATTTCCAACGCGGTCTCGTTTTCGCTGTTCGCCATCGCGTGCCTCATTTGGTTCTTCTATTCCGAGACGATGCAGGGCTCGCGATTCCTGGCCACGCGCTACAGGATGGCACTCGTGGCATTGCCTACGGCGGTAGTGGTCGCCCTGGCATTTACCAGCTACTGGACACACACTCTTTTCTATATCGATGCGCAAGGCGTATATCGTCGCGGTGCAGCTTATATGATTCAGCCTATCGTTAGCTACTGCTACGTCATATATACGTCCTTGCATGCCTTTGTTCAGGCTCGAAAAGTCGAAAGCCTGCAAAAGAAGGCCATTTATCGCACCCTCGCCTTTTTCGCGGTCCCCGCTCTGGTGGGCGGTACCTTTCAGGTCGTATTTTCGGTGCCCGGCCTTTGCGTCGGCATAATGATCAGTATTTTGCTGCTCTATATCGTCTACCAGGAGCAGCTGATCTCGACTGACCCGTTGACTGGACTCAACAACCGTAACCGTTTTGAGACCTATATGCTGTCGCTGTTCTCGGGTGCTGACCAGGCCGATGATGTGTATCTGCTGATGATGGATGCTGACGGCTTTAAGCAGATTAACGACCACTATGGACATGTCGAGGGCGACCATGCCCTTCAGGTTGTTTCGAAGGCGCTCAAGGACGTCTGTTCGATGTCCGGCGGCTTTATCGCGCGCTATGGCGGCGATGAGTTCGTGGTGCTCCAAAAGGCAGCGACGGAACGGGACATCATAGACCTGTGCACGGCGATCAACGACGAACTCGCTCGTGCCGAGGTGCCGTATCTGTTGCAGATGTCTATCGGTTACGCGCGGGTTGGCGATGGGATCGATACCTGGCAGGATTTGCTTCGTGCTGCCGATGCGGAGCTCTATCGCGTCAAGGGCGAGAAGAAGAAAGTCGGCGTCCAGATACGCTAGAAAAAGGGGGCGCACGACCGTTGCGATGGTCGTGCGCCCCCTTTGTGTTGGCGGGATTAGTAGCGACTGTCGAAGATGCGCCTCGTCTTTTTCTCGGAACGGGGTGGCCTACTAGGCCTTTTTAGGTTTGTTGACGATGATGATGCCGCCGCAGACCAACAGCAGGGCAACGATGACGGTAACGGGGCTCGTGCCGGCGCCCTCGCCGAGCAGCAGCGCACTCAGCAGCACGCCGAAGACCGGGTTCATAAACCCAAAGACCGAGACGCGGCTGACGGGATTGACGGCAAGCAGGCGCGACCACAGCGAGTAGGCGACCGCGGAGATAAGCGCCATATAGATAATGAGCGCGATGGCGGGGGCGATCGCGGTGGGGGAGAGCGCACCACCCATCAAAAAGCCGATGGCGGTGAGGACCAGGCCGCCGACCAAGAACTGCCACCCGGCAAGCAAGACGCCGTCGTGCTCGCGCGAGAAGATACCGATCAGGCAGGTCGAAAGGGCACCTGCGACGGTGGAGGCCAGGATAAAGCCCTCGCCGTCGAGCGTAAAGCCAAAGGTTCCGTCCGCGCCCGAAAGGTTGACGAGTGCGACACCGGCAAAGCCCAGCACGCAGCCGAGCACCTTGGCCGCATCGAGCTTTTCGGTGCGAAACGCCAGAGCGGCAAAGAGAATCGCCAAGAAGTTAGCGCTGGCCTCGATGATGGAGCTCGACATGGCGCTGGCGCGCGAGAGTCCCAGGTAGAAAAAGAAGTACTGCCCGATAGTCTGGAAGAGCGACAAGACAAAGATGGGCTTGATATCGCGCACCTGCGGAACGAGCGGGCGGCGTTGGGCCGCGCTCATGCCGACGATGACCAGGGCACCGGCAAGCGTGAAGCGCAATCCTGCAAAGAGCAGCTGCGAGGCGCTATCGTGCGCTGGGATACCAAAGAGTGCGTAGCCGATCTTGATGCAGGGAAAAGCCGATCCCCAGAGTGCGCAGCAAACGAGGCAGCCCAGGATGAGTCCGGGCAGGGTGGCGAGATACGGCTTGCGGCTTTCCATGATGTCCTTCCTACGTGCGCGAAACAAAAAAGAACCCGCCACCGGATGTGCCAGTGGCGGGTGTTATTACCCGAAGGGATTGTACCCGATGGGATGGTTTTAGGCGAAGTAGGCTACGCCACTCTCAAAGATGGGCATGAACTTATCGCCGGGGACATGCTCGGGCACGTTGCGGTACAGGTTGTCGCCGCGACGCTCGGCGTGGCCCATCTTGCCCAGGACGCGGCCGTCGGGGCTCGTGATGCCCTCGATGGCCAGTGCGGAGCCGTTGGGGTTGACGGAAAGATCCATGCTCGGCTTGCCGTCCTCGCCCACGTACTGCGTGGCGACCTGGCCGTTGGCGATGAGCTGGGCGAGCACCTCGTCGTTGGCGACAAAACGGCCCTCGCCATGGCTGATGGCGACGGTGTAGGGGTCGTCGAGGCTGCACTGCGACAGCCACGGGGACAGGTTGGACGAGATGCGGGTGCGCACCAGACGGCTCTGGTGGCGGCCGATGGTGTTGAACGTCAGCGTGGGCGCATCGGGCGTGGCGTCGACGATGTCGCCGTAGGGCACCAGGCCGAGCTTGACCAGGGCCTGGAAGCCGTTGCAGATGCCCAGCATCAGGCCATCGCGGGCCTTGAGCAGGTCGCGGACGGCCTCGGTGACCTCGGGAGCGCGGAAGAACGCCGTGATGAACTTGGCGGAGCCGTCGGGCTCGTCACCGCCCGAGAAGCCGCCGGGGATCATGACGATCTGGCTTTGGCGGATGCGGCGGGCGAGCTCATGGGTGCTCTCGGCGACGGCCTCGGGCGTGAGGTTGTTGATCACGAAGGTGTCGGCCTCGGCGCCGGCGGCGCGGAAGGCACGGGCGCTGTCGTACTCGCAGTTGTTGCCAGGGAACACGGGGATGACCACGCGCGGGCGGGCGATCTTGGCGCCGCCATACACATGGATATCCTTGGTGCGGAAGTCGATGGTCTCGACCTCGGCGGTCTCGCCGGCGCTGCGATAGGCAAAGACGCTCTCGATGCCGCTCTCCCAGGCCTCCTGGAGCTCGGAGAGCTCGATGACCTCGGAGCCGGTGTCGATGACATAGCCCTCGACGGTGGTGCCCAGGGGCTCGACGACAACGCCGTCGGCGACCTCGGGCAGCTCGGCGTCCTCGGTGAGCTCGACGATAAAGCTGCCGTAGAGCGGGGTGAAGAGGCTCTCCACGTCCACATCCTCAGCAAGCTCGATACCGATCTGGTTGCCGACGCACATCTTAAAGAGGCTCTCGGCGCCGCAGCCATAGCCGGGCGTGGAGACGGCCAGGGCGTCACCGGTGGCGGTGAGCGCCTCGACGGCGTCAAATGCGGCGAGCAGCTGCTGGGCGTCGGGGCGGTAGTCCTCGCCGTAGGTGGCGGGGGCGATGCGGACGACGCGGTGCGTGAGGCCCTTGAACTCGGGGGAGACGGCGCGGGCTGCACGGCCCACGGCGACGGCGAAGCTGATCAGGGTCGGCGGAACGTTGAGCTCGCCGGCCTCGTCCTCAAACGAGCCGCTCATGGAATCCTTGCCGCCGATGGCACCGGCGCCCAGGTCGACCTGGGCCATGAGAGCGCCGAGTACTGCAGCCATAGGCTTGCCCCAACGCTCAGCCTCGGTGCGCAGGCGCTCGAAGTACTCCTGGAAGGAAAGGTAGGCGCGCTTGTGCTCAAAGCCGGCGGCCACGAGCTTAGCGATGGACTCGACCACGGACAGGTAGGCGCCTGCAAACTGGTCGGCTTCCATCAGATAGGGGTTGAAGCCCCATGCCATGGCACTCGCCGTGGTGGTCTCGCCGTCCACGGGGAACTTGGCGACCATGGCAGAGCTCGGAGTGAGCTGCGTCTTGCCGCCAAAGGGCATGAGCACGGTCGCGGCACCGATGGTGGAGTCGAAGCGCTCGGAAAGGCCCTTGTTGGAGGCGACGTTGAGGTCGGTGACGAGCGAGGTCATGCGCTCGGCAAGCGTGGTGCCGGCCCAGCTGGGCTGCCACACGCTGCGGGCGCACACGTGGGCGACCTGGTGTTTGGGCGCACCGTTGGAGTTGAGGAACTCGCGGGACAGGTCGACGATGGCGACACCGTTCCAGGCCATGCGCATGCGCGGCTCGGCGGTAACCTCGGCGATAACGGTCGCCTCGAGGTTCTCCTCGGCGGCGTAGCCCATGAACTCCTCGACGTCACCGTCGGCGACGGCACAGGCCATGCGCTCCTGGGACTCGGAGATGGCGAGCTCGGTGCCGTCCAGACCGTCGTACTTCTTGGTCACGGTGTCCAGGTCGACATACAGGCCGTCGGCAAGCTCACCCACGGCGACCGAGACGCCGCCGGCGCCAAAGTCGTTGCAGCGCTTGATCAGGCGGCAGGCGTCGCCGCGGCGGAACAGACGCTGCAGCTTACGCTCGACCGGGGCATTGCCCTTCTGGACCTCGGCGCCCGAGGTCTCGATGGACTCGGTGTTCTGGGTCTTGGAGGAACCGGTGGCGCCGCCGATGCCGTCACGGCCGGTACGGCCGCCCAGCAGGATGATCTTGTCGGTGGGGGCGGGGCACTCGCGGCGCACGTGGTTTGCCGGGGTAGCGCCCACGACGGCGCCGACCTCCATGCGCTTGGCCACGTAGCCGGGGTGATAGAGCTCGTTGACCTGGCCGGTGGCAAGGCCGATCTGGTTGCCGTAGCTGGAGTAGCCGGCGGCAGCGGTGGTCACGAGCTTGCGCTGCGGCAGCTTGCCCTCGAGCGTCTCGGACACGGGGACGGTGGGGTCGCCGGCACCGGTGACGCGCATAGCCTGGTACACGTAGCTGCGGCCCGAGAGCGGGTCGCGGATAGCGCCGCCCACGCAGGTGGCGGCGCCGCCGAAGGGCTCGATCTCGGTCGGGTGGTTGTGGGTCTCGTTCTTAAACAGGAACAGCCAGTCCTGCTCCTCGCCGTCGACATCGACCTTCACCTTGACGGTGCAGGCGTTGATCTCCTCGGACTCGTCGACATCGGTCATGACGCCGGTCTTCTTAAGGTACTTGGCGCCGATGGTGCCCATGTCCATAAGGCAGACGGGCTTGGCGTCGCGACCGAGCTCGTGGCGCATCTCCATATAGCGGTCGAAGGCCTGCTGTACCACGGCGTCATCGATCGTCACGTCGTCCAGGACGGTGCCGAAGGTGGTGTGGCGGCAGTGATCGGACCAGTAGGTGTCGATTACGCGAATCTCGGTGATGGTGGGGTCGCGATCCTCATCGCGGAAGTACTGCTGGCAGAATGCGATGTCCGCCTCGTCCATGGCAAGGCCGCGCTCGGCGATGAAGGCGGCAAGGCCGGCCTCATCGAGCTCGCGGAAGCCGTCGAGCACCTCGACGGGCTGGGGCTCGGGGGTCTCCATGTGCAGCGTCTCGGGCAGATCGAGCGAAGCAATACGGGCCTCGACGGGGTTCACCACGTAGTGCTTGATGGCCTCGACGGCGGCCTCGTCCAAGTCGCCCGAGATCATATAGACCTTGGCGGAGCGCACGGCGGGGCGCTCGCCCTGGCTGATGAGCTGCACGCACTCGCTGGCGGAGTCGGCGCGCTGGTCAAACTGGCCAGGCAGGAATTCGACGGCAAAGACGGCGCCATCGCTTGCGGGGAGCTCGTCATAGGTCACATCGACCTGGGGCTCGCTGAAGACGGTCGGCACGCAGGAGCGGAAGAGCTCCTCGTCGATGCCCTCGACGTCGTAGCGGTTGATGATCCTCAGGGCCTCGATGCCCTGAATGCCGAGAATCTCGGTCAGCTCGCCCTTGAGCTGCTGAGCCTCGACGTCGAACCCGGGTTTCTTCTCCACGTAGATACGAGAGACCATTGGTTCCTGCCTTCCTGATCGGTTGGGCGTACGGTACGGTATGCGGCAGCGGTCGGTTTGCGGGGTCTGCCCTGCGGTCGCCTTGAGCCACATGTTTGTAAACCTCACTATGATACGACAGCTCGCGGCGCGTTGAGGACGGCGAGGGTGCTACAGTGAAGCGCAAACAAGAGAAAGGCATCACATGGCATTCGTTTCGCTCGCCATCATCGCACTCGTGGCCTTTGCGAGTCCTTTTATCGCCTCGGCGATTCCCGGAAAACCCGTTCCCGAGACGGTCTTTTTGCTCGTGCTCGGCGCGGTACTGGGACCCCATATGCTCGGCGTCATCCATGTAGATGCTGAGGTCTCGCTTGTGTCCGAGCTGGGCCTGGCCTTTTTGTTCCTGCTTGCCGGCTTTGAGATCGACCCCAAGAGCATCACGGGCGTCGAGGGGCGCTACGGCTTGGCGACGTGGGTCGTCACGTTTGGTATCGCCTGGCTTGCCGTGCGCTTTACCCCGTGGTTCTCAGTCAGTCATTTCGACGGTATCGCCGTGACGCTTGCCCTCACTTCGACGGCGCTCGGTACGCTTGTGCCCATCATGCGTGAGCGCTCGCTCACCGGCACGCGCGTGGGCGACTCGATTCTCGCGTATGGCACTTGGGGCGAGCTCGGTCCCGTGCTTGCTATGTCGGTGTTGCTGTCTGCCCGCACCGGCATCCAAACGCTCGTAATCCTTGGCTTGTTTGCGGTGGTTTGCGTGTTGCTGGCCGTGGTCCCAAGCCGCTCCAAGCGCGTCGGCAGCCGCTTCTTTGCGTTTGTCGAGGAACGCGCCGATACCACGTCGCAGACCTTCGTGCGCCTGACGGTGCTCATCCTGGTCACGCTCGTGGCGTTCTCGGCCGTCTTTGATCTCGACATCGTGTTGGGTTCTTTTGCCGCCGGCTTTGTCCTGCGCTATATCATCCCCGAGGGCAACCATACGCTCGAGACCAAGCTCGACGGTCTGGCCTACGGTTTTTTGATTCCGGTGTTCTTTACCGTATCGGGCGCAAAGATCGATTTGACGGCCGTGGCGTCGCGCCCGGGTCTGCTCGTGGGCTTTATCGTGGCGTTGTTGATTATTCGTGCCGTGCCCATTCTTATTTCCATGAGCATTTGTCCTGCGACGCGCGATGTGTCGGCGTATGGTCGCATTACCGTGGCCCTGTACTGCACCACGGCGCTGCCGATCATCGTTGCCGTTACGAGCGTTGCCGTCAACGCGGGCGCGCTGTCGCAAGATATTGCGTCGGTCATGGTTGCCGCCGGTGCCATCACGGTGTTCTTGATGCCATTGCTCGCGCAGCTCTTCTACCGCGTGGTGGATGCCGCACCGGTCGCCGCCGTGGCAGAGGTTGCCGAGCATCCATCCGATGCGCTCGACATCTTGCGCGCCCACCACGACCTAGCGAGCTTGCTCGCGCGCGAGCATGAGCTGCTGACTTCGCATGGCCATGGTCGCGTATTCGAGGGCCTGCCTACGCTCGATACGATTGCCGAGCGTCTTTCCGCCGAGGCGGCGAGCGGCCACATCGATGCCCGCATCGTGGACGCGGCGCACCTGCTTGCCGATAAGACCTATGGAGACGAGGTCGACCCGTCCGAGCTGACTCCGCGCGAGCGCCGTCGCCTGGAGCGCGCCAAGCTCGCCGTGCGCGAATACCGCCGCCGCATGCTGGAGCTCTATGCGCGCGAAGAAGCCGAAGACGACGACGGTAAGTAGTCGATACTTTCTCGGGGAAGCCGCGTCCCGCTTTGAAGGCTCGGAACGGGATGTGGTTTCCGAAACGGGGGCCGTTGGGAAGCTGTGTCCCGGAATGGGCGCTCAGAGTGGGATGCAGTTTCCGCAAGGAGGTCCTGGGGGAAACCGTGCCCCGTTCTGATCCGAAATACTGGGACATAGTTTCCCTTTCATAACAGGAGAAGGCGCGCTGTCTGCAGTTGATTCAGACGGCGCGCCTTTTTGGTTGAGCTATGTTGAAGCTTGAAGCCAAAGCTTGTGGCTCCTTAGGAGCGGGCGGCTCCGTCGACGGGGAGCACGGCGCCCGTGACGTAGGAGGACATGTCGCTCGCCAGGAAAACAAAGGCGTTGGCGACATCCTCGGGCTCGCCCATGCGACCCAGCGGAATGGTGGCGATGATGGGCTTGATGACCTCTTCGGGCAGGTTGGCGACCATATCGGTCTTGGTCACGCCGGGTGCGACGGCATTGACGCGAATGCCCATGGGGGCGAGCTCGCGCGAGAGCGACTGGACCATACCGTTGACGGCAAACTTGGACGTGGGGTAACCGACGCCGGAGGGCTGACCGTACTTGGCGACCATCGAGCTCGTGGTGGTGATGGTGCCGCCACGGCCGGCCTTGGTCATGATCTTGGCGGCTGCCTGGTGGCCATTAAAGACGGCGACGACGTTAAGGTCCATGACCTTTGCGAACTCCTCGGCCGTGTAGTCCAAAAGGGGCGAGCGCTGGGAGATGCCGGCATTGTTGACGACTGTATCCAAGCCGCCCATATCGGCTGCGGCCTGGGTAAAGGCCTCGGTCACGGCTTCGAGCGAGGTGAGGTCGCAGGAGCGGCCCCAGACCTTGGCGTCGGGATAGGCGGCTGCCAGCTTCTCAACGGCCGTGTCGGCAGTCTCCTGGCGCGAGCCAAAGACGGTGACGGCAGCGCCTTCCTCGATAAAACGGCAGGCGATGGCATAGCCGATACCGCGTGTGCCTCCGGTGATGATTGCTTTCTTGCCCTCGAGCAACATGGTGCTTCCTCTCATCGCGAGCGGACATTCGCAGCACAGCGTAGCGGTAGTCGGAATCGGCCGCGTTTGCATATCGGTGAACGTAGCCCGCGTTACCGATGAGCGGCTCGCGCAAATATGCTTTGCCGTTGTGCTTAGGGCAGGTGACAAAAGGGCTCCCGTCCCACATCGGACGGGAGCCCTCAAGGCGCGTATTGCTAGGCGAGCGTTGGGCTAGTTCGCCATGACGCCTTCGGTCCAGGCCTCGACGTCCTCGATACGCAGGACGTTGGCGACCTCGGCCACGCAGTCGACGCTGGCAAGCTCGGCGGCGGCAGCCTGGACGTCCTTCTCGAGCGCGCGGTGCGTCAGGAAGATGACCGAGCAGGCATCGCTGACGCCCGATTTGCCGTCCTCGACCTGGTTGATGAGCGAGATCGAGATGTTGTGCTTGGCAAAGATGTCGACCGTCTCGGACAGGGCGCCCACGCGGTCGGCGACTTTCAGGCGCACATAGTACTTGGTCTGGAGCTCGTCCATGGGCTTAAAGGTGAGGTTGTGGCCATAGGGCTCAATCTCGGGCAGCGGAGCCACGCCGCGGCTGATCTGCTCGGAGAGCGACAGGATATCGCCCACGACGGCGCTCGCGGTGGGGAAGGAGCCTGCGCCCGCGCCGTAGAACATGGTCTCGCCCACGGCGTCGCCTACCACGTAGACGGCGTTCATGGCGCCGTTGACCTTGGCGAGCATATGGTCTGCGGGGATCAGCGTGGGATGCACACGAACGTCGACGCCAGCGTCGGTGTTGCGGGCGATGCCGAGCAGTTTGATGGTGAAGCCGAGCTCGCGGGCCTGGGCGATGTCCTCGGCGCCGATGGTGCGGATACCCTGCTGGTACACATCATCGGTGGTAACGCGGGTGCCAAAGCCGATGGAGGCGAGGATGGCCGTCTTGCTGGCGGCATCGAAGCCGTCGACGTCGGCGGACGGGTCGGCCTCGGCATAGCCCTTAGCCTGTGCGTCGGCGAGCACGTCAGCGTAATCGGCGCCCTCGGCGTCCATGCGCGACAGGATGTAGTTGGTGGTGCCGTTGAGGATGCCGGCGATGGTCAGGATCTTGTTACCCACCAGGTCGTGCTCGAGTGTGCTGACAATGGGGATGCCGCCACCGCAGCTGGCCTCGCACTTAATCTGCACGCCGCACGCACGCGCCTTCTCGGCAAGCGTCTCGACATGGCGGCCCAGCAGGGCCTTGTTGGCGGAGACGACATGCTTGCCGTTCTCGAAGGCAGTGGTGAAGATCTCGGTCGCGGGGTGCTCGCCGCCGATCAGCTCGACGACGATGTCGACGGCGGGGTCGGTGACGACATCGTGCCAGTCGCTCGTAAAGGCCTCGCGCTCAATGCCTGCCGCCTCGGCCTGCTCCCAAGCAAGCGCGCAGGCGCGGGTCAGCTTAAGGTCGATGCCGTAGGCTGCCAGGTACTCATCGTGGTGGCTCTTGATCAGACGGGCCACGCCGCCGCCGACGGTTCCCAGACCGATCAGACCGACGTTCACGGTGCGCAGGGGTTCGCTCATAGATAACTCCTTCGTGCATCTTATGGATGGATAAACCGCTTAAAGGTTGAGTGCATTCTAGCGTGAACCGGGGGCGCGTGCTCGCCAGGCAACAGGAGCCGCACGAAACGGCACCCCCGAAACGCTGCGGAAACATTGGAAACACGCTCGCTACAAACGGACTTCCGTAACAAACTGTCAACGTTTGCGCCATAAGGTTTGCCCTGTACCGCAAGACGGCCGCACCGCGGCCAGCGAAAAAGGGGGACACCATGTTCAACATCAACAGCACGCTCAGCCGTAGGAACTTTCTCGCCGGCGCTGCGGCGCTCGGCAGCACCGCCGCACTCGCTGGTTGCTCGTCGGGTGGCTCGGACGGCGGCACCGCCGATGACGGCAAGACCTTCAAGATCGGTGTCATCGGCCCTCTGACCGGCGCCGCGGCAACCTATGGCGTCTCGGCCGAGAAGGGTGCCAAGCTTGCCGCCAAGGATTTCTCGACCAAGGACCTCAAACTCTCGCTTAAGTCCGAGGATGACGTCGCCGACGGCGAGAAGGCTATCAACGCCTTCAATACCCTGTGCGACTGGGGCATGCAGGCGCTCGTCGGCCCCGTCACGACTGGTGCCGCCGTCGCTGTCTCGGGCGAGATCGCCGACGATATGCTCATGGTCACGCCTTCTGCCTCGTCGCTTGACGTCACCAAGGACAAGACCACGGTCTTCCAGGTCTGCTTCACCGATCCCACCATGGGCACGAGCGCTGCGAAGTTCTTGGCCGAGAAGTACGCAGACGCCAAGATCGCCCTGTTCTATAACTCCGGCGATACGTACAGCTCGGGCGTTGCCGATGCCTTTGCCGAGCAGGCCAAGGAGTCCAAGCTCGATATCGTCGACACCGAGACCTTTAAAGACGACTCTTCCACGAGCTTTACCAACCAGTTGACCAAGGCCAAGGAGGCCGGCGCCACGCTCATCTTTGCGCCCATCTACTACACGCCGGCATCCGTCCTGCTCAAGAATGCGAGCGACATGGGCTACGACATGACGCTCATGGGTACCGACGGCATGGACGGTCTGCTCTCTGTGGAGGGCTTCGACACCTCGCTTGCCGAGGGCGTGCTGCTCATGACGCCGTTCTCCGCCGATGACGAGAAGAACGCCGACTTCGTCAAGGCATACAAGGAGGAGTACGACGAGACCCCCAACCAGTTTGCCGCCGACGCCTACGACTGTGTCCACGCTATCGCCGAGGCCATCGACAAGGCCGGCATTGACACGACGGCCGACGGTGCCGACATTGCCGCCGACCTTGCCAAAGCCATGCGTAAGATCAAGATCGAGGGCCTGACGGGCGAGCTGACGTGGAACGACGAAGGCCAGGTCGAGAAGCCCGCCACGGCTTATGTGATTCAGGGCGGCAAATACATCGCCGCCTAAGTGCGCATGAAACGCGACCGGTGAGGCTGCTTTATTCAGAACAAGGGCGCTTGTAACAGAATGGAAACATTACTTTCACACAATAAAGTGGCATAGCTGCATAAAGCGATAGAAATACGCAGAATTATGGATATAAGGACAAACCGAAAGAAAAGTTGAAATAATCGCCACTTTTCCCAACTAAAGCGTCTACTATTTTGCGAACGCCGAACACGGCGAAGGATGGCCTGTCGGGTAACCGAAACCCGACGAGAAATGAGAGGAGAGCCGCATGTCGAGCCTCACCGGTAAGTCATTGAACCCTGTTATGAATCGCAGGAGCGTTATCGCGAGCGCAGCAGGTCTGGGGGCGATGTCCATTCTAGCTGGCTGCTCCTCCAACGGCGGCGATAGCGGTTCCGCTTCGAGCGACGCTTCGTTTAAGATCGGTACCATCGGCCCGCTGACCGGTGCAAATGCCTCCTATGGCAAGTCCGTTACTCAGGCCGTCGAGCTTGGCTGCAAGGATTTCTCCACCAAGGAACTTCCGCTTGCCAGCAAGGCCGAGGACGATCAGGCCGACGGCGAGAAGGCCGTCAACGCCTTTAATAATCTTCTGGACTGGGGTATGCAGGCCCTCGTCGGCCCGACCACCACGGGCGCATCGGTTGCCGTTGCCGCCGAGTGCGGTAAGGACCCCGAGACGTTCATGATCACCCCGTCCGCGTCTTCCGAGGACGTCACCAAGGGCAAGGATTGCGTCTTCCAGGTTTGCTTTACCGACCCCAACCAGGGCGTCAACGCTGCCAAGTTCCTGGCCGAGAAGTATGCGGACGAGAAGTTCGTGCTCTTCTATAACTCCGGCGACGCATATTCTTCGGGTATTGCCGATGCCTTTAAGGCCCAGGCCGCTGAGTCCAAGCTCGAGATCGTTGACGAGGAAACCTTTAAGGACGACTCTTCCACGAGCTTCACCAACCAGCTGACCAAGGCCAAGCAGGCCGGCGCCACCATGATCTTCGCACCGATCTACTACACGCCGGCGTCCGTCCTGCTCAAGAATGCCAAGGACATGGGCTACGACGTCAAGATGATGGGCTGCGACGGCATGGACGGCATCCTGGGCGTGGAGGGCTTCGACACCTCGCTTGCCGAGGGCTTGCTGCTCATGACCCCGTTCTCCGCCGACGACGAGAAGAACGCCGACTTCGTCAATGCTTACAAGGATAAGTACGGCGATACCCCCGACCAGTTTGCCGCCGACGCCTACGACGGCGTGCATGCTGTGGTCGAGGCTCTCAAGGAGGCCGGCCTGGGCGTCGACGCCGACCCCACCGAGGTCGCCGAGAAGCTGCCCGAGGCTATGCTCAAGATCACCGTTGATGGCCTGACCGGCAAGCTTTCCTGGAACGACAAGGGCCAGGTCCAGAAGGACCCGACTGCGTACGTCATCACCGACGGCAAGTACGTACAGGCCTAATAGGCCGCCTTACATAGAGCGGTTTTGATCCCAAGCAGGGGAGGTTTTGGCCTTCCCTGCTTGCTTGGTATCTAGGGACGATGTAACGTCCCTGTTTCGTACATCAACTGGAAACCTATTCGAAAGGGGGATGTGGAACATGACGGTCTTTATCCAATACCTGGTCAACGGCCTGTCCATGGGTAGCGTCTACGCCATCATCGCGTTGGGCTACACCATGGTCTACGGTATCGCCAAGATGCTGAACTTCGCTCACGGCGACGTCATCATGGTCGGTGCCTATGTCTCGTTCTGCGCCACGTCGTATCTCGGCCTCCCGGGCTGGGCTTCTGTAATTCTCTCTTGTGCGGTCTGCACGGTTCTGGGCGTTCTCATCGAGGGCCTTGCCTATAAGCCTCTGCGCCAGGCGGGCCCGCTGGCCGTTCTGATCACGGCCATCGGCGTGTCCTACTTCCTGCAGAATGCCGCCCAGCTTCTGTGGGGCGCCACGCCCAAGAACTTTACTTCGCTCGTCACCTTCCCGGTGCCGGAGTTCTTGGCCAAGTACAACGTGAGCGCCGTCTCACTCGTCACCATCGTCGCCTGCCTGGTTATCATGGCCGGCCTGGTGTTCTTTACGGGCAAGACCAAGATGGGCAAGGCCATGCGTGCCGTGTCCGAGGACAAGGCAGCCGCTCAGCTCATGGGCATCAACGTCAACCGCACCATCTCGATGACGTTCGCCATCGGTTCTGCCCTTGCCGCCATCGCCGGTGTGCTCCTTTGCTCCTATTCGCCGGTGCTGCAGCCCACGACGGGCGCCATGCCTGGCATCAAGGCCTTCGACGCCGCCGTCTTCGGTGGCATCGGCTCCATCCCCGGCGCCTTTGTCGGTGGCATTCTCATCGGCATCATCGAAGCGATGGCACAGGCTTACATTTCCACGAGCCTTGCTAACTCCATCGTCTTTGGTGTTCTGATCATCGTCCTGCTCGTCAAGCCTGCCGGCCTCTTGGGCAAGTACGTCCCCGAGAAGGTGTAGGTGAGCGTTATGAAGTTCCTTAAAGACAAGCAGACGCGTCACGACTTTGTCACGTATGCCATGTGCATCGTGGCCTTCGCCATCGTGTTCTTTATGCAGTCCAACCACATGATCCCGCGCATGATCGCCGGTCAGCTGGTTCCCATTACGGCCTACATCGTCATGGCCATCTCGCTTAACCTCGTCGTCGGTATCGCGGGCGACCTGTCGCTGGGCCACGCGGGCTTTATGAGCGTCGGTGCCTACACGGGCATCGTCACCGCGGTCGCGCTGGAGAGCGCCGTTCCCTCCGATCCGGTGCGCCTTATCATCAGCATCGTGGTCGGCGCTATCGCCGCAGCCATTCTGGGCTTCTTGATCGGCATCCCGGTCCTTCGCCTGAGCGGCGACTACCTGGCCATCGTGACGCTGGCCTTTGGCGAGATCATCAAAGAGATCGTCACCTGCCTTATCGTGGGCGTCGACTCGCGTGGCCTGCACGTGATCTTCAATATCACGGGCAACTCCACGATCGACGACCTGCACCTGCTCGAGGACGGCACCGCCATCATCAAGGGTGCCCAGGGCGCCTCGGGCGTGTCGACGTACTCGACCTTCCTCGCCGGTGCCATCCTGGTCATGGTCGCGCTCGTAATTGTGCTCAACCTGGTTCGCAGCCGTACCGGCCGTGCCATCATGGCCGTTCGCGACAACAAGATCGCCGCCGAGTCCGTGGGTATCTCCGTCACCCAGTACCGTATGATCGCCTTCGTGGTTTCCGCTGCCCTCGCCGGTGCTGCCGGAGCCCTCTTTGGCGGTAACTTCTCGCAGCTCTCCGCCACCAAGTTCGACTTCAACACGTCGATTCTCATCCTGGTGTTCGTGGTCCTGGGCGGTCTGGGCAACATGCGCGGCTCCGTCATCGCTGCGGCGCTGCTCACCGTGCTTCCCGAGCTGCTCCGCCAGTTCTCGGACTACCGCATGCTCATCTACGCCATCGTGCTGATTCTGGTCATGATTTTTACCAACAACCCGCAGCTCAAGGCATTCTTCGGTCGCGTTAAGGACCGCTTTGCTCCCAAGAAGGAGGTGGCAGCCGATGCCCAGTAAGTTTGAGTTCAACAAGGGCAAGATGGTCCCGTATCCTTCTGGTGCCATCGTTCCCGACCGCGACCTGGGCGAGCGCCCGGCGCTCGAGTGCATCCACCTGGGTATTGAGTTCGGCGGCCTTAAGGCTGTCGACGACTTTAGCCTGACCATCGGCAAGACCGAGATCGCCGGTCTGATCGGCCCCAACGGCGCCGGTAAGACCACGGTCTTCAACCTGCTCACCAAGGTGTACCAGCCCACGCACGGCACCATCCTGCTCGATGGCGAGGACACCTCGGGTAAGTCGGTCTATCAGGTCAACCGTATGGGCATCGCCCGTACCTTCCAAAACATTCGCCTGTTCAACACCATGACGGTGGAGGACAACGTCAAGGTCGGCCTGCACAACCAGGAGCGCTACTCCGGTTTTGAGGGCGTGCTGCGCCTGCCGACGTACTGGAAGCACGAGAAGGCCGCCCACGAGCGCGCCATGGAGCTGCTGTCCATCTTTGACATGGAGCACCTGGCAAACGAGCAGGCCGGCTCACTGCCTTACGGCGCCCAGCGTCGTTTGGAGATCGTCCGCGCCCTTGCGACCAATCCCAAGCTGCTGCTGCTTGACGAGCCTGCCGCCGGCATGAACCCGTCCGAGACCGCAGAGCTCATGGAGAACATCGTCAAGATCCGCGACACCTTCGGCATCGCCATCATGCTCATCGAGCACGACATGTCACTCGTCATGAACATTTGCGAGGGCATCTGCGTGCTTAACTTTGGCAAGGTCATCGCCAAGGGCACGGCCGAGGAGATCCAGAACAACGACGCCGTTATCGAGGCGTATCTGGGCAAGCAGGATAAGGGGGAGAACTAAATGGCAGAGCCGATGCTTTCCGTCTACAACATCAACGTCTGGTACGGCGCTATCCACGCCATCAAGGACATCTCCTTTAACGTCAACGAGGGCGAGATCGTGGCCCTGATCGGTGCGAACGGTGCCGGCAAGTCCACAACGCTCAAGACTGTCTCGGGCCTGCTGCGCTCCAAGACCGGCTCCATCAAGTTTATGGGCGAGGACATTACCCATACGCCTGCCGACAAGCTGGTGGGCAAGGGCCTGGCTCAGGTCCCCGAGGGCCGTCGTGCCTTTTTGCAGATGACGGTCGAGGAGAACTTGGAGATGGGCGCCTACACGCAGCCCAAGTCCACGGTGGCTCCGGGCCTGGAGCGCGTCTACGAGCAGTTCCCGCGCCTGAAGGAACGTCGTCGCCAGGTCGCCGGCACCCTTTCAGGCGGCGAGCAGCAGATGCTCGTTATGGGGCGCGCCCTTATGAGTAACCCCAAACTGCTCATGCTCGACGAGCCTTCCATGGGTCTGGCACCGATTCTGATCGAACAGATCTTCCAGATTGTCGAGGACTTGCACAAGGCCGGTACCACGGTGCTTCTGGTCGAGCAAAACGCGCAGATGGCGCTTTCCATCGCCACACGCGGTTACGTGCTCGAGACCGGCAAGATCACCATGACCGGCACTGGTCAAGAGCTGCTGCACGACGATAACGTCCGCAAAGCCTACCTCGGAGGCTAACCCACCTAACAAAAGGGGCGCTGACTATCTCAGTCAGCGCCCCTTTTTATTTGCGGTGAAATAGGGACTGAATACGGGCTCCAGAGGCCAAAAGAGTCCCTATTCCACCGCAACTTCATGGGGATGTGTGACAATGCCCGTCGGAAAACATCTGCTGTCTTTGGGGGTCTATCTATGGTGTACGAGTTTTGTGCCGAGAACTTTGAGCGGGTGCCGGCGGCTATCGATGCCGGTGCAAGGCGTATCGAGCTGTGCGACAACCTTGCCGTTGGTGGCACCACGCCTTCGGCCGGCGTTATCAGCGCTACGACCAACTATGTCCACGAGCACGATGCACGGGTGATGTGCATGATTCGCCCGCGTGGCGGCGACTTTCACTACGACCAGGACGAGCTGCGTATGATGGAGATGGACCTGGGCCTTGCCGTAAGCGCCGGCGTTGACGGCTTGGTCTTTGGCTGCTGCAAGCCCTGCGCTGGCGGATGGGCGCTCGACGAACTTACGCTTGGCGCCCTCGTGATGGCTGCGGGCTGCGCGACCGAGGAATGTAAGCGTGAGCCCATCGACATCACCTTCCACATGGCATTTGACCAGCTCTCGCCCGAGGCTCAGCTCGATGCGATTGATACACTTGCCGACTGCGGCGTTACGCGCATCCTCACGCATGGCGGCGCTGCCGGTACGTCGATCGAGGATAATTTCGATCACCTGGCTCGTTTAATCGAGTATGCGGGTGATCGTTTGACCATCCTTCCCGGCGGCGGCATTTCCACGGCCAACCGCGATACCGTGGCGGCGGCACTGGGCGTCTCCGAGCTCCATGGCACCAAGATTGTGCCGCTGGAGGTATAACCCGTGGCGCTGGTATTTGACGTTCAGCAGGCGAACGGTAAGCCCGACGACAACCGTCGTCCCGGCACCGCGTGCCCTTTTTGCGATACAGAAGGGCTCACCGACATCATTCGCCGTGATGGCGATTGCATTTGGCTCGAGAATAAGTTCAAGACCCTGCGCGCCACCCGTCAAACCGTGCTGATCGAGTCGGCCGATCACGATGCCGACCTGGTGACCTACGAGCCGGATGAACTCCACCATGTGATGCGGTTTGCCCTGGGTTGCTGGCAGCAGATGATCGATTCACAGCAGTATCGAAGCGTGCTCATGTACAAGAACAAGGGTCCGCTCTCGGGCGGTAGTCTCGTGCATCCGCACATGCAGATTGTGGGTTTGGAGCAGGAAGACGGCTACACTTCGCTGACTTCTGCCAATTTCGAAGGCATCAATGTCTGGCAACAGGGGAGGATCTCGGTCAATATCTCAACCGAACCGATCATGGGGTTCTTTGAGATCAACGTTTCAGCCCCGCAGGGAATCGCCGCCAGCGATGACACGAGAGACCAAGCCGAGGCGGATCTCTTCGCCGATGCAATCCAGGTAGCTCTGCGCTATATCTTGCACGAGCACCATGGCGGTCGTGCAGAGTCGTACAACCTGTTCTTCTATCACATGAGCGACCGAACCATTGCCAAGGCGCTTCCACGTTGGGTGGTTTCACCCTACTTTGTCGGGTATCGGCTGGCTCAGGTCAATGCTGAGACCACGCTCGATGTCGATGCGGAGCGACTCCGCGCACATCTGGAGGCGCTCACATCGTAAAGTGAGCGCCCGCACACTGCGGACGGTTTAGCGCGCCATTGCATCGCGGCCGGCCTCGACGCGCTTGCGCTGGGCGGCGCGCTCCTCGCCGGTCAGACGCTCAAAGAAGTGCCCGATAAGCGAGGCGAGCACCTGCTGAAACAACGTTCCACACATGACGGGAAACACAACTTCGCCCGGAAAGTATTGCGTGGCGATGACGGCGCCCGAAGAGATATTGCGCATGCCGCAGGTAAAGCACATGGTGGTCGTTTCGCTATATGGCAGATGCAGCGCGCGGGCGACCAGAATGCCGACGACAAAGCCGCTGATGGCGAAGACCAAAATAAAGAGGGCGACTTCCAAGCGCACCGCGTTCATGTGCAGCACGTACTCGCTCATGGCGGTGGAGTTGGAGGCGATAACGCCCATCATCATGAACTTGCAGGCGGGCGAGAGCGCGGGGGAGAGCTTCTCGTGTCCCCATCCGCGCGTGAGCTCGTTGATCACGATGCCGAGAACGGCGGGGATGGCGATCATAAAGGCCATGTTCTGCATCATACTCGGCACATCGATCGAGACGGTGGCGCCTAGCAGGAGTTTGAGCGTAAGCGGAATCGTCACCGGGGAGATGACCGAGGACGTCAGGATGATGGTGAGCGCGAGCGGGCCGTTGCCGCCGAACATGCTGATCCACATAAAAGCGGTGACTGCCACGGGCACACTGTATTCGAGCACGATGCCGCAGACAAGGTTGGGGTTGGAACCAAAGAACAACGATCCCATGGCATAGGCCGCGATGGGAATAAGCGCCGCCGAGACCAACAATGCCACAATCAGGTGCAGCGGACGGTGGAACACCTCGGCTACCTGGTGAAAGGTGTTGCTGAGCGCACCTTGGAACGTCATAAAGGCAAACAAGGTGGGAACGATGGGCTTGAGAACGCCGATCTGTTGAGGAAAGAGCACGCCGAGCGCCACGCAAATCGGAACGATGATTTGCATGTGCCCCGCGAGAAACTTGCCCAGTCCAACCCATTGCTTCATATGCTCTTGTGACTCCCTTTGCTCGTGAATCCGTTTTGACTGGATATGCTAGACGCTCACATGTGTCCGTGCGGCTGAAACGCTCGATTATTTCGAGGGCATTACCGCCATCGTTTGCCGAAACCGCGGCGCACCGCGGCGTTTTGCGTCCGCGCTGCACGGTATAATAAATCCGTTCAACAGATCTGCCTGCCGAAGCGGGCATACACAGAGGACTCATCGCTATGAACCGTGAGAGGTATCGCGGCGACCTGCCCCTATCGGGGGTGGGTGCCTATGTCATCGCTTAAGACGACGCATCGCTGGGCGGTCGCTCAGCAAAACCCCGAGCTCGAAAAGGAACTTTCGGCTGGTCTGGGCATTCCTGGGCTGGTGGCGCGCATTATGGTCGCGCACGGCATTGGCTCCATCAAAGAGGGCCAATTGTTTTTGACGCCTTCGCTCGATCGCGACTGGGCCGACCCACTCATTATCCCGGGCATGTCGGTCGTTGCCGACCGCGTCGAGCGTGCTATTCGCAACCACGAGCACATTGCAGTCTTTGGCGATTTTGACGTTGACGGTATTACCTCGACCTGCCTGTTGACCGAGGCGCTGCGCACGTTTGGCGCCGATGTCACGCCGTTTATTCCGCATCGCTTTGATGAGGGCTACGGTCTTTCGCGCGCGGCGCTCGACCGCGTTAACGAGCTCGCTCGCCCCCAGCTGATCGTGACCGTCGATAACGGCATTGCCGCCAAGGAAGAGGTTTCCTACCTGGAGAGCCTGGGGATCGATTTGGTGGTCACGGACCATCACGAGTCCTCCGACCAGGTGCCGCAGGGTGTGCCCCTGACTGACCCCAAGCTCGAGGACGAGGGCCCCTCGCGTGAGCTTGCCGGTGCTGGTGTGGCGCTCAAGCTGGTGCAAGTCCTGGGTGAGCGCCTGGGCAAGCCGTCGTATTGGCGTTCGCTAATCGAGGTCGCGGCGCTGGGCACCGTGTCCGACATGATGCCGCTCACGCCCGAGAACCGCGCGCTGGTTGCCGAGGGCATCCAGCAGATGCGCGTAACCGCTCGCCCCGGCTATATCGCGCTTGCCGCGCTCGCCAAGGCGGACCTTTCGAGCATTACGGCGGATGGCCTGTCATTCTCGCTCATTCCCCGCTTAAACGCTGCCGGTCGCATGGCCGATCCCAAGCTGGCGCTCGACCTGCTGCTTGCCCGCGATCCCATCGAAGCAAGCGCACTGGCGGCTGAGCTCGAGGAAATCAACCGCCAGCGCCGTGAGATCGAGGCGGAGCTCACGCGCGATGCCATGGCAAAGGTCGAGGAGACCTATGACGGCGGACGCGCGATCGTCGTGGGCGGCGAAGGCTGGCACGAGGGCGTCAAGGGCATCGTGGCAAGCCGTCTGACCAACCGCTACCACGTGCCGGCGCTGCTGTTCTCGATCGAGGACGGTATCGCGCGCGGCTCTGGTCGCTCGGTGGGCAAAGTTAACCTGTTTGACGCCATCGAGCGCTGTTCCGACCTGATGATTCGTCGCGGCGGACATGCCGGTGCGGTGGGTGTGACCATCGAGGCATCCAAGCTCGATGAGTTCCGCCGTCGCCTTTCAGCCGTGTTGTCCGAGCTTCCCGCCGAGGACTTTGAGGACACCGACGAGGTTGCCGCCACGGTCGACCTTTCCGAATTGAATATCGAGACCATCGAGCAGATTTCCCGCCTTGAGCCGTTTGGCCAGGGTAATAAGGTGCCGCTGCTGGCTGCCGAGGGCGTGACGATGTGTGATCGCGCCGTGGTGGGTAAGACCGGCGAGCACATGCGCTTCGTGGTGACGGATGGCGCCGCAAGTGTGCCGGCCATCATGTTTCGTGTACCGCAGATCGACAAGCTTATCAATTGCGACAGCGCCGTCGACTTGGTGTTCGAGGCCGTTGCCGAGCATTGGCAGGGTCGTGTGAAGCCCAAGCTCATGGTCAAGGATGTTCTGGTCCGCGGTACCACGCTGCCCAGCGTCGACGATCCGGCATGCGAGCTTCGTCGTGGCGTGCAGCCGGCGGATTCCGGCCTGCGCCTGGAGTCGCGCAAGCGCGAGACGCTCGCCCAGCTTTCTTATACCGAGCTGACACGCTCGCTTATCCATAGCTTTATCGGCTCGAACCAGCCGCACCGCGCGCAGGTCGAGGCGCTCGATGCCCTGGCCGATTACCAAAGTGTTCTGGCCGTTATGGGAACGGGGCGCGGCAAGTCGCTCATCTTCCATGTGCATGCCGCGCGTGAGGCGGTGCTTCGCGGACGTGCGAGCATCTTTGTCTATCCGCTGCGTGCGCTTGTTGCCGACCAGGCCTATCACCTCTCGTCGACGATGGCATCGCTTGGCATTGGCGTTGGCGTGCTGACCGGCGAGACCGTGGAGGCCGCACGCGATGACGTGTTCGCCGGCCTAGCTTCGGGCCGCACCGGTATCGTGCTCACGACGCCCGAGTTCCTGTCTATCCACCGTGACCGTTTCGCGCGTTCGGGCCGCATCGGCTTTGTCGTTATCGATGAGGCGCACCACGCCGGCCTTGCCAAGGGCGGCGACCGCAGCGCCTATCTTGACATGCCCGATATCCTCAAAGCCCTGGGCGACCCGGTCGTTATGGCTGCGACGGCCACCGCGACGGCTCCGGTTGTGGCCGAGCTTGCCCGCATGCTGCCGATCACTCGCACGGTGGTCGACGAGACGGTGCGCGAGAACCTGCAGCTCGAGGACGACCGCGATCTTGCAAGTCGCGAGAACCGTTTGGTGTCGATTGTGGCGACGGGGGAAAAGACCGTCATCTACGTCAATTCGCGCGACCAGTCCGTGGCGCTCGCCAAGACGTTGCGCAAGCGTGTGCCCGATTGCGCAACCCATATCGCGTTCTATAACGCGGGGCTTGCGCGTTCCGATCGCCGTCGCGTGGAGGAAGCATTCCGAGACGGCAGCCTCAGCTGCATCGTCTCGACATCTGCCTTTGGCGAGGGCGTCAACCTGCCCGATATCCGCCATGTCGTGCTCTATCACATGCCGTTTGGCGGCATTGAGTTTAACCAGATGAGCGGCCGTGCCGGTCGCGATGGCCAGCCCGCCGTGATCCATCTGCTCTATTCGTCGCGCGACGCCCGCATTAACGAGCGCCTACTCGACTGCTATGCGCCCGAGCGCGACGAGCTCGTCACGCTCTATCGCGCGCTGCAGACCATGTGGCGCTCCAACCGCGGCAAAACCGGGGACGATTCCTTTAGCGCGAGCGATATCGACATCGCGCAGATGTGCCTTGCCATCGATGCTCGCACGCCGGTCGACGAGCGTTCGGTGGAAAGCGGCCTGGGAATCTTCGAAGAGCTTGGTTTTTGTCGAGTTTCGGGGTTTGACGACACCCGTCGCATCGCGATGGCCGAAAACCCCGGCCGCGTGCAATTGAGTAGGTCAATTCGCTATTTGGAGGGCTTGCGCTCGCGCATGGAGTTTTCGGCTTTCCGGAGCTGGGCGCTCGATTCGTGCGCTTCTGATATGCTAGCCAAAGTTAACCGCCCGATCGTACCGCGGGCCTAGGGGAAGGGGACCTCGATGGATGCCGCAGCCCGTACCGCCCATGATTCCACCCTCCAGCCGTTTTCGGAGATGGAGCACTATAAGCATGCCGATGAGCTGCCGCCCGAGATTATGGCGGACAGCTACGACAAGCTGGAGCGCCTGTGCCTCAAATATATGAATGAGGATGACTTCTCCAAGGTGGAGCAGGCCTACTGCTTTGCTGCCGAGAAGCATTGCAACCAAAAGCGGCGCTCGGGCGAGATGTACATTAACCATCCCGTCGAGGTTGCCATCATTTTGGCCGATCTCAAGATGGACTGCGATGTGGTGTGCGCCGCGCTGCTGCACGATACCGTCGAGGATACCGAGACCTCGCTCGCCGATGTTTCCGGCCTGTTTGGCGATACGGTGGCCGAGCTCGTCGATGGCGTGACCAAGCTCACCAATATCGAAGTCGACAGCATGGACGAGAAGCAGGCGCTCACGCTGCGCAAGATGTTCCTCGCCATGTCCAAGGACATTCGCGTCATCATCGTTAAACTTGCCGACCGTCTGCACAACATGCGAACGCTGGCAGCCCTGCGCGAGGATCGTCGCCTGTTTAAGGCTCGCGAGACCATGGACGTGTACGCGCCCTTGGCCGACCGCCTGGGCATGAGCTCTATTAAGTGGGAGCTCGAGGACCTGTCCTTCTTCTACCTGGAGCCCGATGCCTACCAGCGCATTGCGCGCATGGTGGCGGAGTCGCGCGAGGTCCGTGAGCGCTATCTGGCTGAGACCATCAAGACACTCACCGACGAGCTCAACCGCATTGGCCTGGAAGGCTTCCAGATCAACGGCCGTTCCAAGCACTATTGGTCCATCTACCAAAAGATGAAGCGCAAGGGCAAGGAATTCTCCGAGATCTACGACCTGGTGGCACTGCGCGTCATCACGCATTCGGTGCGCGATTGCTACTCCACGCTCGGCGCGGTGCATACGCTGTGGCACCCCATGCCCGGTCGCTTTAAAGACTATATCGCCATGCCCAAGGTCAATAACTACCAGTCGCTCCACACGACGGTTATCGGCCCCACGGCCCGCCCACTCGAGATTCAGATTCGAACCTACGAGATGCATGAGCAGGCCGAGTACGGCATTGCCGCCCACTGGCTATATAAGAAGTCGGGCGGATCGTCTGCTTCCAAGACCAATGACGCTCAACGTTTGGACGACCAGATCAACTGGCTCAAGCATTCGCTCGATTGGGCGGCTTCCGACGAGATCACCGATGCCAAGGAATACCTTCACTCGCTGAAGGTCGATCTGTTCGATCAGGAGATCTTTGTCTTCACGCCCAAAGGCGAGGTCATGGCGCTTCGTGCCGGCTCCACGCCGCTCGACTTTGCCTATGCCGTTCACACCGAGGTGGGAAACCACTGCGTCGGCGCCAAAATCAACGGTGCGGTGGCTCCGCTCACGCACGAGATCAAGACGGGTGACCGTGTCGAGATCCTGACTAACAAGAGTTCCAAGCCGTCGCGCGATTGGCTCAAGATCGTTAAGACACCTTCCGCCAAGTCAAAGATCCGCCGCTATTTTGCCGCTGCGACCAAGGACGACGACGCTGCCGCCGGTCGCGATATGCTGGCCAAGGACCTGCGTAAGCGTGGCTATGGCATTTCTACGCCGCGTTCGACGCGTGCACTCAACGCCGTGGCGGAGCAGTTTAACTTCAAGCAGCTCGAGGACCTGTTTGCCGCCGTCGGCGCCGGCAAGGTTGCCCCGCGCGCTGTGGGCAATAAGGTCGAGCAAATCTTGGACCCCAAGCCCGAGGAACAGCTCACCAAGGCCGAGGCTATCGCCGAGGTCGTGAAGCAGCCCGCTCGTGGCTCCAACCGCAAGCCGCAAAAGCGCGGCAAGAGCGCCAGTAACGGCATTATCGTCAAGGGCGAGAGCAACAGCGGCCTGCTGGTCCGTCTGGCTCATTGCTGCAACCCCGTGACGGGCGACGACATCGTCGGCTTCATCACGCGCGGTCGCGGCGTTTCGGTGCATCGCGCCAACTGCCCTAACGTCAAGGGTCTTATGGAACATCCCGAGCGCATGATCGATGTGGAGTGGGACGGCGCTGCCGACACCCTCTTCCAGGTCGAGATCGTGGTCGAGTGCCTGGACCGCATGGGCCTGCTCAAGGATGTCACCATTGCCATTGGCGATGCGGGCGGTAATATCCTTTCTGCCGCCACATCGACCAACCGCGAGGGTATTGCAACCCTGCGCTTTATGGTCGAAATCTCGGACGCGAGCGGTCTGGATCCGCTGCTGGCTTCCATCAGCAGTGTCGATTCGGTCTACGACGCTCGCCGTCTTATGCCCGGCGAAGGCGGAGCTCAGCTCAAGCGCCGTGTGTAGGTGCGAGAGCCTCTCAGCATCATAGATATTGGTTACGTTCGAGGCATCGTGTGGTGCCTCGAACGTATTTTAGAAGGAGGGTATGCGCATGGGCGATATGACTTTGGACCTGACACCCCGAGGTGCGGCTTCGATTGAGGCGCTCGTCAACGGCCCCATTCAGACCAACAGTTACGCCGTGATTTCGAATGACGAGTGCTTAATCGTCGATCCGGCGTGGGAGGGCGAGCGTCTTGTGGAGCATATCCGCACCGCGCATCCTGAGGTGCGCGTACTCGGCTCTGTCTGCACGCACGGTCATGCCGACCATGTTGGCGGGGTTGCCGGGGTTCGAGCTGTCGTTGGCGACGGCGCGCTATATGAGTTGTGCGCTAAGGACGTGACGGTACCTCGCGCAAATATCGAGGAGCAGCGCACCATGTGGGGTATCGAGACGCCCGATCCGGGTGAGCCGACGCGTTTGCTTGCCGAGGGCGATACAATCGAGGTGGGCGACGTCTGCCTGCAGGTGATCGAGACGCCGGGGCATACGCCGGGCGGCATCGTCCTGTTCGCCGCGACCGAGCAGAGGAACATCGCCTTTGTGGGCGACACGCTTTTCCCGGGCAGCCACGGTCGTACCGATCTTTCCGGCGGTGACGAGGCGGCGATTATGCGCTCGCTCTCCAAACTTGCCAAGACGCTTCCGCCCGATACCGTTTGCTTGACGGGCCATGGCGATTCGACCACGATGGCGCGCGAACTTATGCAGAACCCGTTTATGCAGATGTAGGCTCGAAGCCGTCTTTCGAACCACGAAGACCACTCAATCGTCAAGCTATTTTCCCCAGTGGGTCGATTCTGTGGGGCAAACGGTCAAAATTTGTCCAATCGGATGATATTCGTGAACAAACGAACGTTTATGCTGCGGTATGCCGTGGTAAAATCACAGGCGTTATCGGAGCAACCTTACAGGAGGTTTCTTTTATGCTCGTCAACGCAGCAGACATGCTCAAGAAGGCCGAGGCCGGCAAGTACGCTCTCGGTGCCTTCAACACCAACAACCTCGAGTGGACCCTGGCTATTCTCCAGGCCGCCGAGGAGGCCAAGTCTCCGCTGATCCTTCAGTGCACCGCTGGTGCCGCTAAGTGGATGGGCGGTTTCAAGGTCTGCGCCGACATGGTTAAGGCTGCCGTCGAGGCCACGGGCGTTACCGTTCCCGTCGCGCTTCACCTCGATCACGGTTCTTACGAGGACTGCTTCAAGTGCATCGAGGCCGGCTTCACGTCCATCATGTATGACGGCTCTCACGAGGAGACCTTCCAGCTTAACCTCGACCGCACCAAGGAGCTCGTTGAGCTTGCCCACTCCAAGGGCATGTCCATCGAGGCCGAGGTCGGCGGCATCGGCGGCACCGAGGACGGCGTGACCTCCAGCGGCGAGCTCGCTGATCCTGCTGAGTGCAAGCAGATCGCTGACCTGGGTGTCGACTTCCTCGCCTGCGGCATCGGCAACATCCACGGCGTGTACCCCGCCGACTGGGCTGGTCTTTCCTTCGAGCGTCTGGGCGAGATTAAGGCCCAGACCGGTGACCTGCCCCTCGTTCTGCACGGTGGCACCGGCATCCCCGAGGATCAGATCAAGAAGGCCATCTCCCTGGGCATCTCCAAGATCAACGTCAACACCGACCTGCAGCTCGTCTTCGCCAAGGGCGTCCGCGAGTACATCGAGGCTGGCAAGGATCAGCAGGGCAAGGGCTTTGACCCCCGCAAGCTCCTCAAGCCTGGTCGCGACAACATCGTTGCCCGCACCAAGGAGCTCATGGAGGAGTTTGGCTCCGTCAACAAGGCGTAAGCGTCGCTAAACTTCCCGCCGGAAGCCCCGTCCCCCTACACTGTTTCCTTTGCGCTCACCTGGCTTCGCCAGAAGTCGCGCCAAGGAAACAGTTCCGGGGGACGGGGCTTCCTTCGTTTAACGCCGCAGGGTTACGAGTCTGAATTCATTTTTAGAGGTACCGTTTATCGGTGTTGAGGGTTCCTTTATTGGGGCTTTCTTTTTTATCTCGCTACAATGGGCTTCAAGGGTTTTGATGACTTGGAGTTTGGTATGGCTGTTATTGATGTACTGCCTTCGGATGGGAAGGTTGTTGACGAGGGTCCTGTTGGGTGCTCTGTTGATGTTTGTTGTGATGACTTTCGTCATCTCGATATTGGATTGCCGCCTGAGATTCTTCGTCTCAAGGATGCCGGGTATCTGACGCAGGCTATTGCGGCTTGCGACCGTCTTTTGGAGCAGGACCCTGAGCCTTCTCTTGCTGCTTGTGTCCGTGCCGAGCGGTATCGCATGCTTGAGACGCCGCTTCATTTTTCGGTGTCGCGCGCTCGGGCTATTGCGATGATTCGCGAGGAGTGGCCTGAGTTTACCGAGGAGCAGTTTGACGATTTGATTGACCGTAAGCGTATTGACTGGCGCTTTATCGATGGCGAGCTGTTCGTTCTCGACAACTTCCTCGATTCGCTTCGCGTATATCCCAAAGAGGTCCCCGGCATGCGTCCCGATTCTACGGACGGAATAGCACTGCGCAACGAGATGCTCAAGGAGATGGAGTCGCAAAACGGATTGACTCGCGTTATTACGCTTCAGGCGTCCTTGTCTGTCCCCGGCGCTCTAGAGGGGGAGACCGTTTGCGCTTGGCTTCCCGTCGCGGCTGCCTGCCGTCAGCAGTCTCGGGTCGAGATTCTCGACATGACGCCGGAGGGTACTGTTGCTCCCGCGAACGCTTCGGCGCGTACCGCCTCGTGGTCTTCTTCGAGTGAGCGCTCATTCTCGGTGACCTATCGTTATCACATCGATGCCGCTTATCGCGATATCTATGGGGGTGCGCTTCCGGCGCATCCGTGTATGGACGCGCCGCTGTCCGAGGATATTTCCGAGGACCGTCCGCACATTGCATTCACGCCGTATCTGCAGCAGCTGACGGCCGGTGTTGCTGACGGACTCGAGGATCCGCTCGATCGCGCTCGTGCTATCTATGATTACCTGACACAGCATATCGACTATCGCTATCAGCCACCGTACCTGCTTTTGGGATCTATTGCCGACGACTGTGCGCATTCGCTCCGCGGCGATTGCGGCGTTATGGCGCTCACGTTTATCACCATGTGCCGCATCGCGGGGGTGCCTGCTCGTTGGCAGAGCGGCCTGTATGTTGCGCCCGATTCGGTGGGGCCGCACGATTGGGCTGAGTTCTATACGCCACAGACCGGTTGGCTTAACGCCGACGTATCGTTTGGTTCCTCGGCACGCAGGATGGGGGAGGAGTGGCGTCGTCGTCACTACTTTGGCAATCTCGACCCGTGGCGTATGGTGGCCAACAATCGATTCCAGGCAGAGTTTGAGCCCTCTTTCGACGGCATGCGCGAGGACCCTTACGATAACCAGATGGGTGAGGCTTCGGTCGACGGTCGCGGATGCCGTCAGCGCGAGATGCTCCGCACGGTCGAACTCATCGAAATGCTCGAAGTTCCATTTTCGGACTAATCAACAGAAAGCTGTGATAAACTAACTCACGCATTACGTGCCCGAGTGGCGGAATTGGCAGACGCAGTGGACTCAAAATCCACCGTTGGCAACAACGTGCGAGTTCGAGTCTCGCCTCGGGCACCATACACGCAAGTGAGCGTTCAAGGGGGTCAAGGCCCCCTTTTTCGTGCCGAACTCGCGTGAGCGCGCGGAGCGTTAAGCAAACAGGCCTGTGGCCTGTTTGTAGCGGAGCGTGGCGAGGGCGCCATGCGCCCGAAGCCCGGGGCTTCGCGAAGCGAAGTCCCTTCGAGTCTCGCCTCGGGCACCATACATGCACCTGCGCTTCAAGGGGGTTGCGGCCCCCTTTTTCGTGTACGTAATGTGATAACGCGCTGTACGTGTTATTATTCGCAAGGCGTTGTTTCCGCAATGCCCTAAAGAGGAACCCGAGGGTTCCCACCTTTTGGCGCCAATGAGCAGCTGACTGGTCATACAAATTAGATTCTCTTCCTCAAATCGAGGATGTCTATGTGTACGACCTGGTTGCTGAGAAGCGCCGGGTTATTTTTTTATGAATGGAGGTAGGGAAAATAGCTAAGTCTGATGACACCCGCATCAACGACGAGATTACTGCATCTTCGTGCCGTTTGATTGGCGTCGATGGCTCTCAGCTCGGCCTGTTCGCCATCCGCGATGCTCAGCGTGTCGCCGACGATCAGGGTCTCGACCTGGTCGAGATCGCTCCCAACGCGGAGCCGCCGGTCTGCAAGGTCATGGACTACGGTAAGTTCAAGTACCAGCAGGCCATGAAGGCCAAGGCTGCTCGTAAGAACCAGTCCAAGGTCGAGGTCAAGGAAATGAAGTTCCGACCCAAGATCGACGTTGGCGACTACGAGACCAAGAAGGGCCACGTTCTGCGTTTCCTCAAGAAGGGCGCGCGCGTTAAGATCACCATCATGTTCCGCGGCCGTGAGATGGCTCACCCGGAGCAGGGCCTTAACGTTCTCGAGCGTCTCGCCGAGGATCTCAAGCCTTACGCTACGGTCGAGTCCAAGCCTAAGATGGAAGGCCGTAACATGCTTATGCTGCTCGCCCCGATTAAGGGCGCCTTCGATGAGGATAAAGCGGCAAGCGATACCAAGTAACTAGTGTTCTGTAACCGATTAAGGAGTATTTCATGCCTAAGATGAAGTCCCACAGCGGCACCAAGAAGCGTTTCCGCAAGACTGGTACCGGCAAGCTTATGCGCGCCAAGGCTTTCAAGAGCCACATCCTGAGCAAGAAGTCCACCAAGCGTAAGCGTGGCTTCCGTCAGGAGACCGAGATCGCCGCTGCCGACCGCAAGGTCATCAAGTCGCGTCTCGCCTAAGTTCGCGTTCCCGTTTTTCGTTTTACCGTCTAGGAGTTGATAGAACATGGCACGTATTAAGCGCGCTGTTGCCGCCAAGAAGAAGCGCCGTACCGTTATGCACCGTGCGAAGGGTTACTACGGTGCCGCTTCGCGTACTTACAAGCATGCTAAAGAGCAGGTCCAGCACTCCCTGCAGTATCAGTATCGTGATCGCCGCAACAAGAAGCGCGAGATCCGTTCTCTCTGGATCACTCGTATCAACGCTGCTGCTCGCCTGAACGACATCTCTTACTCTCAGTTCATGCACGGCCTGAAGGTTGCCGGCATCGAGCTCGACCGCAAGGTCCTGGCCCAGATGGCTTACGAGGACATTGAGTCCTTCAACGAGCTGGCTACCATCGCCAAGAAGGCTCTCGAGGCCTAATAGATTCTCTTGAATCGCTAGGGGAGTGTCGCGTTGTGCGCGGCGCTCCCTCTTTTTATCTGAGGCGCGGTTTACATTGCTAAAAGCGCGGGTAGATAAACACTTACAGGTGACCGATCTCTATATATTCCTGAACCAAAGGGTCATCATCTGATACGTGCGGAAGATCCGCACCAGTCTTTCTATTACCTATAGAAAGCAATATGTTGTGTAGGACTTGTGAAGAGTGGAATTGACGTCCCACAGGGCTTCGCGGTCTGGCAATATATCTCCTTGCCGCGCGGCCCGGTCGGACCGGATGGACCGCGGGGCGTGCACCTTGAGAACCGGATACTGCGAGGATGGACACTTACTTCAGTGTCGCATCCGGGCAGACATCGAACCATTTGAAATGGTCTAACTTGGATTTGTTTTTCGCAAGGCCGCCGAGAGGCGGCCCCGAGAAATTCCTTTTCCTATACTAAAACCATATGAATCGAACGGAACCGATCAGCGTAACAGTTGTGAGGACCGGACGGGCTCGAAGCCCATATATTTTGGACGGAGAGTTCGATCCTGGCTCAGGATGAACGCTGGCGGCGCGCCTAACACATGCAAGTCGAACGGCACCTATCTTCGGATAGAAGCGAGTGGCGAACGGCTGAGTAACACGTGGAGAACCTGCCCCCTCCCCCGGGATAGCCGCCCGAAAGGACGGGTAATACCGGATACCCCGGGGTGCCGCATGGCACCCCGGCTAAAGCCCCGACGGGAGGGGATGGCTCCGCGGCCCATCAGGTAGACGGCGGGGTGACGGCCCACCGTGCCGACAACGGGTAGCCGGGTTGAGAGACCGACCGGCCAGATTGGGACTGAGACACGGCCCAGACTCCTACGGGAGGCAGCAGTGGGGAATCTTGCGCAATGGGGGGAACCCTGACGCAGCGACGCCGCGTGCGGGACGGAGGCCTTCGGGTCGTAAACCGCTTTCAGCAGGGAAGAGTCAAGACTGTACCTGCAGAAGAAGCCCCGGCTAACTACGTGCCAGCAGCCGCGGTAATACGTAGGGGGCGAGCGTTATCCGGATTCATTGGGCGTAAAGCGCGCGTAGGCGGCCCGGCAGGCCGGGGGTCGAAGCGGGGGGCTCAACCCCCCGAAGCCCCCGGAACCTCCGCGGCTTGGGTCCGGTAGGGGAGGGTGGAACACCCGGTGTAGCGGTGGAATGCGCAGATATCGGGTGGAACACCGGTGGCGAAGGCGGCCCTCTGGGCCGAGACCGACGCTGAGGCGCGAAAGCTGGGGGAGCGAACAGGATTAGATACCCTGGTAGTCCCAGCCGTAAACGATGGACGCTAGGTGTGGGGGGACGATCCCCCCGTGCCGCAGCCAACGCATTAAGCGTCCCGCCTGGGGAGTACGGCCGCAAGGCTAAAACTCAAAGGAATTGACGGGGGCCCGCACAAGCAGCGGAGCATGTGGCTTAATTCGAAGCAACGCGAAGAACCTTACCAGGGCTTGACATATGGGTGAAGCGGGGGAGACCCCGTGGCCGAGAGGAGCCCATACAGGTGGTGCATGGCTGTCGTCAGCTCGTGTCGTGAGATGTTGGGTTAAGTCCCGCAACGAGCGCAACCCCCGCCGCGTGTTGCCATCGGGTGATGCCGGGAACCCACGCGGGACCGCCGCCGTCAAGGCGGAGGAGGGCGGGGACGACGTCAAGTCATCATGCCCCTTATGCCCTGGGCTGCACACGTGCTACAATGGCCGGTACAGAGGGATGCCACCCCGCGAGGGGGAGCGGATCCCGGAAAGCCGGCCCCAGTTCGGATTGGGGGCTGCAACCCGCCCCCATGAAGTCGGAGTTGCTAGTAATCGCGGATCAGCATGCCGCGGTGAATGCGTTCCCGGGCCTTGTACACACCGCCCGTCACACCACCCGAGTCGTCTGCACCCGAAGTCGCCGGCCCAACCTTATCTGGGGGGAGGCGCCGAAGGTGTGGAGGGTGAGGGGGGTGAAGTCGTAACAAGGTAGCCGTACCGGAAGGTGCGGCTGGATCACCTCCTTTCTAGGGAGATACATTCTTAGAGAGACAAACTTTAACTCGAATGGAGGGCAGGAGCCCGTCCGGTAGATGTCGGCCCGGAGGAAGTCCCCGCAGCACCCGGTCCCCGGGGTCGCACCCGCGTACCTTGAGAGCCGCATAGCGATAGGAGAGAGATGGAAGATCCAAATCTTCCAGACTCGATTCTTTTCTGCGATTAAACAGAAGAATGATAGCAATCATTCATCCGATCCAAACAAGAAGAATTCACTTATAAATGAGTGAGGAGCATCTGATCGCGAGCACAGTCAACTACTGTGCCGCGGTATGAGATACCCGAATTGCGACATACGAGCGCTATTCATGATATCGATTAATTAATTTTAGCGACACGTGGATATCCCGCGGGCCCGAGAGCGGTCCCGCAAGATACCACGGGCGCACGGCGGATGCCTTGGCACAGGGAGCCGATGAAGGACGCGGCAAGCTGCGATAATCCCCGGCGAGGAGCACACATCCTTCGACCCGGGGGTCTCCGAATGGGCGAACCCATCCGTAGCAGTACGGATATCCCGACCCCGAACACATAGGGGCCGGGAGGACAACCCGGGGAACTGAAACATCTAAGTACCCGGAGGAGAGGAAATCAATCTCGAGACTCCCCGAGTAGCGGCGAGCGAAAGGGGACCGATGGCCAAACCGGCGAGCGGGCATACCCGGCAGGGGTTCCGCCGTCGGGGTTGCAGGGCCGCGCATCCGGGGGCTGCCGCCCCCGGGCGCAGGTCCGGCTGGGGAGCGGAACGGCATGGGAGGGCCGGCCGCAGCGGGTGACAGCCCCGTACGCGAACCCAGACCGGACGGCGCGACGCGGTCCCTGAGTAGGGCCGGGCACGTGAAACCCGGTCCGAACCTGGGTGGACCACCATCCAAGCCTGAGTACTACCCTGTGACCGATAGCGCACCAGTACCGTGAGGGAAAGGTGAAAAGCACCCCGGGAGGGGAGTGAAACAGTACCTGAAACCGTGCGCCCACGAGCAGTCGGAGCACCCTTGTGGTGTGACGGCGTGCCTTTTGTAGAATGAGCCAGCGAGTCGCTGGCGCGGGGCGAGGTTAACCGAAAGGGAGCCGGAGCGAAAGCGAGCCTTAACAGGGCGACTTGAGTCCCGCGCCGCGGACGCGAAGCCGGGTGAGCTATCCGTGGGCAGGCTGAAGCGGGGGTAAGACCCCGTGGAGGGCCGAACGCACGTCGGTTGAAAACGGCGGCGATGACCTGCGGATAGGGGTGAAAGGCCAATCAAACCCGGAGATATCTCGTTCTCCCCGAAATAGCTTTAGGGCTAGCGTCGCGCGTTCACCGCCGGAGGTAGAGCACCGGATGGACGAGGGGGCTTCGCCGCCTACCGAATCCAACCGAACTCCGAATGCCGGCGGCCCAGAGCGCGGCAGTCAGAGCATGTGGGCTAAGCTGTGTGCTCGAGAGGGAAACAGCCCGGACCGCCCGCTAAGGTCCCCAAGTTCCAGCCGAGTGGCAAAGGATGTGCGTCCGCCCAGACAACCAGGATGTTGGCTTAGAAGCAGCCATGCATTCAAAGAGTGCGTAACAGCTCACTGGTCGAGTGGACATGCGCCGACAATACACGGGGCTAAGCTGGACACCGAAGCGGCGGGATTTTAATTCATTAGAATCGGTAGGGGAGCTTCCCATGGGCGGCGAAGCCGGAGGGCGACCGACGGTGGAGCGCATGGGAGTGAGAATGCTGGCATGAGTAGCGAGAGACGAGAGAGTAACTCGTCCGCCGTGAACCCGAGGTTTCCTGGGCAAGGCTAATCCTCCCAGGGTCAGTCGGGGGCTAAGGCGAGGCCGGTAGGCGTAGCCGACGCGCAGCAGGCAGACATTCCTGCACCGCGCACGCGGCGCTACGACCGACGGGGCGACGGATGGGGGTGGCTCGGCGGGGTTCTGGACGTCCCCGTGATGGAGCGCGGCCCGCGGACCAGGGAAATCCGGTCCGCAGAAGGGCGAGGCTCCGGACGAAGCGACTGAGCGAAGCGAGTGAGCCCGAGGTCCCTAGAAAAACCCCTAGGCAGGCGCGTGCGCGCCCGTACCGCAAACCGACACAGGTGGGTGGGTAGAACATACCGAGGCGATCGGGTCAACCATGGTCAAGGAACTCGGCACAATGGCCCCGTAACTTCGGGAGAAGGGGTGCCCGCGCGTACGTGAACCGGCTTGCCCGGGGAGCGGAGGCGGGCCGCAGTGGAGAGGCCCAAGCGACTGTTTACCAAAAACACAGGACTCTGCAGAAGCCGCAAGGCGACGTATAGGGTCTGACGCCTGCCCGGTGCCGGAAGGTCACGCGGAGGAGTTAGCCGTTAAGGCGAAGCCCCGAAGCCAAGCCCCGGTAAACGGCGGCCGTAACTATAACGGTCCTAAGGTAGCGAAATTCCTTGTCGGGTAAGTTCCGACCTGCACGAAAGGCGCAACGACTTGGGCGCTGTCTCGACCATGGACCCGGTGAAATTGCACTGGTCGTGAAGATGCGACTTACCCGCGGAAGGACGGAAAGACCCCGTGAACCTTCACTGCAGCTTGGCATTGGCCGCTGGTCCCGCGTGTAGAGGATAGGCAGGAGGCTAAGATCCGGAGGCGCCAGCCCCCGGGGAGCCGCCCTTGGAATACTGCCCTCGCGCGACCGGCGTCCTAACCCGAGGCCGTCAACCGGCTCGGGGACCGTGCCAGGCGGGCAGTTTGACTGGGGCGGTCGCCTCCTAAAGGGTAACGGAGGCGCGCGAAGGTCCGCTCGGGACGGTCGGCAACCGTCCTTTTGAATGCAAGAGTACAAGCGGGCTTGACTGCGAGGCCCACAAGCCGAGCAGGTGCGAAAGCAGGCTCTAGTGATCCGGCGGCCCCGAGTGGGTGGGCCGTCGCTCAACGGATAAAAGGTACTCCGGGGATAACAGGCTGATCTTGCCCAAGAGTCCACATCGACGGCAAGGTTTGGCACCTCGATGTCGGCTCATCGCATCCTGGGGCTGGAGCAGGTCCCAAGGGTACGGCTGTTCGCCGTTTAAAGCGGTACGCGAGCTGGGTTCAGAACGTCGTGAGACAGTTCGGTCCCTATCCTCCGTGGGCGCAGGAGAATCGATGGAGGCTGCCCCCAGTACGAGAGGACCGGGGTGGACGCACCTCCGGTGAACCGGTTGTCGACCAACGGCACGGCCGGGTAGCCGCGTGCGGCGCGGATAACCGCTGAAGGCATCTAAGCGGGAAGCCGTTCCAGGGATTAGTTCTCCTTCCGGTAAGGGCCCAGGTAGACTACCTGGTCGATAGACGGCAGGTGCAAGGCTGGCGACAGCCTCAGCCGAGCCGCACTAATCGCCCGAGCTCTTCCGGAACTGCACCTCGCGGCCCGCGGGACAAGCGCTCACGCGCGGTCCGGGCACGAGGATGCCCCCGAGTCACCTCCCCTATGCGCCATGCGGCCCCCAGGGCACGTAGATGAGACCCAGGACACCGTAACGGTGGGCGCCGCCCACCGGTCAGCGGCCAGAGCATGGGGGGCACGCCCGGTCCCGTTCCGAACCCGGAAGCTAAGCCCCATCGCGCCGAGAGTACTGCGGGGTCAGCCCGTGGGAGGCCAGGGCGCCGCTGACCGGTGGACGGCACCGAGCCGTGCGCTTGAACTGAGAAGGGGGAGGCCTCGCGGCCTCCCCCTTTTTTGCGTTGTATATACGTTGTACTTTGGGACCTAGCTCCCCCGTATGTGCTCTTACTGTTTGGCTGTATTTTGAGTCCATCTAGTGTATTTGAGCGATAATTACTCGCATTGGCGTTAGGGAGGGCTTGATGTTTACCGTATTTGTCTTGGGCAATATTGCTTCGGGTAAGTCAACTGCCTGCCGCTATTTCGAATCTCGTGGCGCTATGCTTATCGATCTGGATGAGCTTGCAAAATCGCTGTATGTGCCGGGCTCTGATATCGTCAATACACTCGCGGATGAATTCGGTTGGGACATTTTGGATGAGGAAGGCGGCATTCGCCGCGGCATCCTCGCTTCTCGAGCTTTCGCTTCTCCTGATTCGGTCGCACGGCTCAATGACATCGTGCATCCCATTCTGATTGAACAGCTTTCGCTTAGGATTCTCGATCCGGTTTGTTGTACGGTTTCATCTCCCCGTTATCCTTTTGCGGTGGTCGAGGTTTCTGCTCCGACTGGTTTTGAGGATGCATTTGGCTTGGCTGATGAAATTTTGGTCATCAGCGCCCCTTTGTCAGTTCGTCGCGAGCGCGCTATTCAACGTGGCATGGAGCCATCTGATTTTGATGCCCGTTCTGCTTGCCAGCCCGAAGAGTCTGCGCTGTGCAATCTCGCTACAACTGTGATTGACAATGCGGCAGACGATAACTCGCTCTTTGAACAACTGGACGCATGGCTTTCGCGCCATGGGTTCGGGGATGTAGTGGATAAGGAGGAGGCCGATGCCTAAGACACGTTTCCTTACGTGGTATCGCCTTATACCGCTGGCTGCCGTTTTTGCCTTCGGCCTTATCTCATTCGTTTACTCATATGCTCCTGCCGCTTTCTTTAAGCCGCTGTATCCGATTGACTACGAGGCGTATGTAAAGCAATCCAGTATTTCGCATAATCTGGATCCGTATCTGGTGTGCGCTGTCATTAAGTCTGAATCGAATTGGGATCCCGAGGCCGAGTCGAATCAGGGTGCTCAGGGATTGATGCAGCTGATGCCCGAGACTGCCCAGGATATGATCGCCAAGGGCCTTGTCGACGGTGGCGAGTATTCGGCCGACAACCTTAACGATCCGGCTACGAATATCGAGTTTGGCTGTGCGTATCTTTCGTATCTTCTAGCGTATTTTAACGGGTCGACTGACAGTGCCATTGCCGCCTATAACGCCGGCATGGGCAATGTCGACGGATGGGCGCAGCAGAGTACGTCGCTTCATAATGCAATCACCTTTCCCGAGACGCAGGCGTATCTGATTCGTGTCAATAATGCCTGGGTTCGCTACAAAACCCTCTATCCCGATCGGTTCGTATAGGACTATGCCTGCCGCCTGCGTATACTGCAGATATATGAGTTAGGAGTATCCATGGCGGAATTTGAAGTAGAACGCGTTGGTGGTGAACTTAAGCGCTTTGGCGTTGAAGGCTCTGACGTGCCGTTTAAGGTCGTGTCTCCCTATGACCCTGCAGGCTCTCAGCCTAAAGCCATTGAGTCGCTTGTGCAGGGTGTGAGGGACGGAGACCGCTATCAGGTTTTGCTGGGCGTGACTGGTTCGGGCAAGACCTTCACGATGGCAAAGACTATTGAGGCCCTGGGAAAGCCGACGCTGGTCATGGCTCCGAATAAAACGCTCGCCGCTCAGCTTGCGAGCGAGCTCAAAGAGTTCTTTCCCAACAACGCTGTGGTCTACTTCGTCTCGTACTACGACTACTATCAGCCCGAGGCGTATGTGCCGCAAAGCGATACATATATCGAGAAAGACTCCTCGATTAACGAAGAGGTCGAGATGCTGCGCCATCAGGCGACCGCGTCACTGCTCTCTCGACGTGATGTGATCGTTGTCGCATCGGTCTCGTGTATCTATGGCATTGGCTCTCCTGAGGACTATGCGGGTCTAGCTCCAAACGTCGACAAGAAGGTGCCGCTCGAGCGCGATGACTTTATCCATGCGCTTATCGACATTCAATATGATCGCAATGACTATGACCTGGCGCGTGGCACGTTCCGCGTGCGCGGCGATGTTGTCGACGTGTATCCGCCTTATGCCGAGCATCCGTTGCGGTTTGAGTTCTTTGGCGACGAGGTCGAGCTGATTGCCGAGATCGATGAGGTCACCGGTGAGATGCTTCGTGAGTACGAGGCCATCCCCGTATGGCCGGCATCACACTACGTGACCGAGAAGCCGAAGGTCAAGGCTGCTCTGAAATCGATCAGCGAAGAGTGCGAGAAGCGCGTGGCGGAGCTCAAGGCGACCGACAAGTTGCTCGAGGCGCAGCGTCTGCAGCAGCGCACCGATTATGATCTTGAGATGCTCGAGACGATGGGCTTTTGCAACGGCATCGAGAACTACTCGCGTCATCTGGACGGTCGCAAGCCGGGTGAGCCGCCGTTTACCCTAATCGATTACTTTCCCAAGGATATGCTCTGCATCATCGATGAGAGCCATGTGACGGTGCCGCAGATTCGCGGCATGCACGAAGGTGACCGCTCGCGTAAGGTGACGCTGGTGGAACACGGTTTTCGCCTGCCCTCGGCGCTCGATAACCGCCCGCTTCGTTTCGATGAGTTTGAGGCAAGGATACCCCAGTTTATCTATGTTTCGGCCACGCCGGGCGACTACGAGCTGCGGGTGAGCCAAAACGATGTGGAGCAGATTATTCGTCCGACTGGCCTGCTCGACCCCAAGATTGACGTGCGTCCAGTTCGCGGCCAGATTGACGATCTTGAGGACGAGATTCGCGAGCGCGTTGCCCGCAAGGAGCGCGTGCTGGTGACCACGTTGACCAAGCGCATGGCCGAGGACCTGACCGACCATCTGCTCGACGCGGGCATTAAGGTCAATTACATGCACTCTGATACGGCGACAATGGACCGTGTCGAGATCCTGCGAACGCTGCGCGAGGGCAAGATCGATGTTCTCGTTGGCATCAACCTGCTTCGCGAGGGCTTGGATCTCCCCGAGGTCTCACTGGTGGCAATTCTCGATGCCGATAAGGAAGGCTTCTTGCGCAACCGCCGTTCGCTGATTCAGACGATTGGCCGTGCGGCCCGTAACGCCGATGGTGAAGTCATCATGTATGCAGACGTTGTGACCGATTCGATGAAAGAGGCCATCGAGGAGACGCAGCGCCGTCGCGAGATTCAGATGGCATATAACGAAGAACATGGCATTGTGCCCAAGACAGTGCGCAAGGCCATCAACGACATCTCAAGTTTTATTGCCGAGGCCGAAAAAACTGTGGGCTCCAAGGGACGCTCGAAGGGCGACTCTCTTGGTCATGGCGCATTCTATACGCCCGATGAGTCGGGCGAGGGCGGCGTGCCGGAAACGGTGGCACCCGAGCAGACACTTGCGGAGCAGTTGGAAGAACTGCCGCATGACGAGCTTGTGCGGATTGTCGAAACCATGGAAGAGGATATGCGTAACGCTTCTGCCGCCATGGACTTTGAGGAGGCGGCGCGCCTGCGCGATGCCGTCGTTCAGATTCGGGCGATGCTCGAGGGTGCGTCTGAGGACGAGACGATCGAGCGCTTGCGTTTGCAGGCCCGCAAGGGTTCCACGTTCGCATCGGGCAGAAAACGCCAGGGTGCACGGTTTAAGAAATAGCGAACAGGCCCCGAGTTCCCTGTGGAGCTCGGGGCCTATGTCTTTTGCGCGCTGGAATTCGTGCGTTAGAGGTCCGCGATCAGGGCTTCGGCACAACGAATGCCGTCGGTGGCCGCGCTCATGATGCCGCCGGCATATCCAGCTCCCTCACCACAAGGGTAGAGGCCCGGGGTCGACACGGCATGGCACGTTCGGTCTCGGGTGACAGTGACCGGTGAGCTCGAACGAGTCTCCACGCCGGTAAGAACGGCATCGGGACGGTCGTAACCTCGTAGCTTTTTTCCGAGTAGGGGAAGTCCCAGGCGGAGCGACTCGACGATATGCTGCGGCAGGGCTTCGTCAATTGCCGTCCAGGTCACACCGAGCGGATAGGTGGGCTTTACCTTTCCGGGCGCCTTGCTGGCGCGTTCTGCGAGGAAATCTCCGACGAGTTGTGCCGGTGCGTTCCAGTTGGAACCGCCCAGGCGATAGGCGGCCGCCTCGCAGGCACGTTGGAGCTCGATGCCGGCGAGCGGGTCATCGTTGGGAAGGTCCTCAGGCGTGACGTTAACGAGCAGGGCGGCGTTTGCGTTGCGTCCGTCGCGGGCATTGAGGCTGGCGCCGTTGACGCACAGGTGGCCCTGCTCGGAAGAGGCGGCGACAACCTGCCCGCCGGGGCACATGCAAAACGAGAACACGCTGCGGCCGTTGGGAAGATGGGCGACGAGCTTGTAGGGGGCTGCTCCGAGGGCAGGATGTCCCGCCAAGGCTCCATATTGGGCTCGGTCGATGTCGCGCTGCGGATGCTCGATGCGAACGCCCATGGCAAAGGTCTTTTGTGCGAGGGCCACGTTGTGGTCCTTAAGGAGCTCAAAAATATCGCGAGCAGAATGCCCGCAGGCGAGGATGAGGTGCTTTGTCTCGATTGGCTCGTAAGTGGCGTCTTGGGACGATTGGACATCAATACCGGTGATGGCGCCAGACGCGTCGATGTGAATGTCGACGAGCTTTGTTCGATAACGGACGATACCTCCGAGCTGCTCGATGCGCTGGGATATAGCGGTGACAACCGTGGGAAGGATGTCGGAGCCAATGTGCGGCTTGGCATCCCACAGAATATCGCGGGGCGCACCCGCCTCGACGAAGGTTTCGAGGATAAGGCGATGGGCGGGATTTTTTGTTCCCGTATTGAGCTTGCCGTCCGAGAAGGTCCCCGCGCCGCCCAGACCAAACTGGATATTACTCTCGGGGTCGAGGATGCGCTCCTTTAGAAAGAGGTCGATCGCATGCGAGCGGCGAAATGCCGGGTCGCCGCGCTCGATGAGCAAGGGCTTAAGACCTGCTTTGGCGAGCGTTAGCGCGGCGAAAAGGCCAGCGCATCCGGCGCCGACAACGACAGGGCGTTCTTGAGGTGCGTCGGAGACGGGGGTGGGGAATGAAGACCCATCGTCTTTTATCGCGCGTACGCGCGAGCGGTCACGCTCGGAAACGCTGTCGACCGCTTCTCGCTCGAGGTGGGGACTGGTCAGCTCAACACGAAAGCTCAGGATAAAATGGACGTCTCGTTTTTTGCGAGCGTCGATTGACTTGCGGTGGAGCTCGATGGACTTGATCTCGGAGTCTTTGCAACGTAGGACGCGCTTGGCGACTCGCTTGCCAACAATGAGGCAGGCATTTTCATCGCCGGCTTCATCGAGCGACGCGTTGACTTGGGTGATTTCAATCATCGAGGTCTCCTTAGAGGCAAGAAAGAGGCCGTCCGGTATCCCAGACGGCCCGAATGCGTTTTTGATTATAGACTGCGCGGCTACAGGCTGCTTGCAGCGCGAATGCCCGAGAGCCATGCCCACGCAAGGTTAAAGCCTCCGCAATCGGCGTCGATGTCGAGCGCTTCGCCGCAGACGTAAAGCGGGGTGTCGACAACGCTGCGCGCGCGTAGACTGGGTGTTGAGATGCTCTCGACAGATACGCCACCACGCGTGACCTGCGCCGAGCGCTCCTCGGCGGTTCCCTTGACGAGCAACTTAAAGTGCTTGAGGATCGAGACCAGGTGGATGACATCGTTGGAGCCTGGATGGCACTGCTCGAACGCTGTGCAGACGACGCGGGAGAGTTGCGGGGCGAGCATGCCGTCGAGCCAACGGGGATCGCGGGGCGAAAAGCCGCCGAGCAGCTTAACGCGCCGGTTAAGCATATCGAGCAACTCGTCTTTAGAGAGGTCGGGGAAAACGTCGAGCAGGATCGTATCGCCGCGCTGGATACGACGGGAGAGGTTGAAGACAGCGACGCCCGAGATACCGAAGGTTCGAAACAGGACTTCACCGTCTTCGTGCCAGAGCTCATTATGATTGCGGGCGAGCGTCAAGCGGGCGCGGACGCGCAGGCCGTCCAACGTCTTGAGTGCCGCCCGATCGCCGACGACCGTTGCCGATACGGGGCAGAGGATGGGGCGCAGCGAAGTGAGGGGGAGGCTAAACGTATCGGCGATACCGGTGGGGTTGCCACCCGTGGCGATAATTACGGCATGTGCCTCCAGGGCCTCGTTCTTGCGAGGGACATCGGCGAGCGCTTTCCGAAGCGAGCGGAGCTCCGATTTTCGGTCGTCGTGCTTTTTTGCCTTGAGCGCCCGCGCTGGACGGTCTATTTGGAGTGTCCAGCCTTCGGAAGCTTTGTGCGCCGAGGCAACGTTGGCTCCGCAGATTAAGGTAATACCTAGGCGGTCGCAAACGTTGAGAAGCGCGTCGCGCACCGATTCTGCGCGAAGGGAGCGCGGGTATAGCCGGCCTTCCTCGGAGGTTGTCATGATGCCCAGCGAGGAGAAGAAACCCATAAGCTCTTGTTCGGGTTGGGGGCCCATAACGGATTCAACGAATGCGGGGTGATTATACCGCTGTGGATCAATCGATTCGTTGGAGAGGTTGCAGCGGCCGTTACCGGTCGCAAGGAGCTTTAGGCCGCAGGCGACATCGCGCTCAACGATGCAGACGCTTTTGCCAGCACGTGCGGCCGTAATGGCGGCGGCGAGGCCTGAAGCCCCGCCGCCGATTACCAGGACGTCATAGAAGGCGCTCGTGTTCACTTAGGCCTCGTCGGTCTCGTGCGGGGTAATAGCCTCGACGGCAGAGACTGCCTTGGGCAACATGCCATCGGGCAGCGCGGTCTCAACCTCGCCCTTATCGCAGGCCTCGGCGAGTGCCGGATTAATGGGAAGCGTGCCCAAGATGTCGAGGTTATAGCGCTCTGCGACCTCGGGGAGCTTGCTTTTGCCAAAGACCTCGATCTTCTTGCCGCAGTCGGGGCACTCGATATAGCTCATGTTCTCGACGATGCCCAGAATGGGGACGTTCATCTTCTCGGCCATGTTGACCGCCTTGGCGACGATCATCGAGACCAGGTCCTGCGGGCTCGTGACGATGACGATGCCGTCGACGGGCAGCGACTGGAAGACGGTGAGCGCGACGTCGCCTGTTCCCGGAGGCATGTCGACCAGCAGGTAGTCGATGGGGCCCCACGAGGTCTCGCTCCAGAACTGCCTAATGGCGCCTGCGATGACCGGACCGCGCCAAAGGACGGGGTCGGTCTCGTTTTGGAGCAGAAGGTTGGAGCTCATGACCTTGACGCCGTGCTCGGAGATTTCGGGCAGCATGAGGTTGCCAAGGGCATGGACGTGGCGTCCGCTCATGCCGAACATCTTGGGGATAGAGGGACCGGTGATGTCGGCATCGAGGACGCCGACCTTGTGGCCGTGACGGGCAAGCTCGGTGGCGATGGCACCGGTGACAAACGACTTGCCGACACCGCCCTTGCCGGAAAGCACGGCGATGACGCGTTTGACCTCGGACAGCGTGTTCTCCTCAAATTGCGACGGCGACGTTTGTCCGCCGGCGGCCTGTGCGTGCTCGCAACCCATGTATGACTCCTTTGTATATGTTGGGGCCGGAGCCCCGTGATGTGACACGAGCGTCATTGTACCCTCGTTTGCGAGCGGGAGTCATTTGCGATGCATTTGGGCCGAGCGTGCTTGCAATACGATGGGCCCAAGCGAATGGGCGGGCTTACTGAACTTTGCTGGCGAACTCGAGGTATTGCATGCGCTGCAGCTTGTCGATCGTCGAGGTGTATGGGCTGTCTTCAGATTCCAAGTTGTAGCGCAGCCCGTCGGCACCGAGATAGCCGGCGACATTGATGGTGGGCACATCTGACCTTGTTGCAAGCAGGGCCTTTTGATAGTCGGTGAGCGGGGCGCCGATCTTATTAAGGGTAATGGCTGCAATCTCGTTTGCCCCGACGGTGTCGTAGACGTTGAGCTCGGTATTGCCGGCGATTTCATAGTTAGCCCAGACGAAATAGGTTGACTGATAGACACGGAAAGCGTGGCTTGCCGTATCTTCCTGAGGGTACAGCTCGTCGTTGAGAGTCGTTGCGGCGCTCGGCTGATGGTCGCCAAAAAAGACAAGAACAACCGGTCTGCCGATATTGCGGAGCTCGTTGATAAAGTACTCGAGGTCCCGGTCGGATGCGTTGATGCAGGTGAGATAGGTGTTGAGCGCGCTATTGGCGCCCTCGCTGGCTCCCTCGACCCAATAGTTTGTCAGCTCTTCGGCGGGAACGGTGCCATAGTCGTAGCCGCCGTGATTTTGCATCGTGACGTCAAAGATGAACTGCGGCGCTTCGTCGGTTCTAAGCAGGTCGAGTATCTTGTCGTAGGTGGCGTAGTCGCATACGCCGGCATGGTAACAGGGCGCACCTTCGAAATCGCCGATTGAAAGAAAGTCTCCAAAGCCCAGCTGCTGATAGATCTTATCTCGATGGTAGTTGACGGGGTTTTGCGGGTGCATAGCGGTAGCGGTATACCCAAGCTCTTTAAGGTCCTTTGCCAGGCTGTTGACGCCATTCATCTGATACAGCTGATAGGGGATCTTGCCTAATCCGACAAAGGCCGTTGTCGCTCCGGTCAAAAATTCGAATTCGGAGTTTGCCGTTCCGCCACCGGTGACCGAAGCGAGCATGGTGCCGCGAACAAGTGTGTCGGGAAGCGAGTTGTAGAATGCGGGGCCGGTGTACCCGGCCGCCTGGAGCTGCTCAAAGCACGAAAGGTCGCTAAAACTCTCGTTCATGACGGCAACAATCGTCGGCTTGATTTCATTGAACTGGGCAACGGCAGCCGCGCGCTGCTCGCTCGAGCCATACGTGCTGTCGTAGGCGGCGGCGAGCTCCTGCTCGATGCTCTGCGCCTCATCGGGCGTATAGCCTTCGGGCTTCTCAATGGGCAACTCGTTGACCATTTCGGTGAACGAAGTGATAAAACCCTGAGACGTATATGTGGTGATGGGCTGCCAACGGTCAAATCCAAAATCCAGCGCCTGCTCCAAGTCGATGCTGGAAAAGCCTGAGAGCCCCACAACGGTCACTAGCAGAAAAGCGCAGAGGTTAGCGGCGATTGCGGGGAAGACATGGGTGGGCGTACGGAGCTTTCGCGGTCGGATAAGCGAAAGAAGCCCCAGGGAAATCTCCAGCAGGGCGAGAGAGGTTACGATTCCGGCGGTAAAGGTAAACTCGTATCCCTCGCTCACTTCCATTGCGGTGCCAAGGGCCAAGATATCGCTTGGCAGGATGGCTTCGCCTTTAAACGTTATGACGAAGTGCTCGGCAATGCCAAGGATGCAACAGGCGACGGGCACGAGGGCCATGACGCCTCCATGACGCTGTCCCAGCAAATAAAGGGAGAGCAGAACCGTCGCGAGCAGCCCGACGGAAAACCCGAATGAGTTGGCGGGAATGCGATAGAACGTTTCGTTACAGGCAATTTCGAGCGAAACGAACGAGAGCGCTGAAACAGCGGCGATGACAAGGATGTCACGGCAAATACAGGCAACCGTTCCCGTCGCAAGATCGGTTTGGTCGATAAGTCCCGAAACCAAGGGCTCGACAAGAAGTATGACGGCGGTAGCACCGAGCGCCGAATAAGAAAGGACCCATAGGGAATTGTCCTCATTTACGAGCAATTGATTCGTAATCCATGCAGCTACCATGCCGAGCGGGATGAGGAGCGTCGCGCACCAAAAGACGCGGGCAATGGGCGGCTTTTCATTGTGTTTGATTGAAAAATACACGCGCACGACGACGGTGGCCACGATAAGGACGGCGATGAATATGGGCAGATTGGCCATGTCGCTCGAAGTGATTTCAAGGGGGATATCTTCGGTCATGGACGTTCCTCTGTTACAGCAAATTAAGTTCAGTAGTAGATTACTGTAACCTTTCCACGGCATTTCGAGAAACAAAGCACCCGATACGCAAAGCTAAAGGTCTGCGAATCTTGTATTACGAACATCTGTGCGCGTCGAGTGCGCTAAACTCATCGACAGTATGATTCGATGCAATAGGAGGCAAGGAGCTTCCATGTCTGATTCTTCTATCGTTATTCGCGGCGCTCGTGAGCACAACCTCCGTGATATCGATGTTTCCATTCCGCGTGACCAACTCGTGGTCATTACCGGTCTTTCTGGCTCGGGCAAGAGTTCGCTGGCATTTGACACTATCTATGCCGAGGGCCAGCGTCGATACGTCGAGAGCCTTTCGAGCTATGCGCGCCAGTTCTTGGGCCAGATGGACAAACCCGACTTGGATTCAATCGACGGCCTTTCGCCGGCGGTGTCGATCGACCAAAAGACGACGTCTAAAAACCCTCGCTCGACGGTTGGCACCGTAACCGAGATTTATGACTATCTGCGCCTGCTGTTCGCCCGTGTGGGCACCCCGCACTGTCCCGAATGCGGCCGCGTCATTGAGCGTCAGACGACCGACCAGGTTGCCGACAAGGTCTTGGCGGCGGGGGAGGGCCGCCGCGCGTTTGTGCTGGCACCGGTGGTGCGCGGGCGAAAAGGCGAGTACACCAAACTGTTTGAGGACCTTCGCGCCGAGGGCTTTAGCCGCGTGCGTGTCGACGGTGAAGTGCGCTCGCTCGACGATCCGATCGATCTGGACAAGAAGTTCAAGCACGATATCGAGGTCGTAGTCGATCGCATCGTGATCCGTGAGAACTCTCTGGGCCGTATCGCCGAGTCTGTTGAGCAGGCGACCGCGCTGGCTCACGGCAATGTAAACGTGTACATGCTGCCCGATCGTGATGCTCCCGAGGGGACCGAGGGCGAGCTGCTGGAGTATTCGTTGGCCTTGGCGTGCCCGGAGCATGGTCACTCCATTGACGATCTTCAGCCGCGTGATTTTTCGTTCAACGCTCCCTATGGCGCATGTCCTGAGTGCGACGGCCTGGGCTTTAAGAAAACCGTTGATGCCGAGGCGCTGATCGAGGACCCCTCGAAGTCCATTGCCGACGGAGTCTTTGGTAGCCTGTTTGGCAACTCGAACTACTATCCGCAGATTTTTGCTGCGGTCTGCAAACACTTTAAGGTGAGCACCGATACGCCGTGGGAGGACTTGCCCCCTCGCGTGCGTCGTGCATTCTTGGATGGCCTGGGCGATACGAAGATCTCGGTCGACTACCAAAAGCTCGACGGACGTCGCAGCCAGTGGGATACCAAGTTTTCGGGCGTTCGCAACATCCTGTACGAACGCTATACCGAGACGACGAACGAGAACACCAAGGCGCGCCTGGAGAAGTACATTCGCGAGGAGCCGTGCTCGAGCTGCCACGGCGCTCGTTTGCGCCCTGAGATGCTCGCCGTCACCGTGGGCGGCAAGTCCATTTACGAGGTTTGTTGCCTGTCGTGCCGTGAATCGCTCGAGTTTTTTGAGGGCCTGGAACTCACCGAGCGCCAACAGTTTATCGGCGGCCGTATCGTCAAGGAAATCCTGGAGCGCTTGCGTTTTCTGGTCGATGTTGGACTCGACTATCTGACGCTCGATCGTGCCTCGGCGACGCTTTCCGGTGGCGAGGCGCAGCGTATTCGCCTGGCAACGCAGATCGGCGCGGGTCTCATGGGCGTGCTCTATATTCTGGACGAGCCCTCGATCGGTCTTCATCAGCGTGACAACGAGCGCTTGATCAAGACGCTCGAGCGCCTGCGCGATATCGGCAATACCGTTATCGTCGTCGAACACGACGAGGATACAATTCGTGCCGCCGATTACGTGATCGACATGGGGCCCGGCGCCGGCGTCAACGGCGGACACGTAGTCGCGGCGGGAACGCCTGCCGATATCATGGCGTGTCCTGAGTCGATGACGGGCGCATATCTGACCGGCAAACGAATGATCCGGGTGCCTGATGAACGGCGCAAGCCCGGTCGCGGCTGCCTTAAAATTACGGGCGCTCGAGCCAACAACCTCAAAAACGTTACTGCCAAGATCGAGTTTGGTACGCTTACGGTTGTTACCGGCGTGTCAGGATCGGGCAAGAGCTCCCTGGTTACCGATACCATTGCGCCTGCCCTTACGAATGCCATTCACCGTTCGACGCGCCCTGTGGGTCCATATAAGAAAATCGAGGGCATCGAGTGTATCGATAAGGTTATCGATATCGACCAGTCGCCGATTGGCCGCACGCCGCGTTCCAACCCTGCTACCTATATCGGCCTGTGGGATGATCTTCGCGCGCTGTTTGCGAGTACGCCGGAGTCGAAGGCGCGCGGCTACTCGCCGGGTCGTTTCTCCTTTAATGTGAGTGGCGGGCGCTGTGAGGCGTGCAAGGGCGACGGGCAGATCAAGATCGAGATGCACTTCCTTCCCGATATCTACGTTCCCTGCGAAGTTTGCGGCGGTAAACGCTACAACCGCGAGACACTCGAGGTCACCTACCGTGGCAAGACCATCTCGGACGTGCTCGAAATGAGTGTCACCGAGGCGCTGGCCTTCTTTGGGAATATCCCGCAGATTAAGCGCAAGCTCCAAACGCTGTACGATGTAGGCTTGGGCTACGTGAGCCTGGGCCAGCCCGCCACGACGCTCTCGGGCGGCGAGGCGCAGCGTGTGAAGCTCGCCAAGGAGCTTCATCGACGCCAGACGGGCAAGACGTTCTATATTTTGGACGAGCCGACGACCGGCCTTCATTTTGAGGACGTCCGCCAGCTGCTCGATGTGCTGCAGCGCTTGGTCGATGCGGGCAACACGGTGCTGGTGATTGAGCACAACCTTGATGTCATCAAGGTTGCCGATCGTCTGATCGATATGGGTCCCGAGGGCGGTAACGGCGGCGGAACCGTTGTGGTTTCGGGCACACCGGAGCAGGTTGCGGACTGTCCGCAGAGTTATACGGGCAAGTTTTTGGCGCCGTTGCTCAGGCGTGACCGGGAGCGTCAGGCTCAACTTGATGCTCAATAAATAGGCGATTCAGTTTATGGGCGCCATCGACTCCTTGTGATTCGATGGCGCTTGCTGTGTCGAAGTGACGTATGCAGCCGAATTGGACATATACTTAATCTTTGCGTCCGAATGCGAGGGAAAGGATATGTCATGGCAAAGGCTGTAAAGACGCCAAAAACCAATGCGATGCGCGAGCTGGAAAGCGCCGGCATTTCCTATGTTCTACATACGTACGAAGACGATGGTGATGAGTCGGTGGGCCTGGGGGTCGCGATTTCGGAGCAGCTTGGCGAGGAGCCCGGTCAAGGATTTAAGACTTTGGTCTGCGTGACACCGTCCAACGACTATGTCGTGTGCTGCATCCCTGTTGCCGACGAGCTCGATCTAAAGTCCGCCGCGCGTGCCGCGGGGGAGAAGTCCTTGGCCATGATGCATGTGAAGGATTTGCTTGCGGCGACTGGCTACGTTCGCGGCGGCTGCAGCCCGGTCGGTATGAAAAAACGCTACCGGACGCTCATTGATGAGACATGCGTCCTTTGGGATACCATTTTTATTTCGGGAGGCAAGCGTGGTTATCAGCTCGAGCTTGCACCCGATGATTTAATTGCATTTTGCGGGGCGACGGTTGCCGCGATTACGAGAGAGGACTGAGCGATGCCGCAGGAAGAATTGAAGCGCGGAGCTCATTTTGCAAAAGAATCTGCGCCTCAGACACCCTCATCCGAAGCTTCTTCGTCGCGAGATGACACTGACGACATGGGCTCGTCGGACTACTCCACGGTTGGTCGTTCTGCCGGGCTTATGACCATCCTGACTATCGTGTCTCGCGTCACCGGTTTTATCCGCACGTGGGCAATGGCGGCCGCTATCGGCATGTCGCTGCTCTCGTCCTCCTATCAGGTCGCCAACAACCTGCCCAATATGCTCTACGAACTCGTGATGGGCGGCATGCTCGTGACGGCGTTTTTGCCCGTGTACATGGGCGTGAGGCGTGAGCAGGGTCGCGAGGCCTCGAACGAGTACGTGGGCAACCTGCTCGGCATTCTGCTTTTAGTGCTGGGTGGCATTTCGTTGCTGGGGACCGTGTTCGCCCCGGGCTTTATCTGGACGCAATCGTTCCTTTCGGGTGACGGTGGCAGCATGGATACCGCTGCGTTCATGTTCCGTTTCTTTGCCATCCAGATTCTGTTTTATGGTTTGGGCTCGGTGTTCTCGGGCGTTCTCAACGCACACCGCGACTACTTCTGGTCGACGTTTGCCCCGGTCCTCAACAATGTGATCGTCATTGCGAGCTTTATGGGTTTTGCGCCCGTGTCCGCACAGTTTGGCGAACGTGCCGGCATCATCTTGATTGCGGCCGGTACGACCCTCGGTGTCTTTGTTCAGATGGCATGTCAGATTCCCGCGCTTGGCAAGCACGGCGTGCATCCCCATATCCATATCGACTTTAAGGACCCCGCGCTGCGCCAGACGATTGCGCTCGGTATCCCGACGCTGCTCGCCACGGTGTGCATGTTTGTCTCGACTTCTATCACCAACGCTGCCGCGCTGGTGGTCCAGCCCGAGACGGGTCCTTCCGTCATCGCCTATGCGCGCCTGTGGTACACGCTGCCCTACGCGCTGATTGCCGCCTCGCTTTCGACGGCGCTCTATACCGAGCTCTCTCATGACGCACAGGAGAAGGATTACGACAGCGTTCGCACGGGCATTTCGCGTGGCGTCGCCCAGATGCTGTTCTTCCTGATTCCGTTCGCACTGTACCTGATTGTCTTCGCACGTCCGCTCAATATGATCTACTGTGCTGGCAAGTTCGATGAATCCGGCGTGGCTCTGGTGTCCGAGTACCTTGTCTACCTGGCGCTCTCGCTGCCGCTCTACGGCGTGGTCGTGTTGATGCAGAAGAGCTTCTCTGCCTTGCTCGACATGAAGCCCTATAGCCGCTATTGCCTGTATTCCGCCATCGGCCAGGCCGGCTCGGTTCTGCTGTTTGGCGTTGTGCTGGGCTTCGGTATGCCGGCAATCGCGCTTTCGTATGTCGTCGACTACGTGATCTTGGTCGGCTGTTCGCTGTGGTGGCTGCGTCGTCGCCTGCGTGGCCTTCAGGTCAAATCTATCCTACATGGCGGTTTCTTTGGCCTTTTGCTCGGTGGCCTAGGTGCTGCCGCAGGCGCCGGCGTCATGTGGGCGCTTGAACACTTTGTCGGGGCACTTGGCGGCTCGATTCTGATTACTCTTGGCTACGTTTGCGTTGCGGGTGTCGCCTCGCTTGTTGTTACCTTTGGCCTTGCCGTCGTCCTTAAGATGCCCGAGGTCTCGGCGCTGCTTCGTCGCAAGTAGGTGCGCGTGGCCGGTCACGACAACATACCAACGCTTGCCGAGCAGGTTTCGCGCGTTCCCACACAGCCCGGATGCTACCTTTGGAAGGATGTCAAGGGCGATGTCATCTACGTGGGCAAGGCGAAAAACCTGCGCGCCCGCATGCGTCAATACGTGACACTGCAGGATGAGCGTCAAAAGATCCCGCTGATGATGCAGCTGGTGGCGAGCTTTGACTACATCGTTGTCGAAACCGAGCATGAGGCGCTTGTACTCGAGCGCAACCTGATCGGCCAGTACCATCCGTACTTTAACGTCGACCTCAAGGATGACAAGAGCTACCCCTTTATCGCCATTACAAAGGGCGACCTGTATCCCGCGATCAAATACACGCGTGAGCGTCATAAGCCGGGAACGCGCTATTTTGGACCCTATACCGATAGCCGTGCGGCACGTGAGACGATAGATACGCTGCGCAAGGTTATCCCCATCTGCTCTGCATCCTGTGCGGAGTGGCGTCGTTGTCGCCGTACCATCGAGTCCCACAAGGGCGAGGAAGACATCGTCAATATGATTTGCGCACAAAACGGGCGTCCCTGCTTTGACTACCATGTCGGGCGCGGCCCGGGTGCGTGTGTCGGCGCGATTTCCCCGGCAGACTATGCCAAGAACGTTAAGCGCGTCGAGCGCTTTTTGTCTGGCCATCGCAAGGATGTCGTCGACGAGCTCACGGCCGAGATGACGGATGCCGCCGAGGCGCTCGACTTTGAGCGCGCGGCACGCGTCAAACGTCGTTTGGAGGTCATCAGGGGTCTGGACGATCGTCAGCAAGTCGTTTTTCCCTCCAGTGTCGATATCGATGTCATCGGGTTCTATCGCGAGGAGACCATCTCCGCCGCTTGCGTCTTCGTCGTTCGCGAGGGCCGAACAGTTCGCACCTGCGAGTTCATTCTCGACAAGGGTCTTGATGTTGACGAGGAAGAGCTCCAGTCGGGCTTTCTTAAGCGCTATTACGACGAGACGGCTGATATTCCAGCTGAGGTCAACCTTTCCGTCGAGCTTGAGGATGCGGAGGCGCTGGGGGAGTGGCTTGCGGGCAAGCGTGAGCGTTCCTGCCATCTCCATAGGCCGCAGCGTGGCGAAAAGCACCGTCTGCTCGATATGGCATCCAAAAATGCGCGCCATGCCCTCATGCGCTACATGATGCGAACGGGGTACGCTGACGACCGCACCAATCAAGCGCTCCTGGAGCTCGAAAGTGCGTTGGCGCTGCCATCGCCGCCGTTGCGTATCGAGTGCTTCGATATCTCTACACTGCATGGCACCTTTACGGTCGCCTCGATGGTGGTGTTTACCAACGGGCGCGCCGACAAGAGTCAGTATCGTCGTTTTAAAATTCAGGCCGAATTGGACGAGGCAAACGACTTCGTGTCGATGTCCGAGGTTTTGGGACGACGTTATGCTCCCGAGCGCATGGCCGACGAGCGCTTTGGTTCGCGCCCCGATTTGCTCGTTGTCGATGGCGGTAAGCCGCAATTGACCGCTGCAATCAAGCAACTTGAGGCTCTTGGGCTCGATATACCAGTTTGTGGCTTGGCAAAGGCCGATGAGGAGGTTTTCGTGCCTTGGGACGAGACTCCCATCGTGCTGCCGACCGGGTCCGCGTCGCTCTATCTAATTAAACAGGTGCGCGATGAATCGCACCGTTTTGCCATCACGTTCCATCGCGAATTGCGCGATAAAGCCATGACGGTTTCGGTACTCGATGACGTTCCAGGCGTGGGACCCACCAGAAAACGTGCCCTTATGCGCCATTTTGGCTCGATGAAGCGTTTGCGCGCGGCGAGCGAGCAAGAGATCGCGGAAGTTCGAGGCGTTCCTGCCGATGTCGCCAAAGCGGTTCACGAGGCGCTCGTTGCATGGAATGCCGAGCGCGCCGAGGCGGCGGCAAAGCAATCCGAAAACTAAACACGCCTCTAAACAACTGATATACATGATTGCGTGATTTTCAATCATTTATTTCACGGCGATTACCAGCCGATTTCGGGTTTAATTAACGCTAAAACGTTTGACTAGCCATGGTGAACAACCCTGCTATCCTGCGGGTTGACGAAGACTGATATCTCACCTCGTCGATACATACTGTCTGGCGAATCGTTTGTCAATGAATTCGGTGAACGGTAGCAAATACCGTTCAAGCGTATGTATGTATCGGTCGCCGAGCGCGGCACCTCAGTTGGGTTCGTCGGTAGGTAAGGTATATATCGTCCGCAAGTTGCGCGGGGGCACGTCTAGGCGCTCCCGGGTAAGATTCTCTATTGATAGGAGAAGACATGGCCATCATCAACAAGGGTATGTCCAGGCGTTCGTTCCTCGGCCTCACCGGCAGCGTCGCTGCTGTCGCAGGGCTTGGTCTCACCGGCTGCGGTGGCAGCTCTAGCGACGAGGGTTCCGCTTCCGGTTCCACCGATTCCGCCAACCGTGGCGGCGGCGTGATCACCGCTGGTTCCGCTTACGCTCCGTCCAGCTTCGATCCCGCCAGCACCGGCTCCGCTGTGGGCCTGGGTGCTAACTGGCACGTCGTCGAGGGCCTCTACGGCATCGATTACCACGACTACAGCACCTTCAAAGAGCTCGCCACCGACGATCCCAAGTCTGTGGACGACACCACTTTCGAGGTCACCATCCGCAAGGGCGCCAAGTTCTCCGATGGCACCGAGGTCACCGCTGACGATGTCGTTGCCTCCTACACCGCTTGCGCCGCTTCCGCTACCTATGCTCCGTTCTTCCAGCCCTTCGAGTCCATCGAGGCCAAGGACGCCAGCACCGTGACGGTCAAGACCAAGGTCCCCAACTTCTCCCTGCTCAAGGATCGTCTGGCCATCGTCCGCGTTACCCCGGCCACCCAGACCGAGGAGGATCGCGCCAAGCAGCCGATCGGCTCCGGCCCCTGGATGTACGACTCTATCTCCGATACCGAGATCACCCTGGTTCCCAACCCCGAGTACAACGGTGAGTATGCTGCCGAGGATAAGAAGATCCAGTACAGCATCCTGACCGACCCCACCGCTCGCGTTACCGCTCAGCAGGAGGGCTCCACGCTCGTTATGGAGCTCGTTACCGCTGACGCCGTCGACCAGCTCGAGAGCGCCGGCTGCAAGATCGATAACGTTCAGGGTTTCGGCACCCGCTTCATCATGTTCAACGTCGCCAAGGAGCCTTGGAACAACGTCAAGGTCCGTCAGGCTGTCATGTATGCGCTCGACACCGAGAAGATGGTCAGCAACACCTTCGCCGGCCTTGCCACCGCTGCCAGCTGCTACCTGCCCAAGAGCTTCACCAACTATCATGAGGCTTCCACGGTGTACAAGACCGACGCCAAGAAGGCTAAGAAGCTCATCGAGGAGTCTGGCATCACCCCGGGTGCCATCACCCTGCGCACCACCGACAACGAGCAGATTAAGGGCATGGCCGCCCAGGTCAAGAATGACCTCGACGCTCTCGGCTTCGATGTGACCATCCAGACCGATACCTCGCCGGCCACCTACGCTGCCATCGACGGCGGCGAGGCCTACGATATCCTCCTTGCCCCTGGCGATCCTTCCTGCTTCGGCGCCGACCCCGACCTGCTGCTCAACTGGTGGTACGGCGACAACGTCTGGATGCAGACCCGTTGCCCGTGGAAGGAGTCCGCTGAGTGGCAGAAGCTCCACGGTCTCATGGACGAGGCTCTTGCCGCTGAGGGCGATGAGCAGCAGAAGAAGTGGAACGAGTGCTTCGACATCATTGCCGACAACGCCGTTCTGTACCCCGTTGTCCACGTCAAGACCGTCTCCGCTTCCTGGGACGATCCGTCCACTGCGCCCAACGGCGAGGCCCTCGATGGCTTCAAGGGCATCGGTACGACGAGCATGTCCTTCAGGGGCGTTGCGACCGTCAAGGCGTAAGACTCGCTTGAGTCTGTATGCAGGATGTCGGTCGTTGGGACCGTATCCTCATAGTTGAAACAAAGACCCGGGCGACTTCGATGTCGCTCGGGTCTTGTAATGAGTATCCGTACTCATATACCAGTTGGTCCTACCGACAAAAGAAAGGGGAGAGAACGTGAACAACTTGCTACGTTTGATTGGAAGGCGTCTTGTGGCGCTGCCGATCATGGCATTGGGCGTCACCGTCCTGGTGTTCTTCCTTATGTCGTTCTCCAAGACCGACCCCGCCTACACGGCGTTGGGTGACGGTGCCTCGCCCGAGGCGGTTGCCGAGTACCATGAGAAGTATGGTCTGGACGACCCCTGGCCTGTGCGCTACGTGCGCTATATGGGCGATTTGATCCATGGTGACATGGGCACCTATGGTGCTGCTCGCAACTCCGTTGCCAAGCGCATCTCCACGGCCCTGCCCGTCACGATGCAGCTGACCTTCATCGGCCTTGCCATCGGTGCGGTCGTTTCGTTTTTACTCGGCGTCATCGCGGCACTGTATCGCGACAAATGGCCGGACCAAGTGATCCGCGTCTTTTCCATCGCCGGCTTGGCAACCCCGTCGTTCTGGCTTGCCGTTCTGTTGATCCTGCTGTTCTCTTCCTACCTTAAGGTGCTTCCGGCATCGGGTGCTCTGCCTCACTTCACCACGAATCCGGCTGGCTATCTGGGACGTATGATCATGCCCGCTATCGCCTTGGCATTTCCGCTGACGGGCCAGATGACTCGTATCGTGCGTACCGCCATGGTCGAGGAGCTCGATAAGGATTATGTCCGTATGGCTCGCGGCGCCGGCGTTCCCGAGAAGGTCGTCGTCGGCATCAACGTTCTTCGCAATGCGCTGATCACCCCGGTCACCACCCTCGGTCTTAAGATCGGTTACCTCATGGGCGGCGCCGTCGTCATCGAGGTTATCTTCAACCTCCCCGGCATGGGCACCGCGATTCTGCAGGGCGTTCAGGGCAACGAGGCGAACCTGGTTCAGGGCGTCGTTATCGTCGTTGCTCTTGCCTTCATCATCATCAACATCGTGGTTGACATGCTCTACCTGCTCATCAACCCGCGCATCAGGACGGTGTAGATTATGGTAAAGATTCGAGAGAAGCAAACCGAGCAGCTCGAGAAGGCTGCCTCCAAGGGGCTCAAGCTCGGTGGCTGGAAGAAGATGACGCTGTCTTCTAAGATTGCCGCCGTCGTGTTGGTGCTGGTCGCCCTGACTGCGATTCTGGCGCCCCTTCTTGCCCCCTATAGCCCGGTCGAGATTTTTACGGCTCGCCAGGCTCCCGGCAACGGATTTATCTTCGGTACCGACGATAAGGGTCGCGACATTCTGTCGCGCATGCTCTACGGTGGTCGTTACTCGCTGATTATCGGCTTTGGCGCCACTGCCATGGCTCTGGTCTGCGGCTCGGTCGTGGGCGCCCTTGCGGCGGTTTCGCGCAAGGCCGTTTCCGAGACGATCATGCGTATCCTGGACATCATCATGTCCATCCCGGGCATCGCCCTCGCGGCCGTCTTCGTCTCCATCCTGGGCAACTCCGTGCCGTCGATCATCTTCGCCATCGGCTTTATGTACACTCCGCAGATTGCCCGTATCGTGCGCGCCAACATCGTGTCCGAGTACGGCGAGGACTATGTCCGCGCGGTCATCGTTTCCGGCGCCAAGGCTCCGTGGATTTTGATCAAGCATGTTCTGCGTAACTGCATCGCCCCGATCATGGTCTTCACCGTTACCCTGGTCGCCGACGCCATCATCTTCGAGGCCTCGCTGACCTTCATCGGCGCTGGTATCCAGGAGCCCACCGCTACCTGGGGCAACATCCTCGCCGACGCCCGCGGCGGCGTGCTCGCCGGCCGTTGGTGGCAGGCGCTGTTCCCGGGCCTGGCCATCATGATCACCTGCCTGGCGCTCAACATCCTCTCCGAGGGCATTACCGACGCCATGGCCGCTGCTCCCTCCGCCGCCCTGGATCCGACCGATTCCTCCAAGCGTCGCGAGGCCGACCTGCTGGTCTCCGACCCCGTTCGCGCCTACAAGGAGCAGGCCCAGTCCCTCTCCGCTCGCCTTGGCGCCCTGCGCGATGTCGAGCTCAAGCGTGACGATCGCCATGTGCCCGACGAGTCTGTCGAACCGATTCTCTCGGTCCGTGACTTCTGCATTCAGTTTGAGCATCACGGCGATATCAACGTCGTCGACCATGTCAACTTTGACGTCCGTCCTGGTCAGACCATGGGCCTGGTGGGCGAGTCCGGTTGCGGTAAGTCCATCACCACGCTGGCCATCATGGGCCTGACCGACGATGACGAGCACCTTTCCGGCGAGGTCCTCTGGGAGGGCCGCGACCTGCTCAAGATGAGCAAGAAGGAGTGGTTCGGCCTGCGCGGTACCGATATCGCTATGGTCTATCAGGACGCCCTGTCCTCGCTCAACCCCTCCATGCTCATCTCTGCCCAGATGAAGCAGCTCACCAAGCGCGGCGGCACCCGCAGCGCCGAGGAACTCCTGGAGCTCGTGGGCCTCGACCCCAAGCGTACGCTCGAGAGCTACCCGCATGAGCTTTCCGGTGGCCAGCGTCAGCGTGTCCTGATCGCTATGGCCCTTACCCGCGACCCCAAGCTGGTCATCTGCGACGAGCCCACGACCGCTCTGGACGTTACCGTCCAGAAGCAGGTCATCAAGCTGCTCAACGACCTTCAGGCCAAGCTCGGCTTTGCCATGATCTTCGTCTCGCATGACTTGGCGCTGGTCGCCGAGGTCGCCCATAACATCACGGTTATGTACGCCGGTCAGGTTATCGAGCAGGCGCCCACCAAGGAGCTGCTCACTAACCCGATCCACGAGTACACCCGCGGTCTTCTGGGCTCCGTTCTGTCCATCGAGAGCGGTTCGGGCCGTCTGCACCAGGTGCCCGGCGCCGTTCCGAGCCCGCGCGATTTCCCCAAGGGCGATCGCTTCGCGCCCCGCTCGAGCCATCCGCGCATTGGCCTGGACACCCGTCCGGTCTTCAAGCGCGTGCCCGGCACCGAGCACTTCTATTCCGAGCTCCCCGACGAGGTGCTCAAGGCAAATGGTTTGACCCCTCACGCGGAGGTGATGTAGATGAGCGAGACCGCAGTCAACGGCGTCGAGCCGATCATCTTCCTTGATGACGTCCACGTCACCTTTAGGACCCGTACCGGCTCGATTCTGCACCCCAACCTGGTTCACGCCGTCCAGGGTGTAACGATTAGGCTCATGCCCGGTCAGACGATCGGCATCGTCGGCGAGTCCGGTTGCGGTAAGTCCACCACCGCCAACGTCATGTGCGGCCTGCAGGCCCCCACGAGCGGCAAGGTCTACTTTAAGGGCAAGGACGTAACCAAGCGTACCGCCGAGGACCGTCGCCACATGGGCCGTGTCATCTCGGTCGTGTTCCAGAATCCGGCTACGGCGCTCAATCCCCGCATGGTCGTTCGCGAGCAGCTGCTCGACCCCATGCGCGTCCATAACCTGGGTACCGAGGCCGAGCAGGAGAAGCGCGTCAAGGAGCTCCTGGAGCTCACCGGTCTGCCCAGCTCCGCCGCCGAGGTTCTTCCCGGCCAGCTTTCGGGTGGCCAGCGCCAGCGCGTCGCAATTGCCCGTGCCCTGTCGTTGAACCCCGATGCCATCATCGCCGACGAGCCCACCTCGGCTCTGGACGTTTCGGTCCGCGCGCAGATTCTGAACCTGCTGACCGACCTTAAGAAGGAGCTCGGCCTGGCCATGGTGTTCATCAGCCATGACATCCAGACGGTCCGCTATATCTCTGACGACATCATCGTTATGAATGGCGGCAAGATCGTCGAGCAGGGCGAGGCCAAGCAGGTCTTCCAGCACCCTCAGGACCCCTACACCAAGATGCTGCTCGGTGCTGCGCCGTCGCTGCTGCATCCCAAGCTCGGCGAGTAGCCTCGCTTTCCCTCCCGTGCGCCCGGTTCCCTTGCCGGGCGCACCTCCGTTGCGATTTCGAAAGGTTGGGTTCACGAGCCATGCCAAGTGCTCAGGAGCTACAACAGCAATTTGGTGGGTATCGGGGCGCCATGCCCCGTCCATCAGATTTCGATCTCTTTTGGAAGGACCGCATGGCCGAGGCCGACGCCGTCGGGCTTGACTATGCGATCGAGACGGCATCGGTCACCGATGCCGTGACCTGCCAGCTTTTCGACCTCTGGTATACCGGCATGTGTGGCGCTCGCCTGCATGCCAAGTACCTTAAACCCGTCTCGGACGAGCCCGTGCCATTGGTACTTCAGTTCCATGGGTATCCGGGTGCAAGCCGCAGCTGGTTTGAGCAGGCGTCGTTTGCGGGCATGGGCATGGCACTCATCGCCCTCGACTGCCCCGGCCAAGGAGGTCCCTCCGAGGACATTGGTGGATTTGAGGGCACAACGGTCGCGGGCCATATCGTCGCCGGTATCGACGGCGATCCGGCCAACCTCTACTATGTCCGCTTGCACCAAGATATTCGCATCCTGTGCCGCATCGTTCGCGAGCTCGAGGGCATCGATCTTGCCCGTGTGTTTGTGAACGGCGCGTCGCAGGGCGGCGGTTTGGGCATTGCGACCTGTGCACTTAACAGCGAGCTTATCAATCGCGCCGCCATCCTCTATCCCTTCCTGTCGGATTTCCGCCTGGTCTGGGATTTGGATGCCGACGACATTGCCTACGAGGGCCTGCGCTATTGGTCTCGCTGGTTTGACGAGGACTCGACTCGTATCGACGAAGCCTATGCCAAGCTGGCGTACTTCGATTCCAAGAACTTTGCCCCTATGGTCAAATGCCCCGTGCTGTTTGGCACCGGCACAGCCGATACCGTCTGTCCGCCAGCGACGCAGTTTGCGGTCTATAACAACCTGACCTGTGAAAAGCGTCATGAGTTCTTTGAAGGCTTTGGCCACGAGGAGATTCAGGATTTTGACGATCTGATCATTCCGTTTTTCTGCAAGGGAGGGGAGGCTCATGTCTAAGTGCGAGAGCAATGTTGACGAGCTGATTGTCCCCGGACTCGTGGGAATTCCTGGAACGGTTTCGTCAAGGCTCGCAGAATATCGGGACTGGCGCGGTGATGTCCAAGCAGATGTTTCTGATTTAGAGATATGCGCTTCGAATCTTAAGATTCAAGGCCTGGCCATTACGGCGATTGACTTTGTTAACCCCTGCGCCCGTTACTCGGAGGTCTCCTTTGAGCTCGGTGACGATGCGATTCACGCTCGTTTGATCGAGCCTGTCGGTCGTGCCCGAGTATCTGAGCGTGTGCCGTTGTGCCTGATGTTCCACGACATCGATCGGCCTGTGCGCGGCTGGCATCACATGACGAGATTTGCCGCCATGGGGTATGCCGTCCTCGCGCTGGATGACGATGTTGCTGGTGCGGACGACCTGCAGCGGGGGATTTCTTCGCCCGCTTTTGTCGAGCGCGTCCGTTGGGGTTGCGCGCTGGCGAAGGTGGCGCGCAATCTTGATGGCATGGACCCCGACCGCATCTTTGCATGGGGCGAGGGTCTTGGCGGCGGAGTCGCGCTGGCGGTTTCTGCTCTGGACGAGCGGGGCCTCGCCTGCACGGCGGTTGCCAATCCGCTTCCTGGCGGCCTCGAGGCGCTGTCGTCTCGGGTGCGCGGATCGGTGCTCATGGGCACATCGCTTATGGATACCGTGAGCGATCCCAAGGATCAGTTTGCCGTATTCAACGGTCTTGAGTGTGACCGGAGGCATATCATCTATGCAAAATACGCTCACGAGCGCATCAATGCGTTCGAAAACGAAGTCGTCGACTTTTTTAACCAAACGTTCTACTCGTGTTCTTTGGCCTAGACGGCCTGGACACTGCCAACAAGAGTGGGTGGCATAGGGTCGCCCGCCAGACAGCTAAGGAGATTCTTGTGGCAACTCAGAAATTCACCGGCGTTATCCCTCCCGTCGTAGTTCCCGATACCGAAGATCACCAGCTCGACGTTGCCTCCTTTGAGCGCAGCATCAACCGCATGATCGACGCCGGCGTCGATGGCCTGTTCTTCTTGGGATCCTCGGGCGAGGTCGTCTTCTCCACCGACGAGCGCCGTCGCCAGATTATCGCCGAGGCCGTTCGTATCGTCGACCACCGTGTGCCTGTTCTGGTCGGCATCATCGATACCGAGACCGAGCGCATGATCGAGCACGGCAAGGTCGCCCAGGAGCTGGGCGCCGATGCCCTCGTCGCCACCTGCCCGTTCTATGCCCTGCAGGGCATGACCGAGGTCGAGGAGCACTTCCGCATCCTGCACGAGGAGCTCGACCTGCCCATCTTTGCCTATGACATTCCCGTCTGCGTTCACACCAAGCTCCCCTGGAAGCTCCTTGCCAAGCTCGGCGCCGAGGGCGTTCTGGCCGGCGTCAAGGATTCCTCGGGTGATGACATCTCGTTCCGCTACCTCGTTCAGGAGAACGAAAAGAACGGCCATCCGATGAGCATTCTCACCGGCCACGAGGTTGTTGTCGACGGCGCCTACCTCGGTGGCGCCGACGGTTCCGTCCCGGGTCTCGCCAACGTTGAGCCCGAGGGCTACGTGCGTCAGTGGAAGGCCGCTCAGGCTGGTGACTGGGCTACCGTCAAGGCCGAGCAGGATCGCCTCAATGAGATTTCGCACATCTGGGATGTCACCTCGGGCGTCCAGGGCTATGCCGGTGGCGTCGGCGCCTTCAAGACCGCTATGAACCTCATGGGTATCTTCGACAGCCCGACCATGCCGCGCCCGGTGAAGGCCATGACCGGCGAGAACGTCGAGGCGATTAAGAAGGTCCTCCAGGACAACGGTCTCCTGTAAAGCTTCCCCGGGCACTCGACCTCGCCGTTCAACCGTGCGGCCATGACCCATTAGGTCAATGGCCACACGGTTTCTCGGCGATCTCGGGCATCTGGAAAACCTTTACCGCGCTGTGACGGCTAGCCTGACGGCGCATTTCCTGTAGTTGTTTTTTATCTCCTAAGGAGAGCGACATGGAGAACAAGTACGTCTGCTCTGTCGATATCGGCGGAACTAAGATCGCGACTGCCATCATGGAGTACCCGGCTGACGGTAGTGTGCCCCATCCCGTTTTTGAGGCCGAGGTTCCTACCGAGGCCCAGGAGGGCGGCGAGGCCGTCTTCCAGCGTATCGAGGCGTCCATCAAGGCTGCTCTCGAGGCGAATCCCGATGTCGAGGTCCTTGGCGTCGGTATCGGTGCCGCCGGCGTCGTCGATCCCAAGACGGGCGCCATCGCGTATGCCAACGAGATCATGCCCGGCTGGTCCGGCGTTCAGTTGGGGCCGCGCCTGCGCGAGGACCTCGGTCTTCCCGTTGCCGTTGTAGGCGACGTGCAGGCTCATGCTCTGGGCGAGGCCCACTGGGGCGTCGGCAAGGGCAAGTTCTCCGTCTTGTGTCTTGGCATCGGTACGGGCATCGGCGGCGCATATGTCGAGAACGGCCGCGTGATGCAGGGTTTCCATGGTGCTGCCGGCCATATGGGCCACATCGAGTGCTCGGCTGCCGCCGGCATTCCCTGCGCCTGCGGGCGTTCCGGCCATCTGGAGTCGGTTGCTTCGGGCACTTCCATTGGTCGAATGTACGATGAGCGTTTTGGCCGCGTCGACCCCAGCCGTCCTTCGGTCGGTCGCGATGTGAACGATTTGTGCCGTGCGGGCGACGCAAAGGCGACCGAGGTCATCCATGACGCCGGCTTTGCGCTGGGGGCCAGCTTGGGCTCGCTCGCTAACATCCTGGACCCTGAGGTCATCGTGCTTTCGGGCGGCGTGATTCACCAAGGTCCCGATTGGCGTTCGCAGACGTGGAAGGATTCGGTGCACGAGGGCTATGCCAGCCAGGCGCTCGATCCGCTTCAGGACACGCCGATCCTCATCGGTTCTCTGGAGGGCGATGCTCCGCTCATCGGTGCCGCCGAGCATCTTCTTGCCTCGTTGAAGTAAAAGTATCTGCTGTAGGAGCCTCCCGAGACAACAGGCCTCGGGAGGCTGTTCTAAGAAAGGTTGCAGCCTTATGACCGTCGATCCTTTGATTCAATCCCTGAAGGGCAAGCTCGTCGTGAGCGTTCAGGCGTATATGGGCGAGCCGCTTCGTACGCCCGAGACCATGGCGCAAATGTCTCGCGCTTGCGAGCTCGGCGGCGCCGCCGCCATTCGCTGCCAGGGCCTTGCCGACATTGCCGCCATTAAGGGTCGCTGTGAGGTTCCCGTCATCGGCCTGTGGAAGGATGGGCACGAGGGCGTTTACATCACGCCGACGCTGCGTCACGCTCGCGCCTGCGTTGCTGCCGGTGCCGATATCGTGGCGATCGACGCCACCGATCGTCCGCGCCCCGATGGCAAGACGGTCGAGGATACCTTCCGCCCGCTGCACGAGGAGGGTGTGCTCCTGATGGCGGATTGTGCCACCATCGAGGATATTCGCCGTGCTGTTGATATGGGCTTTGACCTGGTATCCACCACGCTTTCTCACGGCGTCGCCGCCATCGACTGCACCATGGCCGATGGCCCCGACCTGCCGCTCCTGCGTCAGGCGACTGAGGAATTCCCCGGCCTTCCTATCATTTGCGAGGGTCGCGTGCATACGCCCGAGGAGGCTCGCGCCGCGATCGATGCTGGCGCCTGGGCCGTTGTCGTCGGCACCGCCATCACGCACCCCACGAGTATTACGAGTTGGTTCAAGGCTGCACTTGAGGCGTAAGACAGGCCTCGTATCCGCTCGGGGCGGTATACTCAATATAGGCAATTGACCGCGCGGGATCCGGGTTGCTGGGTCCCGCGCTTGTTTTCGGGAGGCAGCACATGCAAAAGGGAGATGCCATGGATGCGGCGGAGCGCTCGGAGCGCATCCCCGATATCGTCATCATCACCGGAATGTCCGGATCGGGCCGCACACAGGCCATGCACGTGTTCGAGGACATGGGCTATTTTTGCATCGATAACCTGCCTCCGCGTCTCATCGCCCAGCTTGCCGAGCTCGTCGGCATCAATACGGGCGTGGGCAGGCATCTCGCCGTCACCTGTGACCTGCGCAGCCAGGGCTTGTTCGATGAGCTGCTCGATGCCGTTGCCGCACTCGAGGAGCGCGAGATGAGCTGTGACATCGTGTTTCTCGAGGCCTCTGACGAGGTGCTGATCCGTCGTTATAGCGAAAACCGCCGCCGCCATCCCATTGCCAAGCCGGGGGAGACTACGGCCGATGCGATTCAGCGCGAGCGCCTGCAGCTGCAGGGTGTGCGCGACCGAGCCGATATGATCATCGACACGAGCCGCCTGCGTACCTCTGCCCTGCGCAACAAATTGCGCATGGCGTTCTCCGAGTTGTCCGACCAGCAGCTCATGGACGTTCACGTGTTCTCGTTTGGCTTTAAGCACGGTATGCCCGTTGAGGCGGACATTATGATCGACGTTCGCTTCCTGCCCAATCCGTTCTACGATCCCGAGATGCGCACCATGACCGGTCTCGATAAGAAGGTCTCCGACTTTGTTCTGGACCATCCCAAGACCCAGGAGTTCTGGAAAGCTTGGACGCAGCTGCTCGATACGGTGATGCCGGGCTATATCGCGGAGGGCAAGCCACAGCTTTCTATTGCCATCGGCTGCACGGGCGGTCAACACCGCAGCGTTGCCATCGCCGAGGCCACGGCACGTTATTTGGAAGGCGCTCAATATCACGTGAGCATTTCCCACCGCGACCTGTCGCGCGCCAACACGAAAGCATAGGCCTGCATGTCGTTTACCGCCGAGGTGCGTGACGAACTCGCGCGCTGCGAACCCGAATGTGAATACTGCGATTTGTCGACGCTTGCCGCCCTGACGCGTGTGAGCGGTACACTTTCGCTGGCCGGCTCCGGGCGGTATCGTTTGACGGTCGCGACCGAGACGGGCGCCGTCGCGCGCACAATGATCACACTGACGCATCGCATCCTTAAGCTCAAAACGGAATTCACCGTTCGTAAATCTGTATTGCATAAGGTTCGAAACTACCTCATCACCTTGCCTGATCAGCCAGATCTGGATAAGGCTCTGGTGCTGCTGGGCATCCTCGACCGCAGGGGAGGACTTGTCGCCGGCGTGCCCCGACATATCGTTGCCCGTCCCTGCTGCAGGCTTGCCTATATCCGCGGCGCGCTCATCGCGGGCGGCTTCGTGGCCGATCCACGCGGCGATTTTCATTTGGAGATCGCGGTGCAGGGCGAGCAATATGCCAAGGGGCTTTGCGATCTGTTGGAGCAGATTGGGGTCCATGCTCGTGTTAATGCGCGGCGGGGGTCATATGCCGTGTACATTAAGAGCGCCGAGGAGATCGAGCAGCTCCTAAAGCTGGTCGGCGCCAAGCGCAGCGTTGCCGAGATCGAGGAAGCGCGCGCGGTCAAATTGGTTAAGAACGACGTAAACCGTCGCGTGAACGCCGAGCTCGCCAACCAGACCAGAAGCGCCGGTGCCGCCCAGCATCAGCTTGCGTTGATCGATGAGCTCGAGCAGCATGGCCTTCGCGATGCGCTTCCGGATGCCTTGGCGGTCTTTTGCGACCTGCGCGAGCGCTACCCCGATCTGTCACTGCGTGATTTGGGGGAGATGGCTGACCCTCCCTTGTCGAAGTCGGCCCTCTACCATCGTGTTTTACGGCTTGAAAAGCTCATTGAAGCAAACAGGTAGGTTAAAGTATCGACTTATATACGGATTTAGCTGCTATTTTATTCTTTAAAGCGTTTTAACGCAAATTTGATTTTCAATTTCGAGCATTCTCGTGAAATTCAAGTCAAAAAAAAGGTATATTAGGCGAGTGGTTAGTTTGTGGGCCTCAACGGCAGGCGCTGTAGCTTGCGGGGGCCTTACGAAAGGAGACACAATGGCAGTAAAGGTTGCTATTAACGGCTTCGGTCGCATCGGTCGTCTGGCCTTCCGTCAGATGTTCGGTCATGAGGGCTCCGAGATCGTCGCTATCAACGACCTCACCTCTCCCGATATGCTCGCTTACCTGCTGAAGTACGACTCCACGCAGGGCAACTACGCTCGCGATCACGAGGTCGTTGCTGGCGAGGATTCCATCACCGTTGACGGCAAGGAGATCAAGATCTACAAGGAGGCCGACGCCAACAACCTGCCTTGGGGCGACCTCGACGTCGACGTCGTTCTCGAGTGCACCGGCTTCTACACCAGCAAGGCTAAGGCTCAGGCCCACATCAACGCTGGCGCCAAGAAGGTCGTCATCTCCGCTCCGGCCGGCAGCGATCTGCCCACCATCGTGTACAACGTCAACCATGAGACGCTGACCGCTGAGGACAACATCATCTCCGCTGCTTCCTGCACCACCAACTGCCTCGCCCCGATGGCCAAGGGTCTGAACGACTTCGCTCCCATCGTGTCCGGCATCATGACCACCATTCACGCCTGGACTGGCGACCAGATGCCGCTCGACGGCCCGCAGCGCAAGGGCAACAAGCGTCGTAGCCGCGCCTGCGCCGTCAACATCGTCCCCAACACCACCGGTGCTGCCAAGGCTATCGGCCTGGTTCTCCCCGAGCTCAACGGTAAGCTCATCGGTGCCGCCCAGCGCGTCCCGACGCCGACCGGCTCCATCACCAACCTCTACGCTGTCGTTGACAAGAAGGTCACCGTCGACGAGGTCAACGCTGCTATGAAGGCCTACGCTGCCACCATCTCCGAGACCTTCGGTTACAACGAGGACGACATCGTCTCCACCGACATCATCGGCGAGACCCACGGCTCCATCTTCGACGCCACTCAGACCATGTGCTCTGACCTCGGCAACGGCCAGACCCTCGTTCAGGTCACCTCTTGGTACGACAACGAGAACTCCTACACCTCTCAGATGGTCCGCACCATCAAGTACTTCGAGAAGTTCGTTGCTTAATTTAGCTTTTAACGAATAGCTCGTTGAGCGTCTAAAGAAGGGCGCGGCCTTATAGGGCTTACACCCTAGGGTCGCGCCCTTTTTATAAGAAATCGTCTGCCGTAATGGGAGGCAGACACGTACGAAAGGTAGAAGCAAACATGGCCTTTACCAAGAAGACCGTCCGCGACATCGATGTCGACGGCAAGCGCGTTCTCGTCCGCGTTGACTTTAACGTGCCTATCAAGGATGGCGTCGTTGGCGACACCACCCGTATCAAGGCTGCCCTGCCCACCATCAACTATCTCGTTGAGCACAATGCTCGCGTCATCCTCATGAGCCACCTCGGCCGTCCCGATGGCACCGGCTTCCAGCCCGAGCTGTCCCTCGAGCCCGTCGCCAAGAAGCTCGCTGAGCTCTCTGGTCTCGACGTTGCCTTTGTCGCCGACACCTACGGCGAGAAGGCTGCTGAGGCTGTCGCTGCCGTCGAGCCGGGCAAGGTCCTCGTTCTCGAGAACGTCCGTTTTGACAAGCGTGAGAAGAAGAACGATCCCGAGATCGCCAAGAAGCTCGCTTCCTATGGTGACGTCTTCGTTCTCGATGCCTTCGGTACCGCTCATCGCGCCCAGGGTTCCGTCGTGGGCCCCGCCGCTTACCTGCCCGCAGTCGCTGGCTTCCTGCTCGAGAAGGAGGTCGACACGCTGACCGGCATCTTCGCCGAGCCCGAGCGTCCCTTCGTCGCTATCGTCGGCGGTTCCAAGGTTTCCTCCAAGATCGGTGTTCTCGATCACCTCATCGACTCTGCTGATACCCTGATCATCGGTGGCGGCATGGCCTACACCTTCTTCCTGGCTCAGGGCCTGTCCGTTGGTCAGTCCCTCAAGGAAGAGGACTGGGTCGAGCGCGCTGGCGAGATGCTCAAGAAGGCCGAGGAGAAGGGCGTCAAGATCCTGCTCCCCATCGACAACCGTGTTGCCGATCACTTTGGCGAGGACGCTGTCCCCGAGGTTGTCGCTTCCGACGCTATCCCCGACGATCGTGAGGGTATGGACATCGGCCCCAAGACCGAGGAACTCTACGCCGAGGCCGTCAAGGGCGCCAAGACCGTGTTCTGGAATGGCCCCATGGGCGTCTTCGAGTTCGATAACTTCGCTCACGGCACCCAGGCTATCGCCGAGGCTGTCGCCGAGGCCGACTGCACCTCGATCATCGGTGGTGGCGACTCTGTCGCAGCTGTCAACAAGTTCAACCTGGCCGACAAGATGAGCTGGATCTCCACCGGTGGCGGCGCTTCCATGGAGCTCGTCGAGGGTAAGGCCCTGCCCGGAGTGGAGGCGCTTCTCGATGCCTAATCGCACCCTTCTTATCGCTGGTAACTGGAAGATGAACAACGACGTCGCCGAGGCTGCCAAGCTCGCCGACGAGCTGGCCCAGGCTCTGCCCGAGGTTCCGGCTGGCGTCGAGGTGCTCGTCTGCCCTCCGACCATCGACATCACCACGGTTCATGACCGCATTCAGGCTGCCCCCATCGCCCTCGGTGCACAGAACGTGTACTGGGAGGCCAAGGGTGCCTTCACCGGTGAGTCCTCTTGCGACATGCTCAAGTCCGCTGGCTGCACCTACTGCATCATCGGTCACTCCGAGCGTCGCGACTACTTCCACGAGACCGACGAGGACCAGAACAAGAAGGCCAAGGCTCTCGTTGCCGCCGGCCTTGTTCCCGTCTTCTGCTGCGGCGAGTCCCTCGAGGTCCGCGAGGCCGGCACCTATGTCGAGCACGTCGTGAACCAGGTCAAGGCTGGCCTTGCTGGTCTTGAGATCACCTGCCCCAAGCAGGTCGTCGTCGCCTATGAGCCCATCTGGGCCATCGGCACCGGCAAGACCGCTACCGCCGAGGACGCTCAGGAGGTCTGCGGCGCTATCCGTGAGACCCTCAAGGAGATGTTCGGCGAGGAGCTCGCCAACGGCATCCGCGTTCTCTACGGTGGTTCCGCCAAGCCCGGTAACATCGCCGAGCTCGTCGCCAAGCCCGACGTTGACGGCGCCCTCGTGGGCGGCGCTTCGCTCAAGGCTGCCGACTTCGCCTCTATGGTCGTCAAGGCAGGCGAGTAGGACATATGGCACAACGTCATCTTCCTGCGCTCCTGATTATCATGGACGGCTGCGGCCTGGCTCCGGCTGATGGCGAGAACGCCGTCGCCGCTGCCAAGACGCCCTTCCTTGATGGCCTGTACGAGAAGTATCCTCACACCACGCTCGGTGCTTCGGGCGAGGACGTGGGCCTTCCCGACGGCCAGATGGGCAACTCCGAGGTGGGTCACCTCAACATCGGTGCCGGTCGCATCGTGTTCCAGGAGCTTTCGCGCATCAACAATGCCATCAAGGACGGCTCCATCGCCAAGAACGAGGTTTTCGTCAAGGCCATGGACGATGTCAAGGCTGACGGCAAGACTCTCCACCTCATGGGCCTTATGAGCCCTGGCGGCGTTCACTCCCACATGAACCACGTCGAGGCTCTGGTCAAGATGGCTGCCGAGCATGGTGTCAAGACCGTTCGCGTCCACGCCTTCATGGATGGCCGCGACGTTGACCCGCAGTCCGGTGCCGGTTACATGAGTGAGTTCTGCGCCTTCCTGGCCAAGATTTCCGAGGAGACCGGTTGCGACGCTCGCGTTGCCACCGTCTCGGGCCGTTATTGGGCGATGGACCGCGACAACCGTTGGGAGCGCATCCAGCGCGCCTACGACGTCATGGTCAACGCGTCCGATGCTGATACCGACCCCGTTGCCGGTATCAAGGCCTACTACGAGAAGGACCCGCGCGGCGACGAGTTCGTCGAGCCCTTCGCTGCCCACAACGAGGGCATCCACGAGGGCGACGCGGCTATTTTCTTCAACTTCCGTCCCGACCGCGCACGTCAGATGACCCGCGTGTTCACGGACAAGGAGTTCGACGGCTTTGAGCGCGAGCAGATCAAGCTCTCGCACTTTGTGACGATGACCGAGTACGATCCGACGTTTGACGTCGAGGTCGCCTTCCCCAAGACGTTCCCCGAGAACGTCCTGGCCGACGTTATCGCCGCCAATGGCCTGAAGCAGCTGCACACCGCCGAGACCGAGAAGTACGCCCACGTGACGTTCTTCCTCAACGGTGGCATCGAGGAGCCCAAGGAGGGCGAGGAGCGTGTGCTCGTCGCTTCCCCCAAGGTCGCTACCTACGATTTGCAGCCCGAGATGAGCGCTCCCGAGGTTACCGAGAAGCTTGTCGCCGCCATCAACGAGGATCGCGCTGATTTCTACATCGTGAACTTCGCGAACTGCGACATGGTTGGTCACACCGGTGTCTTCGACGCTGCCGTTAAGGCCGTTGAGGCTGTTGACGATGCCCTGTCCAAGGTTGTCCCGGCGATTCTCGCCAAGGGCGGCTTTGCACTGATTACCGCCGATCACGGCAACGCCGATCACATGTTTGACGTTGCTTCCGACGGTTCCAAGCATCCGTTTACGGCGCACACCACCAACCGCGTGCCGTTCATCATCGTTGATGAGAAGGCACAGCTCACCGGTATCGAGGACGGTCGTCTTTCCGATATCGCCCCGACTATGCTCACCATGGCTGGTCTGGAGCCTTCCGCCGAGATGACGGGCCGCGTGCTCGCCACCGAGGCCTAAGAGAAAACAAATACCGTTTTCTAGCAAGGGGGTTGTCCACAATCGGACAATCCCCTTTTTGGTATTTCTGCCATTTCCGCCCCGTCCCCGAGTGGCAGGTAGGGGAGAACGGGGGATTGTGGTACAGTACTGGAGTTTGAACTGTTCTATTAAGGAGCTTATCTATGGGTCCGTTCCAGATTCTTCTGTTTGTCGTTTGGGCTGTTTCTGCCGTGGCGCTGACGATTCTCGTCCTGATGCATTCCGGTAAGGGTACCGGCGTTTCGGATATGATTGCCAGCTCGCTGTATAACTCCAGCTCAGCCACAGGCGTTATGGAGCAGAACCTTGACCGCCTGACCGTCATCATGGCTGTCGTGTTTGCTGCGTGCGTCGTGCTGTGCATGTTCTTCTTCCCGCAGGGCATCGTGGGCTACTAAGCATCGGCGTATATACGTTTGCAATGGGTCTCGCATGTGCGGGACCCTTTTTGTTTACATATTTGTAACAGAGTCAAAATATCCCCACATACTTCGCCCAACTAAAGAAATTCTCGACCGTTAACCGGAATTAGCCCCAAATCGTGCATAAAATGCGCTACTGTATTGCAATACGTTGGTCCGCTTTGTATAACCAGCCAAAACGGCGGACCGCGTTTGAATGGTTCGATTGGGCTGTCTTGACGTTGCCCGACCGAACTTACTTTGTCCTATCTCATAAGGAGGATGGCATGGCTGATTCTATGTTCCACCAGCCCGTTATGGGTCGTCGCGCCTTTGTCGGCGGTACCCTTGCTGCGAGCTCCATGGCTTTTCTTGCCGCATGCGGCAAGAAGGGCGGCGACGCTTCCGGTTCTGAGTCCGGTTCGACGCTGAACTTCTACATCAACAACCCGGTCTGCATCGACCCCTATAACGTCCAGGAGGACCAGGGCACTCAGGTCGAGTACCAGCTCTTTGATGCTCTGACCTCTTATGACGCCGAGAAGGGCGAGATCGTTCCGCTGGCTTGCGAGTCCTTTGAGGCCAACGACGACGCCACCGAGTTCACCTTCAAGATCAAGAAGGCCAAGTTCCACAACGGTGACGACGTTACCTCCAAGTCCTTCAAGCTCGGTTGGGAGCGTCTGGTCAACACCAAGTCGGCCATCGCTACCGAGTACGGCCCTTCCGAGGTCTCCTATCACCTTTCTATGGTCGAGGGCTATGACGACCTGCTTGCCGGTAACGCTACCGAGCTCAGCGGTGTTACTTGCCCCGACGATGAGACCCTCGTCGTCAAGCTGTCTTCCGCTTACGCCGACTTCCCCTTCGTCGCCTCTCACCCGGCTCTGGCCCCGGTTCCCGAGTGCGCCGAGTCCGATGTCAAGAGCTTCTATCTTGCACCGGTCGGTAACGGCCCGTTCATGATGGACGGCAAGTGGGAGGATGGTCAGGAGATCAACCTCAAGAAGTTCGACGATTACTATGGCGACAAGGCCAAGATCGATGGCATCCACTTCCAGGTCATCAAGGACATGGAGACTGCTTACAAGGAGTTCCAGGCCGGTAACCTCGATGTCTGCGACGTTCCCGTTGCTCAGATCGATGCCGCCAAGAAGGATCGCGGCGTGTCCAAGGACGGCTACACCATGGGTGACGGCGAGCGCATGCTGCTCGGCGCCGAGCCTTCCACGTACTATCTGACCTGCAACACCACGGCCGAGCCGTTCAACAACGCCGACCTGCGTAGGGGCATCTCCCTGGCCATCAACCGTGAGGCCATCTGCAAGACCATCTTCAAGGGTACCCGTACCCCTGCCGACGGCATTGTTCCTCCGGGCATCGATGGCTACAAGGAGGGCGCATGGGAGTTCTGCGCCTACGATGTCGACAAGGCTAACGAGTACCTCGACAAGGTTGCTCCCGCTGGCGCTAACGGGGATCGTGGCATTAGCGTGACCCTTTCCTACAACCAGGACGGCGGTCACAAGGAGATCATGGAGTCCATCATCGGCGACCTCGCCAAGGTTGGCGTTACCGCTGTCTCCGATACCCCCGAGTGGTCTGCCCTGCTCGAGCAGTATCAGAACTTTAACTATCAGTTCGGTCGTCTGGGTTGGATTGCCGACTACCCGATCATGGACAACTTCCTGTATCCGCTGTTCCACTCCGACTCCCTCGGTGGCGACAACCGCTCCGGTTACAACAACCCTGAGTTCGACGCCAAGGTCAACGAGGCTCGCACCACGGTTGACGACGAAGAGCGCGTCGCTAAGATGCAGGAGGCCGACGCTATGGTCGCTGCCGACTGCCCGGTCATCCCGGTGATGTTCTACACGCACACCATCGTCGGCTCCGATCGCATCAAGCACCTCTATGTCGATCCGCAGAAGCACGCCGAGCTGGGTACCGCTGAGCTCGCCTAAGAGTTTGCAGCTTCCGTGAGGGTCAAGTATTTACGTAGACCTCATGGGAAACATACAGTTCTCCCTAACCTGGGGTAAACTGGCTGATGGTAATTTTGGGATGCCGGTCTGGCGATCGGCATCCCATTTAGGTTAATCCCTAGATAGGGGAGTGGTATGGGTAAGTACATCGTTAAACGTGTGCTTCAGTTCATCCCGGTATTTTTGGGCGTTACGCTGATTCTGTTCGCCCTCCAGAATATCGTGCCGGGAGATCCGATCAAGCTGATCGGTGGAGACAAGGCTCTGTCCCCCGAGGTGGAGCTTCAGCTTCGCGTCCGCTATCACCTAGTCCAGTCGGACGAGGACGGCAACGCGATCCTTGACGAGAACGGCGATCCCGTTCAAACGTCGCTCGTGGACCGTTACTTGTATTACATGAACGGCCTGCTGCATGGCGATCTGGGCAATTCGTATCAGCGCAAGCTGCCGGTTACGGATATCTTTGCCCAGAAGTATCCGTATACGATCAAACTTGCCGCGTGCGCCATCGTGCTCGAGGCAATTATGGGTATCGGTGCGGGTATCATTTCGGCGGTAAAGCGTTATTCCTTCTGGGATATTTTGGTAACGCTCACCACGTCGATCCTCGTTGCGGTCCCGGCCTTCTGGCTCGGTATGTTGCTGCAGCTGTTCTTTGGCGTCATCCTCAAGGACGCCACGGGCGGTGCAATCTCCATGCCGATCTCGGGTGCCGGCGGTTCCAGCTCTCAGTATCAGGATTGGATGCACTATGTGCTTCCGACCATTACGCTGGCTTCGGTTTCGACCGCTTATGCTGCGCGCATCATGCGCTCGCAGCTGCTTGACGTCATGAACCAGGATTACATCCGTACGGCAAAGGCCAAGGGTCTCTCCAATCGCGCGATCATCGTCAAGCATGCGCTTAAGAATGCACTCATCCCCGTCGTTACCTATATTGGTGTCGACTTTGGCGGCATGCTTTCGGGCGCCATCCTGACCGAGACGGTCTTTAACTGGCCCGGTATCGGCTATGAGGTTTATCGCGCCATTAGCATGCGTGACTGGCCCATCGTTATGGGCGGCGTTACGCTCATTGTCGTCGTCGTCATGGTGATCAACCTGCTCGTCGACATTAGCTATGCATTCCTCGACCCGCGCATCCGCCTTGGCGGTCCGTCGGATAAGGCCTAAGGGAGGTACGTCTCATGCAGGAAACTGATTCTCAGTCTCAGGAGCAGGTTACCGCCACCAAGGCCGCCTCTGCTCCCGCCAAGTCCCGCACGCTGTGGGGCGACGCTTTTAAGCGTCTTCGCAAGAACAAGCTCGCCGTTATCGGTGTCTGCTGGATCATCATCGTCGTTGTGGTTGCCCTGACCGCAGATCTGTGGGCTAAGCCCTGGCTCGGTTCGCCGACGGCTTCCGACTCGACCACCATGGCCGAGACGTCGCTGCTGGCTCCGTGTGCCGAGCACCCGTTTGGCACCGACGCCCTTGGTCGTGACATTCTCGTCCGCGTTATCTACGGTGCGCGCGTTTCGCTGTCCGTCGGAATTATGGCCACCGCGATCTCCACGCTGATTGGTCTGGTCATGGGTGCTCTGGCCGGTTTCTACGGCGGCATCTGGGATACGATCATCATGCGCTGTGCGGACATCTTCCTGGCGTTCCCGTACGTGCTGTTCGTTGTCGCCATGATCGCCGTTATCGGCCGCGGTCTTCAGAACGTCTTTATCGCCATCGGTATTCTCGGCTGGCCTTCGATTGCGCGCGTCTTCCGCTCTGCGATCTTGACCGTCAAGGAAAACGACTATGTTGATGCTGCGCGCGCGATGGGTGCATCTGATGCTCGTATCGTCGTGCGTCACATCTTCCCGAACTCCGTCGCCTCCATCGTGGTCTACGCGACCATGAACATTGGTGGCGCCATCCTGACCGAGTCTGCTCTGTCCTTCCTCGGCATGGGCGTTATTCCGCCTACGCCTTCGTGGGGCTCCATGATTCAGGACGGTCAGCAGTATCTGCTGACTGCTCCCTGGATGATGATCATGCCCGGTCTGGCAATTCTCTCGACGGTGCTCGCCTTCACCCTGCTGGGTGACGGTTTGCGCGACGCCCTCGACGTCAAGATGAAGGACGCATAAGGATGAAGAAGAACAAGAACTATGTGGACCTGAAGGACCAGCCGGTTCCCGAGGGCCAGCATCTGCTCGAGGTCGATGACCTTAAGATGTATTTCCATACCGAGGACGGCGTCGTTCGCGCTGTCGACGGTGTGTCCTACACGCTCGATCGCGGCGAGACCCTGGGTGTCGTCGGTGAGTCCGGCTCCGGTAAGTCCGTGACCGCCATGACCATCATGGGCCTCATCTCGATGCCTCCGGGAAAGATTGAGGGCGGCGACGTTCGCTATCGCGGTCGTTCTATCCTCGAAATGACCGAGGAAGAGATGCAGCACATTCGCGGTAACGATATCGCGATGATCTTCCAGGATCCTATGACCTCCTTGAACCCGGTCTATAAGATCGGCAAGCAGGTGGGCGAGGGCCTTCGTCTGCACCGTGGCTACTCCAAGCAGGAGGCGCTCAAGCGCGCCACCGAGCTTTTGGACCTCGTTGGTATTCCCGAGCCCGAGAAGCGCGTCAATGAGTATCCGCACCAGTTCTCTGGCGGTATGCGTCAGCGCGTCATGATCGCTATGGCTCTTGCCTGCGATCCCGATATCCTGATTGCCGACGAGCCCACGACGGCTCTGGACGTTACCATTCAGGCTCAGATTATCGAGCTCATGCAGGAAATGCAGGAGAAGAACGGCAACGCCATCATCATGATTACCCATGACCTGGGCGTCGTCGCCGACATGGCCGACAAGATCATGGTTATGTACGCCGGCCGTCCCGTCGAGTTCGGTACTGCTGAGGAAATCTTCTACGAGAGCCGCCACCCCTACACCTGGGGCCTTATCCGCTCCATCCCGGAGCAGGCCATCGAAGAGAAGAAGCCGCTTACGCCGATTCACGGCAACCCGCCTTCGCTCATGAACCTGCCCGAGGGCTGCGTGTTCTCGCCTCGTTGTCCCTATGCGACCGATAAGTGCCGCAAGCAGCGCCCCGAGCGCGTTGTCACCGAGTCTGGTCATTACTCTGCGTGCCACTACTCCGGTGACCCCGAGTTTCTCAAGAACGCTCCTGAGACGTCCCGTACGCGCAAGGATTCCAAGAAGGGAGGCGAGGCGTAATGGCAGATACCAACGAGCGTACTCCTCTGCTGAAGGTCGAGCACCTCTCTAAGGAGTTCCCCGCTGAGTCCGGCATGTTCGCCAAGCGTTTTTCCAAGCGTGTCGTCTCTGCTGTAAATGACATCTCTTTTGAGATTTATCCTGGCGAGACCTTTGGTCTGGTTGGTGAGTCTGGTTGCGGTAAGTCCACGACGGGTCGCACCATCATGCGCTTGACCAAGCCGACCGCCGGTAAGGTGTTCTTCCAGGGCAAAGATGTTGCCGAGATGAGCAAGCATGAGATCAAGGACATGCGTCGCGAGATGCAGTTTATCTTCCAGGATCCTTATGCTTCGCTCAATCCTCGTATGACCATCGGCGAGATCGTCTCCGAGCCCATGACCATTCACGGCGTGGGCACCAAGGAGGAGCGCATTGAGCGTGTTCGCGAGCTTCTCGACGTTGTCGGACTGAACCCCGAGCACATCAACCGCTATCCTCATGAGTTCTCCGGCGGTCAGCGCCAGCGTGTCGGCATTGCCCGCGCATTTGCGTTGAAGCCCAAGCTGATTATCTGCGACGAGCCGGTTTCCGCTCTGGATGTGTCCATTCAGGCCCAGGTTCTGAACCTGCTCAAGGAACTCCAGGACAAGTTCGGTACCGCATATCTGTTTATTGCCCACGACCTGTCCGTCGTGCAGCACATCTCCGATCGCGTTGCCGTTATGTATCTGGGCAAGATGGTCGAGGTTTCGGACTGGAAGACGCTCTACAGTGAGCCGCACCACCCGTACACGCAGTCGCTGCTGTCTGCTGTGCCGGTGCCCGATCCTGATATCCAGAAGACCCGTAAGCGCATCATCCTTGCCGGCGACCCGCCGTCACCGCTGGATCCGCCGACCGGTTGCCGTTTCCACACCCGCTGCCCGATTGCGCAGGGCATCTGCTCCGAGAAGCTGCCTGAGTTTAAGGAAGTTGCCCCGGGCCACTGCTGTGCCTGCCACTTCGCGGAGCCGTTCCCGATCAAGGAATCGCACATCGACCTGTAGTCGGTTGTTCTCGTCCGGGCCCGTGCTGGACTTAGTTTTCAGAACGTCCTCGACCATGGAAACCCCCTTATCCTGCTCCTTCGGAGCTGCGGATAAGGGGGTTTCCTGGTCTGCGGAATGTTCTGAAAACTAAGTCCAGCACGGGTCCTGCGGCAACGCGGCAGGGAGGGGTGCGATTCCTTGGTCGCTCACTTAATCTAATAGGAAAGTTAGTGAGGCCGGAGCTTTAGCTCCGGCCTCCTTATATAAGGGCTCGGCAAAGCCGAGCCACAAACTTCTAATCAGCCCCAGAATATGTTTGAGAATCGTACTTGGAGTACGTGGCTGTAGGGGCGGAATGGGGGTAACTTCCCAACGCATTCCGCAGGGGGCGGTACATTTTGTAGCGCGAAGCGCGAATCAAAATGTACCGCATGCCCGAGGACGCGTTGGGAAGTTACCCCCATTCCGACCCGGACGTATAGATCTACCAGCACATTTACAAATTCGTAAACTTTTTTCAAAAAAGTGCTTGCGCAGTTCTCGAATCATAGGTTATTATTTTCCTCGTTGAACGCGCGGGTCTAACAAAGCGAACTGCGAATCAACAACATAGCATGTCGGAGTGGCGGAATTGGCAGACGCGCTAGCTTGAGGTGCTAGTGACCGCTTTTTGGTCATGCGGGTTCAAGTCCCGCCTCCGACACCATCGCATTTGAGAAGCCTCTTTGGAGGCTTTTTTGTTACCGATAGACGGTGGGGTCCACGATGGAAACGCTTGAACGCAACGAGTGGGCAGACGTTGCCCAGCTAGTCGAGATCACGAGCGATGCTGTCATCATTTGCGAGCTCGACGGAACCATTCTGCATGTGAATAATCGCTTACTTGGTTTGATGTGCGAGGAACGCGCCGACGTCATCGGTGGAGATGTTAAAGACGTCCTGTACTCGTCCGCTTTTGAACGTGCGACGGAACATCGTCTGCCATTTGAAACCGATTGCTCCGAGAACGAACTGATGCTCAAGCTGAGTGACGGCTCCTTTATCCCCGTCTTGGTTCGTGCGGGCTCCGTAACGCCTCCACGCATCTTTGGGCGCCGCGCACCACGTGTCCTTGTGGCGCTTCACAGTATCGAGGAACAGTATTCTCACGACCGTCAACTCAAGCGTGCGTTATCGGAGCTTAGAGTGGCGAACAAGCGTCTCTCTGGCACGCTCTCGGTCATTATGAGTACCGTGGGCTCCGATGAGCTACCTAGCCTGCTTGATACCGTTTTGAACCAGCTTGTAGGAACGCTTGGTGCTTCGGGTGCCGCTATCTATTTTTCTGAGAGCGGCGGTTTTAAGCTTCGTGGTGTTTCCAAGGAGCTGTACGACAGCTACCTACCTGAGTTTTTGCCGTATGGCGCTGGCATTCCGACGTATGTTCTTCGTGAGTCGCGTGCCTGTCGCTTGTCGATTCAACAGGACCTTGAGGGCGATAGGGCCGCCTCCGGTATGTTCATGGACCTGGACAATCGTTCTAAGCACCTATTGCGCGTGCAGGATATGCCTCCGTATCGCAGCGAGATCTGTCTTCCCGTTTTTTACGGTACGCAGATCCTTGGCGTGCTGGAAGTTGGTTGGAAACGCCCTCAGGCACCGCTCGCCTATGACGTTAATGTGCTCGAGGTCATTTGCGATTACCTATCTATCCAGCTGGTCGGCATGGCATCGAGTCTTCGCTCCCGTCGCACGGCCGAGCTTGGCCGCTCGCTCAATGTCTTGCGTGATGAGTTGTTTACCTTTCTAGACGATTCCGCCGCGGCTACCCAGGCGGTATCGTCCGAGATCTGCAATATGCTTAACTGCCATTTTTGCCCTGTTGAGTATGACGCCAGTCTGGATTCCTACGTCATAGATTTTGAAGGCGGTAGTCGCGTTGCTTTGCCGGACGATCCCGAGAGGCTTTTCTTTTCCACGACGGCGCCAGCGGCACGTCTGGGGGCTGGCCCTGATGGCTTTGAGGCATCTGTTTTGGGAGGTACGAGTGCCGAGGACCTTAAACACGTCCGTATAACTCGCGTTGATGAATCGATGCCTATGGGAGGCTGGCTTAGGGCGCATGGCCTGCCTTGTCAAGGTCTCTACGTCGACTCCGGCATCGAGGCGGGGCGCCCGCGCTCTGAGGGTGATGGCAAGCACAGTAACGACGCGATTGTTCCTGCTTCTGTTGCGAAGAGCCCGACGACGCGCGCGCTGCTGCTTCGTGATGGTAGCCAAGAGCCGATTGATGATCTTGAATATGACTACTTGGTGCACTTGGCGCATGACTTTGAACTGATCTACGAAGGCGAATCTCAAAAGCGCGAGGAGCGCCATATCGCTCAGACCCTTCAGATCGGCATGAGAAATTCCCTGGGGGATGTTCCGGGTATCGCAACCGATTCGGTGTACCTGTCTGCCACGAACTCGGCGTTGGTCGGCGGCGATTTCTATACGCTCATCCGTCTTCCCGACGACTGCGCCGTCATGATTCTGGGTGATGTGTCTGGCAAAGGCATTGAGGCCGCATCGATGTCCGCGCTCGTCAAGACGGCCCTGACGGCATATGCGTGGGAGGGCGCTGGACCGGCCCGCATGGCACGCTCTCTTAACAGTATGCTCATGGGCTTTTCGAGGGTCGAGACGTTCGTGACGGCCTTTATCGCCAAGATTGACCTTAAAGCCGGACGCGCAACGTATTGTTCGGCGGGCCATCCTCCGACCATGGTCATTAGGCCAGAGTCGATGCCGCTGGGTGGCGGCGAGGCCCGTGGGGGAGAGGTCGAGCTGCTTGGATGCCAATCGGGCGTAATCGGTGCCTTTGAGAGCATGGTGTACGAGACAGGCGTGTTTACGTTCGCTCCTGGCGACATGCTCTTCATGTATACGGACGGAACGATTGAGGCCCGCGACCGCACCGGAGCGTTCTTTGGTGAGCAGCGCCTTCGTGACCTTCTGCTCTCTGTCTCGGGTGAGGGCGTATCGGGAATCTGCGGCAAGGTCTTGGGCGAGCTTGACCGATTTACCGAATCGGCGCTGGACGATGACATTGCATTGGTGTCCCTTGAGTTTTTACGGGGTCGTTCATAGACGACGCTGGGCGGGCTGAATCCGTACGGTTGGGGAAACGAATGCATCGAGTGGGCTTTTTTGGGGAACCATGGTCGTATGAATGAGTGGAATGACATAGCGGTTTTGACGCCACCAGGCGATATCGACATCGCCACGGTGCCTGCGCTGCGTCGGCGGTTGGATGCTTTGATTGGCCGCGGCGTGCGTCGTGTTGTCATCAACTGTCAGGCTGTTAGCTTTATCGATTCGACGGGCTTGGCATTCCTGCTTACGCGCGCTCGTGAGCTCATGAGGCGAGAAGGCCTGCTTTCGCTCGTCAATGCATCGGGTGAAGTTGTTCGCTTTTTGGAGATTGCTCGTCTTGTCGATATCCTTCATGTCGCGGGGCCGGCACGGGAGTCTATTCCCGCCATTCCGGTGGGGGAGCTGCCTCGCTGGAGTAAGAGCGTCGAGGTCCGTCAGGGTATCGAGAATCTTCCATACTACCGACATCGCATCGTCGAACTCCTTGAATCGCTTCCGTTGCGCCGTGACGAGCGCTACGATGTCGCATTGGCGTCGGGGGAGGCGCTGGGTAATGCCTATGACCATGCGGGCGGTATCGGGTGCGTCCTGACGGTTCAGGCCTATGGCGATCGCGTTGTGGTTGAGGTGCTTGATCGAGGTGCCGGCTATTCTATCGATGAAACGAGCGAGCCGGTCGCATCCGAGGAGCGCGGCCGTGGCATCAAGCTTATGCGTATGCTCGTCGATAACGTGGAGGTTGCTCGTCGTACGGACGGCGCCGGCACGCGCGTACAGATGGTGAAGCTGTTTAGCGGAGCGCTGGAATCGTGTGCCTAGCCAATCGCTTTAGCGCGTTTAGCTACTAAGAACATGCGGCAGACAAGTTTTTTGAAAAAAGTACTTGCGTCTTTTGGACAACTCGCGTAAATTAATAACCCGCAAGCGGACATGGCTCAGTTGGTAGAGCACAACCTTGCCAAGGTTGGGGTCGCGGGTTCGAGCCCCGTTGTCCGCTCCATTGCATTTCCGGACCGTTTAGGCGGTCCTTTTTCGGCGAAGTGGCCAAGTGGTAAGGCAGAGGCCTGCAAAGCCTTTACCCCCGGTTCGAATCCGGGCTTCGCCTCCAGGCAACATCCGGGCGCTCCGGCGCCCGTTTTGTTTTACATATGCGGACATGGCTCAGTTGGTAGAGCACAACCTTGCCAAGGTTGGGGTCGCGGGTTCGAGCCCCGTTGTCCGCTCCAAACGCAACAGCCCGACTACTACGGTAGCCGGGCTTTTTTGTACCTATCTCCTAGGCTCGAACCCGAGAGGGGGCGAGCGTTTTGGGGCGTGGCTGTGGCGTTGTTTGTCGCGAATGTCCGCTTTGGGCGTATCATCGTGGGCATCTAGCAAAACCTCGTTGCAAGGGAGACTCATCACATGGCTACAGAAAAGTCCTCTTTGCGCTCATGGATGTCCGACGCTGCGATCTATCAGATCTACCCGCGCTCGTTTAAGGATTCGACTGGTTCGGGTCTGGGCGATATCGCGGGCATTACCCAGAAGATGGACTATCTTGAGCGGCTGGGTATCGAGGCCATCTGGCTGAGCCCGTTTTACCCATCGCCTCTTGTCGATGGTGGCTATGACGTGGCGGACTACTGCGATGTCGACCCACGTCTCGGCTCGCTTGACGACTTCGACGACATGATCGCTGCGGCTCACGCGCGCGGCATCAAGGTCATCGTCGACATCGTGCCCAACCATTCATCCAACCAGCACCCCTGGTTCAAAGCCGCTCTTGCCGCCGGCCCCGGTTCTCCCGAGCGCGCCCGTTATATCTTCCGCGATGGTTGCGGCGAGCATGGCGAGCTGCCTCCCACCAATTGGAATGCCAACTTTGGCGGCCCCGCCTGGACGCGTGTTGCGGACGGTCAGTGGTATCTGCACATGTTTACGCCCGAGCAGCCGGACTTTGACTGGTCATGTCCTGAGGTTCACGCGCTCTTTTGCGACGTCCTGGCGTTTTGGAGCGATCGAGGCGTCGACGGCTTTCGCATTGATGTGGCGCAGGGTCTCGCCAAGGATCTCGACCGCGATGACCTCGACCGGTGGCATCTCGCCGAGGGCGATGACATGGTTGACGACGGCACCCATCCGCTGTGGGACCGCAATGAGGTCCACGAGATCTATCGCGAGTGGCGCCGCGTGTTCGACCGCTATAATCCGCCGCGCAGTGCCGTTGCCGAGGCGTGGGTGCTGCCCGAGCGCCAGTATCTCTACGCGCGTCCCAGCGAGCTTGGCCAGACATTCAACTTTGAGTTTGCCAAGGCCACTTGGACCTATGATGACATGCACACTGCAATCGAGAAGGGCTTGAAGGCAGCCGTCGAATCCGATTCCGCCTCGACCTGGGTACTCTCCAACCACGACGTGCCGCGCGTGGCGACACGCTATGCCCTGCCGCAAATCAAGGCGACGCGCTACCACCAGATTGCGCTCGACTGGCTCTTACGCGACGGGTCGTCTTATGACGAGGACCGTGAACTTGGCGAGCGCCGCGCGCGGGCGGCCCTTTTGCTTGAACTGTCGCTTCCGGGCTCGGCATACGTGTATCAGGGTGAGGAGCTCGGCCTTTTTGAGGTGGCTGATATCCCGTGGGCTGCACTCGAAGACCCTACTGCGACCAATACGCACGGACCGAAGCGTGAGAAGGGGCGCGACGGCTGTCGTGTGCCCCTGCCGTGGGCGGCGGCGGACGATCCCGCGCATGGCGGATCGTTTGGGTTTTCGCCGGCAGACGCCGATGCGGCGCCCCATCTGCCGCAGCCTGCATGGTTTTCCGATTATGCTGCCGATAGGGAAGAAGTGGACCCGACATCGATGCTTGCGCTCTATCGTGACGCCCTCTGGCTGCGGCGCAAGCTGCGCGGGTGCGCCAACGATCTTGCGTGGCTCGATCTTGACGGGCGCACCGGTCTTGCGGATGGTGCCGAGGGCGCTGAGGGCGGCGTCATCGCCTATCGCCGCGATAACGGCTGGGCGTGTGTGACGAACTTCGGTGCAGCACCCGTGGAGCTGCCGGCGGGCAGGGTCCTGCTCACCTCATCACCGCTTGCAGACGGCAGGCTCGCACAGGACAGCTCTGCCTGGATCATGCTCGGTGAGATGTAGGGGCATCTCGCTGCGAGCCTGCGTTTGTCCACGCCTTTCGTGACGACTGATGCCCTCGCGAGAGCGTCGCAAAACTTTTCAAAAAAAGTTCTTGCATAGGATGCGGGCATCACGTAAGATTAATCCTCGTAAGCGGACATGGCTCAGTTGGTAGAGCACAACCTTGCCAAGGTTGGGGTCGCGGGTTCGAGCCCCGTTGTCCGCTCCATTTGGGCGTTTAGCTCAGGGGGAGAGCGCTTCCCTGACACGGAAGAGGTCAGAAGTTCAAATCTTCTAACGCCCACCAAATGATCGCAGCTCAGAGGCTATGTCCTCTGGGCTGTTTTGTTTTGCCACCAAGCACGCCGCCAATATAAGCCACCAAATATTGATCCAAGGTCTGTACGCGATGGTCTTCGCATCCCGTAGAGGTGCCGGCAGATTGCATACGTCCTGGCCGATCGTGACCGCAACATGTTGGTCAAGCATAATCTTTTGGATTCTTTTGGCGCGAACGGCTTGGTTTTGGTAGGATTTGTCGGCAACTTGACCAAGGGTGTTTCAAAACTGCCATGCAGGTAGCCGAGTTGGTAATGGTTTAGCAGGCTACCAAGAACCCCCTCGTTTTTAATGCGTCTGCAAATTGACCAATTGCTTTGACCTGCTGAAACACTATATGTTGTGTTTGACCTAAAAAAAGAATACAGGATATAGATGCATCTTTGTCGTATGATAGATGGCGGACAGAGAACGAGAACCCTACTTACCTCATTCGGATAGACCTTTGGGCCGCCTGATCGGCTATGAAGATTGTCCGCATGAAGACTTATGGTTATCGAGAACACAGATTGCGCAGCGGCGCCGCAAGGCAGGGGCAAGCTCTGTCGGGCATCGTTTGGCTCTAAAGCGCAATGAGGCCATGACGCGAAAGAGGCAAAGGAGAGGCAAGAGGATGAAGATCATCAAGCGCAGCGGTACCGAGGTTACCTTTGACATCGATAAGATCGTCAATGCGATCCGCGCCGCCAACTTGGAGGTCCAGGAGGGCTTTCGCCTTACCGACCGTCAGGTGATTTACGCGGCGCAAAACGTCGCCGAGGCATGCGAGAACGCCGGCCATACCGTTTCGGTCGAGGAGATCCAGGACCTGGTCGAGGACGAGATTATGCGTCTCGACTGCTACGAGGTCGCCCGTCACTACATTATCTACCGTTATGTTCAGAGCCTGAAGCGCCAGAAGAACACGACCGACGACAAGATCCTGTCGCTCATCGAGTGCAACAACGAAGAGGTCAAACAGGAGAACTCCAATAAGAACCCGACCGTCAATTCCGTCCAGCGTGACTACATGGCCGGCGAGATCTCCAAGGACCTGACCCAGCGCGTGCTGCTGCCCCAGGATATCGTGGATGCCCATAACGAGGGTCTCATTCACTTCCACGATTCTGATTACTTTGCCCAGCACATGCACAATTGCGATTTGGTGAACCTGGAGGACATGCTCCAGAACGGCACCGTTATCTCGGGCACGCTGATCGAAAAGCCCCATAGCTTCTCGACGGCCTGCAACATTGCTACGCAGATTATCGCTCAGGTCGCTTCCTCCCAGTACGGCGGCCAGTCCATCTCTCTGACGCATCTTGCTCCGTTTGTCGAGGTAAGCCGTCAGAAAATTCGCGGAGAGGTTGCCCGTGAGCTCGAGGAGCTCGGCGTCTCTGCGTCTGCCGAGAAGGTGCGCGAGGTTGTCGAGGACCGTCTGCGCGATGAGATTCGCCGCGGCGTCCAGACGATTCAGTACCAGGTCGTCACCCTTATGACCACCAACGGACAGGCGCCGTTCGTGACGGTCTTCATGTACCTGAACGAGGCGCGCTCCGCCCAAGAGAAGCACGACCTCGCCATGATTGTGGAGGAGACGCTTCGCCAGCGCTACGAGGGCGTTAAGAACGAGGCCGGCGTGTGGATCACCCCGGCGTTCCCCAAGCTCATCTATGTGCTCGAGGACGATAACGTCCGCGAGGACTCGCCGTACTTCTACCTGACGCAGTTGGCCGCCAAGTGCACCGCAAAGCGCATGGTGCCCGATTACATCTCCGAGAAGAAGATGCGCGAGCTCAAGCTGTCGAAGGGCGAGACCGCGGGCAACGGCGACTGCTATACCTGCATGGGTTGTCGCAGCTTCCTGACGCCCGACCGCTCCGGTAACGGATTTAACAACGTGGCCAACGCGCTGAACTATGACCCAAACAAGCCCAAGTACTACGGTCGCTTTAACCAGGGCGTTGTGACCATCAACCTGCCCGATGTCGCCCTGAGCTCGCATCAGGACATGGACAAGTTCTGGAAGATCTTCGACGAGCGCCTTGAGCTGTGCCACCGCGCCCTGCTGTGCCGTCATGAGCGTCTGATGGGTACGCTTTCGGATGCCGCACCGATTCTTTGGCAGTACGGTGCTCTCGCCCGTCTGAAGAAGGGCGAGACGATCGACAAGCTGCTCGTGGGCGGTTACTCCACCATTAGTCTGGGTTATGCCGGCCTGTATGAGTGCGTCAAGTATATGACGGGCCACAGCCACACCGAGAAGGAGGGCACGCCCTTTGCCATGGCCGTCATGCAGCGCATGAACGACAAGTGCGCCGAGTGGAAGGCCGAAAGCGATATTGACTTCTCGCTGTACGGTACCCCGCTTGAGTCGACGACCTACAAGTTCGCCAAGTGCCTGCAGCGTCGTTTTGGCATCATCCCGGGCGTGACGGACAAGGGCTACATCACCAACAGCTACCACGTCCATGTGTCTGAGGAGATTGATGCTTTCGATAAGCTCAAGTTCGAGGGTATGTTCCAGCAGCTTTCGCCGGGCGGTGCCATCTCCTACGTCGAGGTTCCCAACATGCAGGACAACCTCAAGGCTGTCATTCGCGTGATGCAGTACATCTACGACAACATCATGTACGCCGAGCTCAACACCAAGAGCGACTACTGCCAGGTGTGCGGCTACGACGGCGAGATCAAGATTGTCGAGGATGATGGCAAACTGGTGTGGGAGTGCCCCAACTGCGGCAACCGCGATCAGGAGAAGATGAATGTTGCCCGTCGCACGTGCGGCTACATCGGTACCCAGTTCTGGAACCAGGGCCGAACCGAGGAGATCCGCGACCGCGTGCTGCATCTCTAATAACCATCCCAGGCCGCCCCGTAGCGAGGCCCCGGACCTTTACTCGCTATTTCGGACAGTCCTGGCTCACGACGGAGGCGCCACTGGCGCCTCCTGTTCGTGCGGAACTCATATCGAGCAAAGGTCCGGGGCCTCGCTACGGGGCGGCCAAGTTGACGTAGCTGAGATGCGGCATGCGGTCTGCTCACTCCTCGAAGTTCTTAGCGGAGATAATTCGAGCTGCAGCTGCGATTTACTTGCGATGGCGGTTGAGCCGCAACCCAGTTTTTATTAGATCTCGAACCCTATGCTCGATGTTCGCTTCGTTCATTGAGTTACCCTTTGCATGAGGCCGGGACATATCGTCCCGCCCGCAGTTTCGCAGGCCGCAGGCCGAGAATGTTTGAGGACGGGATGATATGTCCCGGCCTCCCGGGAGAGTTACCTATGAACTACGCGAACATTAAGTATTTCGACATTGCTGATGGGGAAGGTGTTCGTACTTCTCTGTTTGTGAGCGGGTGCCGTCGTGGGTGCAAGAACTGCTTTAACTCTGTCGCGTGGGACTTTGCTGCGGGCGAGCCGTTCGATCGTGCCGTCGAGGACAAGATTATCGAGAGCCTCGATCATCCCTTTATTGACGGCCTGACGATTCTGGGCGGCGAGCCTATGGAACCTGAGAATCAGGCGGGACTCGTTGAGTTTGTCGAGCGCGTTCGTGCCGCGTATCCTGCGGGGTCAGGAAAGACCATTTGGTGTTTTACCGGCGACGTGCTCGAGGAGCTTATGCCGGGCGGTCGCCACCATACCGAGGCGACGGACCGTATCCTTGCCTGCCTCGATATGTTGGTGGATGGCCCGTTTGTTCAGGATCTGTACGATATCTCATTGCGCTTTAGGGGCTCGAGTAACCAGCGCGTGATTGATATGAACGCCACGCGTGCCCGTGCCGAGCGTGAGGGCGTTACGCTTTGTGATGCGGTTGAACTTTGGCGTGATGATCCGGTCTATTCGACCCATACTATGTAGCTTGTGGTCGATGCCGAAGAGCGTGGTACCATAGCGCGAACGTGAAATCGGAAAAGTGAGGCCCAGATGGTCGATCAGGAAAAAGTCGAGGCCGCCATTAAGCTGTTGCTTGAGGGCATAGGCGAGGACCCAACTCGTGAGGGCCTGCTGGAGACCCCGGCGCGCGTTGCCCGTATGTATGGTGAGATCGCCGGCGGTATGGACCAGAGTGCCGAGGAGCACCTGTCCAAAACCTTTGCCGTCGCCTCGAACGACTTGGTTATCGAGCGCGACATCACGTTTTACTCGCTGTGCGAGCATCATCTGCTGCCGTTTTATGGCAAGGCTGCGATCGGCTATATCCCTAACGGTCGCGTGGCGGGTCTGTCTAAGCTCGCTCGCACGGTTGAAGTCTATGCCCGTCGTCTGCAGCTGCAGGAGCAGCTGTGTGCGCAGGTTGCCGACGCCCTCATGGATTATCTCGCTCCCCAGGGAGCGATTGTGCTCATGGAGGCTGAGCATATGTGCATGACCATGCGCGGCGTGCAAAAGCCCGGCACCAAGACCGTGACGCTCACTCGCCGCGGCGTCTTTGAGACCGATCCCGCGCTCGAGGAGCGGTTCTTTAGGATGCTGGGCCGTTAGCATGAGGGTCGTCAACGACTTTACATCGAAGACCGATGAGGGGACGTCGCGTCGCGGCTTTATGGCTTCGGGCCTGGCCCCCTTTGGTGCCATGCCTCGCGTTGATTACATTTGTGCCAACGGGCTTTTCCGGCGGCACCTGGGCAACATTGCACAGTTGGAATCGGGGCGCATCTTCTGCCGCCACGGTATTGACCATCTGCTCGATGTCGCTCGCATTATGTGGATCAAGAATCTCGAGGAGCAGCTCGAATTTGACCGCGAGGTTGTCTACGCCACGGCACTTCTTCACGATATCGGCAAAGATGAACAGTATGAATCGGGTATATCCCATGATGTTGCAAGCGAGCGCGTCGCTGATGCAATTCTCGGCGGCATGCCCGATGACGTGGCGTTTGAGCCGGCCGATGCCGCAGCCATTAAGACGGCCATTCTGGGCCATCGAAAGCTGCGCGTGAACAGCCAACCGCTTGAGCGTCTGCTCTATGCGGCCGACAAGGCCTCGCGCGCCTGCTTCGCATGCCCCGCGCGCAATGCTTGCAACTGGAGCGATGATAAAAAGAACCTGTCGATTCGCGTGTAGTTAGTTTGCGCGGTCGGGGTTCTAAACGAAGGAGACGATCGCGATGAGTAACAAAAAGCTGCCCGAGAATGCAACCAAGACTGAAGGCGCCGAGCTCGCCCGCCGTGGCAGGGGCGAAATATCCACCGCAACGGCGGTGCCCCACGTGAGCTATGACGATCTGCGCCATGCCGACCGTATTGTCATTGACGGGCTTGAGGTTTTTGCCAACCATGGTGTGTATCCCGAGGAGAACGCGCTGGGCCAGAAGTTCATCGTGTCCTTGGTGCTCTATGCCGACCTGCGCGCTGCGGGGGAGCACGATAACCTGGACGCCTCGATTGACTACGGCTCGGTGTGCCACGATGTCGATGGCTATCTGCGCGAGCATACGTTTAAGCTCATCGAGGCGGCGGCTGAGGGTACGGCCCAGATGCTGCTGCGCCGTTATCCCTCGCTGCTTGGTGTGCGCATCAAGCTCGATAAGCCTTGGGCGCCCGTCGGTCTTCCCCTGGCAAGCTGCGGTGTCGAGATCGAGCGCGTGCGCTAGTCGACGCTAGAGCTTGTTGAGGGGTGGCTGCTTGAGCCGCTGCGACAGGGCTCTATTGTTGGGGCAGTACGTGTCGAGCAGGGCGTGAAACCGCTGATTGTGGCTTGGCTCGAGCAAGTGGACGAGCTCGTGGGCGACAACCATGTCGAGGCATTCGACAGGGTAGGCGGCGAGCTCGCGCGCGATGCGAATGGCGCCGGTTTTGGGTGTGCAGGAGCCCCAACGCGTTTTCATGCTGCGCACGGAGACGCGGGCCACGGTGACGCCCATTGCGATTTCGTACGCGTGCACGATGTCGCGTAGCGCTGCGGTGACCTCGGACGCGTAGAGCTGGTCGATGTGGGCTTGGAGCTCGTCGGACGTTAGGCCGTCGAGGATTGCGTGCCGCTTGGCCTGCGGGCCTTCGTCCGATTCATCGGTACCCATAAAGCTTGCGAACGTGGCTTGTTTGGGCCGCGGTGCGGGGGGATCAAAGTTGTGGTCGAGTGCATCCTGTACCGTGATGGGCTTGCCCCAAAGTGCAATGATGGACGAGGGGCTGAGCGACTCCTGTGCCGTCGTCTGACGTTGCTCGCGCTGGGCAAGTCGGCTGATAATCCAGGCGCTGTTGCGCTTCACAAACGCTTCGATATGCTCGCGGCTGGCGCCGAGCGGTGCGCTGGCGTGGACCTCGCCGCTCGATGTGACGCGTAGGTTGAAGTTTTTGACGCGTTTTTTGGTAACGACGACGGAGATGGGCGTCCCATCCGGTCGGGATACAGAAATCGTAAACTGCTGCGTCAAAAGCGGTCCTTCAGATTGGGGACGGGCCGGCATGTCGACCGTTCGGCATGCCGGCCCGCTCAAGGGATGTGAAATTAATAACGCTCAAAGAAGGCAAGCGCGTTGTCGCTGCAGAGCTTCTGCATCACGGTCTTGCCAAAATGCTTGGAAAGCATGTTCTGGAACTCGGGCATCTTGCTGGCATCGGAGAGGAAAGCAGGCACCGTGGCGCCGTCCCAGTCGCCGCCGAGCGCGATGACGTCCTCGCCGCCCAGGTCGAGCCAGTGCTCGATATGTGCCGCTAGCTGGTCGAAGGTGACGTCTGCGGCGGTCTTGTCGGTTGCGTCGTTGGATAGGAACTCGCTGCAGTAGTTGAGGCCGACGATACCGCCCATGTCGCGAATGGTGCGGAACTGGTCGTCGGTGAGGTTGCGCTTGACGCCGCAAACCGCGCGGGAGTTGGAGTGGCTGGCAACGAAGGGGCGCGTGGCGTGGGCGACAACCTCGTCAAAGCACTCATCGTTGAGGTGGGAAACGTCGAGCACCATGCCGGCGTGCTCCATCTGCGTAAGCGCCTCGATACCGGCGGCGGTGAGGCCGGCGTGGGTGTCGTGGCCGCTCGCGAGCGGTCCCTGCGCGTTCCAGCTGAGTGACGACATAAGCACGCCCAGGCTCTTGAGCACCTCGATCAGCGCGGGGTCCTCGGCAAAGAACGTGGCGTTTTCGATGGTGTGGATGCAAGCGACCTTGCCGTCTTTGAGCGCAGGGCGAATGTCTGCGGCGCTGCGTACGTTGACCATGCGGTCGTGGTTGAGCATTGCCTGGCCGCTCATATGCGCCATGATTTGCGCCTGGAAGCGCGCGGCGTGGGCGGTGGGAATCTCGTCGGGGACAAACGTGGCGAAGCACTGTGCCCACGGCGTGTTGCCGATCTTTGCGAGCGAGATGGCGCAGGCGTTGCCCTCGATGAGGTCGAAATCTTGCGGATGCGTTTCGTCGCCGGGGAAATAACCGTCGGTGCCGGCGGTAAAGCGCAGGTCGAGATCGAGCGTGGCCCAGCCGATGCGGTCGGCGGTGTCGCAGTGTAGGTCAAATACGGGATATGCCATGGTTCCTCCGGTTGCAGCGTTTCTTTGCAAACTGTCATTGAATTGTATGACTAGGGTATAGTTAGCGCCATATGTTCACGGCGGCCTGCGTTGTGCGCCGCCCTTATCACGGAGGTTACCATGTCCAACCAGGGCAAGAAGGTCAAGACCCATTATCGCGGCACGCTCGACGACGGCACGCAGTTCGATAGCTCCTACGATCGCGGCGAGCCGCTGGAGTTCACCTGCGGTGCCGGTCAGATGATCAAGGGCTTCGACGCCGCTGTTGTCGACATGCAGGTGGGCGAGAAGAAGACCGTGCACATTCCTGCTGCCGATGCCTACGGCGAGCACAATCCCGAGATGGTTCTGACCTTCCCGGCCGAGCAGGTTCCCAACATCGAGCAGATCGAGAAGGGCATGAAGCTCTTCCTGTCCACGCCGAGCGGTATGCCCGTCCCCGCCGTCGTCATTGACGTGACGCCCGAGGCTGTGACGCTCGACGCCAACCACGAGCTGGCCGGCAAGGACCTCAACTTTGATATCGAGCTCGTCGAGGTCGAGGGTTAGAGTATGCCTGAACGCTTGGTTTCGACGACATGCTTGGGAAATCTCAACGATCCGTCCTATGAACTCCTGCTTCGCCGGAAGTTGGGCGGCGTCTTTGAAGTTGACGAGCTACTGTTCGATTGGGACCGGGCTGATGTATGCGCGTTTGCGGGCGTGACGGAGCTGGGGCGCACGATCGATGTTCGGCTGGATGCTGCCGACGGCGGTCGTCTTGCCGATGGCGACGTGCTCGCCATCGACCGTTCGGGCATGGTGCCCGTGGCGGTTGTCGTGCGCCTGCGCAGCGCCGAGGTTTATTTGGTCGAAGTCGACCGCACGGATCCGATTGCGCTCGCGCATGCGTGCTGGGAGATCGGCAATATGCACGCGCCGCTTTTCCGAGGCGATTCGGACGAGCATACCGTGCGCATGTATACGCCGGTGCAGCCTGTTTTGGGCCGCATGCTCCGGGGCGTCGAGGGTGTTCGGCTCTCGGTGGTTACCCGTGAACTCGATGCGGACCGGCGCTTTGCATCGAGTACGGCGGAGGTCGTCGTGAGCATAGCTCCCGACTTTGCCATCGTAAAAAAGACGCGCGGCTAAGTGCGCGTATGCGCAAGACGGGCTTTGAGGGGCGACCAATCAAAGTCCGTCTTGCTGTTGATAAGAGGCTTTGGGGGAAAGCATATGGGTCTTGAGGGAATCAAGCTGATTGCATGCGATTTGGACGGCACGTTGCTGCATCCGGGGGAGCGCGAGCCGCGTTCCGAGGCCTTTGAGCTTATCGATGAGCTGCATCGTCGCGGTATCGTGTTTATGCCGGCGAGCGGCCGTCAATATGCGAGCTTGCGCTACCTGTTTGCCCCGGTGGCCGATGAGCTCGCCTACGTATGCGAAAACGGAGCCCTGGTGATGAGCGAGGGGCGTGCCGTTGTCAAGCGTTCCATGGAGCGTTGCCTTGCTATGGATATCGCGAATGCCGTGGTTGCGTATCCCCATGCCGACGTGACCCTTTCGTGTGAGGGGCGCCTCTACACCATGAGCGGCAACGACGCGTTTGTTGAACACCTGCGTTATGAGGTCCACTGCGATGTGGCGGTGGTCGACCGTCCCGAGGACATCGACGAGGACGTCATTAAGATTGCCTTCCAGACGCCCGAGGCAGAGCAGCCGGCGGCGCTGGAGTATTTCGAGCGCCACTTTAGCGACTGTGTCGACGTGATGACGTCGGGAACCGAGTGGACGGACTTTATCGGCTTTGATTCGGGTAAGGGTTCCGCGCTTGCCGATTACGGTCGTGCCCTGGGAATTTCGCCCGATGAGATGATGGCGTTTGGCGATAACGAAAACGACCGCGACATGCTCAACGTAGTGGGCCATCCCTATCTAATGGAGAGCTGCAATCCCTCTATGCGTGGCATCAACGACCGCGTCCGTTACGTACGCACGGTCGAAGAGGAGCTGCGTCGCCTGCTCGCCGAGTAGATATTTGGGACATGCCTAGAAATGTACTGTTTGCTGTAGCGGATGGGCAAGTAGATTTGCAGGCATGTCCCAAAGGCTACCGGCAGTCGGGACAGAGACCCTCGAAGATGGTGTAGTGCGACGTGACGTGCCAACCGATTTGCTCGGACGCCTTAGCGTCGAGCTGGGCATCGAAGGGGAGCGGTACGTCGATGACGCGGCTGCACGAGGTGCAGATGATGTGCGCATGAGGCTCGACGGTACGATCGAAGCGGCTGCCGCCCGGCGTCTTGATGGAGAGGATCTCGCCGGCATCGGCCAGGAGGTTGAGGTTGCGGTAGACCGTGCCGCGGCTGATTTTGTCATCCTGCTCGCGCACGACGTTGTAGATCTCATCGGCGGTGGGATGGTTATAGCTTTGGCGCACGGCGTCGAGAACCAGCTTTCGCTGCTTGGTATTTCTTCTTTGCACCGCCATGCGCCTCGCCTCTTCTCTATCAACGGTTCGTAGATAAATGATACCGTATTTAGCACACAATACTAATAACGAGGATTGAAACCGTCTTCATCGGCAAGCGGGGCTCGCGCCTGGGCATCTTTGAGGCGAAAGCGCGTCCCCATGCGCTCGTAGGAGGCATGAAGCGCCTCGAGCTGAGACAGGATGTTTGCCGGCGCCCCCTGTATTTCCATCTCGACTGAGCCGTCTTCCATATTGCGCACCCAGCCGGTGAGCGCGCGTGCCTGAGCGAGGTTGGTGTTGGTAAAGCGAAAGCCAACGCCTTGGACCTGCCCTGTCCAATGCAGGAAATAGCGCAGGGGAGTGTCTTGAGTGGCCTCGTCGCTTGCGAGTACGGTAAGCCTGCGGCGCAGCTCGAGCTCGACGTTTGATGGTTTTTGAGGCTCTCGACTGCCGCCGGTGACGCTGGAGAAGAACGTATCGAAGAGGCCCATCGCTATGCCTGCTTGCCTGCGTCGGCCGGGAAGGTAATGCCGGCCTGCCGGCGCACGGCATCCATGATACGCAGTGAGACGAGCGTGACATCGCGGTAGTGGCCAAGCTCGTGGCGTCCTGCCGGGGTCTCCCAAATTTCTTCCTTAACGTTATCGATGCCGCCGATGGCGGTGATAAAGTCTGTGAGTTCGTATTCCATAGTGTTGCTCGATTTGGGCAGGTCGAGCACGCGGCCGTTCTCGCCCTGTTCGCGCGGTGCCTCGGTCGCCGAGCCGCGTACGACGTCGCCGCGATAGTCGATGCGGACGTTGCGGGGCGTGGACAGATGGTCGATCTGGATAGTGCCACGCTCGCCTTCTATCTGCGAGGGCAGCAGGTCATTCGTAATTTTGGAGTGCGCGAGCTCGACGGAGATGCGGCCACCGCCGTAGCTGGCGAGGATGGAACCGCAGCCGTCGATGGGGCCGTGCGTGAGCTGTCGCGTGGTGGGGTCGAGCAGAGTAGTCATGCTCGTAAGGCCGGAGGGCATGCCGAAAATCTCGACCATGGGCTCGACGGTGTAGACGCCAATGTCCATGAGGGAGCCCGAGGCCATGTGGCAGTCGAAGATATTGGTGGCGCGCCCCGCGAGAACCTCGTTGTAGCGCGAAGAATACTTGCCAAAGCGCAGTGAGGCGCGACGAATGGGCGCAATCTCGCCCAGGGCGTCCTCGACGGCGTGGAAAGCGGGGTCATGGAGCGGGCGCATGGCCTCGAGGGCCACGACACCTGCTGCTTCGGCAGCGCGGAAGACTTCCAGCGCCTGCGCTTCGGTGGCGCAGAAGGGTTTCTCGACGATGACATGCTTGCCACCGGCGATGCAGGCAAGGGCCTGCTCGTGGTGAAGTGCGTTAGGGCTGCCGATATAGACGGCGTCGACGTCGACGGCGGACGCAAGCTCGTCAAGTGCGGTGAAGTTACGCTCGCCGCCGTGTTCGGCGGTAAAGGCGGCGCCGCGCTCGGCATCGCGCGAGAGCGTGCCCACAAACGCGGCTTGGTCGTTGGCGTTGACGACTTGGATAAAGTCGTCGGTGATCATGGATGTGCCGATGGTCGCGATGCGCAGCATACGTCCCCCTTGCGTTGTTTGGTCTACAGGATGAGTGTAGCGCGTGGGGATATAAAGCCGCGCGAAAACGCTATTACAGGTCGCTCTCGTTAAAGCCGGTGTCGATATCGAGGTTGCTGCCGTCGGCCGCCGTGGTGGCGAGCTCATCGCAGCGCTCGTTGAGCTCGTGGCCGGCGTGGCCCTTAACCCAGATGAACTCCACCTTATGCTTGCTCTTTGCGGCAAGCAGGCGCTCCCACAGGTCACGGTTCTTAACGGGCTGCTTGTTGGCAGTTTTCCACCCGCGCTTTTTCCAGCCGTCGATCCAGTGCTTGTTAAAGGCGTTGACGACGTACTGCGAATCGGAATGGACCTCGACCTCGCAGGGGCGGTTGAGCGCCTCGAGCGCCACGATGACCGCCATGAGTTCCATGCGGTTGTTGGTGGTCTTGGCGTAGCCGCGTGAAAGCTCGGAGGTGAAGGTCTTGCCGGCGGGGTTGGTGTATTTGAGTACGGCGCCGTAGCCGCCGCGTCCCGGATTTGATCGGGCCGAGCCGTCGGTATAGATGATGACCTTCACGGGCTTCCTTTCGTTGGGTACGTTTCGTGTGAGTGACCATTGTAGCGCCATGCCCGCCGGGGGCTAGCAATCTACGATTTCTACCCCGTCTTCCGACGGTTAGTTGGCATGGATGATGCGGTTGAGCTCGTCGAGGTATTGCTGCAAGAGGGAAGAGGGCTTGCGCTCATTGTGCATGATATAGCCTACGTGCATCGTTGGGGCGTCTGCTAACGGGATCGATGCCATACCCCATTGCATTTCATTGGAGAGGACACCGGTCGACAGGGTGTAACCGTTCGACGTGATAAGTAAGTTAGTAAGTGTTCCGCGGTCCGAGATTCGTATGTTGCGGTCGCAAGGGATATAGCTAAAAGGTTCCTCGGCGTAATAGAAGGAGTTCGAGGTGCCTTGCTCAAAGCTGTAGCGCGTATAGGGTGTAAGGTCGGCAAGGGACAGCTGAGGGCGGCGTGCGAGCGGGTGGCGCTCGCTAACGAAGACGTGGACCGTCGCGTCGAAGAGGGGATGGAAGCTTGCGCGGGCATCGGCGAAGGCCTTCTGCAGAACGCGGGCGTTAAAGTCATCCAGATACAGAATGCCGATATCGCTGCGAAACGCACGGACGTCATCGATGATCTGCGATGTGGTGGTCTCGCGCATGATGAACTCGAACTTGCTGTCGCGGCAGCGCTCGACTACGTTGACAAAGGCCTCGACCGAAAAGGCGTAGTGCTGGGCGGAAATGGCGAGGCGGGCTTGCGGGGTGCCACCGTCCTCGTAGCGTGCCTCGAGCATGTCGGCCTGCTCTACGACCTGGCGCGCATAGCCCAAAAGCTCGGTGCCGTCGTTGGTGAGCGTGACGCCGCGGCTGGAGCGCGTAAAGATCTCCAGATGGAGCTCTTGTTCTAGGCTTTTGACGGCGTTTGAGATGTTGGACTGAGCGGTATAGAGGCGCTGAGCTGCGGCGTTGATTGAGCCGGACTCTGCCACGGCGATAAGAAAACGAAGCTGCTGGAGTGTCATCGGTGCCCGTCCTTTCGATAGCTATCTAAAAAACCGATAACAGGTTAGCGCTTTTAAGTGATTGACCGAGTGAAACAATGCTCGTACTATTCAAAACACACAAAGGCGGTAGGTAATTAAGCCGACCACGGAACCGGGATGTCAAAAGGAGGACCGCATATGAACTGCTTACCAAGACGAATGCCGGGCTCCTGTTTGCGCCCGTCGGCGTGATCAGGAGACAGCGACTTACTTCTCTCTTATTTATTTACTTTCGTTCGATCAAGGAGATCATCATGAGCCAGTTCATCAACAACCCCGAGCACACCTTTGGTTTCGATACCCTGCAGCTTCATGTTGGCCAGGAGAGCGCCGACCCCGCATCCGACTCCCGCGCCGTGCCTATCTACCAGACCACGAGCTATGTGTTCCGCAACTCCCAGCACGCCGCCGATCGCTTTGGTCTTGCCGACGCCGGTAACATCTACGGCCGTCTGACCAACTCCACCCAGGGCGTCTTTGAGGACCGTATCGCCGCGCTCGAGGGTGGCGTGGCCGGTCTTGCCGTCGCCTCCGGTGCCGCTGCCATCACCTATACCCTGCAGGCTCTTGCCCAGGCTGGTGACCACGTGGTGGCTCAGAAGACCATCTACGGCGGTTCCTACAACCTGCTCGAGCATACGCTCTCCCAGTTTGGCGTCGAGACCACGTTTGTCGATGCTCATAACCTGGAAGAGGTTGAGGGTGCCATCAAGGACAACACCACGGTCATCTATCTCGAGACGCTCGGCAACCCCAACTCTGACATCCCCAACATCGACGTCATCTCCGAGATCGCCAAGAAGCACGGTCTGCCGGTTGTCGTCGACAACACTTTCGGCACCCCGTATCTGTTCCGTCCGCTGGAGCATGGCGCCAACATCGTCGTCCACTCCGCAACCAAGTTCATCGGCGGCCACGGCACCTCGCTGGGCGGTGTGATCGTCGACGGCGGTAACTTCGATTGGAAGGCGAGCGGAAAGTACGCCCAGATCGCTGAGCCCAACCCCTCCTACCATGGCGTCTCGTTTGCCGAGGCTGCCGGTCCCGCCGCCTTCGCAACCTATGTCCGCGCCATCCTGCTGCGTGACGAGGGTGCCTGCATCAGCCCGTTCAACGCCTGGGTCCTGCTCCAGGGCACCGAGACCCTGTCGCTGCGCGTTGACCGTCATGTCGAGAACACCAAGAAGGTCGTTGAGTTCCTTGCCGGCGACAGCCATGTCGCCAAGGTGAACCACCCGAGCCTGCCTGAGCACCCCGATCACGAGCTCTATCAGAAGTACTTCCCCAACGGCGGCGCTTCGATCTTCACCTTTGAGATTAAGGGTGGCCAGGAGGCTGCCTGGAAGTTCATCGATCATCTGCAGGTGTTCTCGCTGCTCGCCAACGTGGCCGATGTCAAGTCGCTCGTCGTGCACCCGGCTACCACCACGCACTCCCAGCTCTCTGCCGAGGAGCTCGCCGAGCAGAACATCACGCCCTCCACGATCCGTCTTTCCATCGGTACCGAGAACGCCGAGGATATCATTTGGGATCTGAAGCAGGCCTTCGCCGTGCTGGACGAGTAAGGCGACTTGTGCAAGGACCCCTTGCGACTCGATAGGTATAACTGCATAAATGCCTGCTCAAGACGCCTGCGCAAGCAATGGTTGCGCAGGCGTCTTTTTTGCATAGGAAGGGCGCTATTACAGGGTTTTTGGCATGCTTTATGCATTTGAGTTGTGGAAAACTCCTGTTGAGAGGATGTGAGTTTTACGCAATTGACGTGCGCCTTTTGAGTAAAACCGCAGGTCGCGATTTGCTCGAGGTACTATGCAGCGCGATCGAATCACACGCAGCTCAAACGCAGCAAAAACGCACTACGGAGGTTTCCAGCTACATGAGGATCGATTCACGAAAACCGAAAGCCGCTGCCCTTTCCGCCGCTCTGACCGTGGCACTTTTGACAGGCGCCGGCGCAACTGATGCCCACGCGGCAACACTGTCCGATACGGTTGGATCTACGCCGTCCGAGGCGACGCTGGTACAGCCCGTTGATTATCGCGGCGATGGTTATGGTTCCATGCAGGAGTGGAACGCCTCGATGGAGGCCAAGCGCGATTCCCTTGAGATGCGCGCTCAGATCATTATGAATATGTATGGCGACTATGCTACCGATGACGAGCGCGCTGTGCTGCAGGGTTGTATCGACGGTGCGGGTAGTCTGTTGACGATGGGGGAGGTCGACACGAAGTCGACCGAGCTCGATGAGCTGCGCACTGCGCTTGAGAATGCCAAGCGCGAAGCGCTCGAGGCCGCCGCAGCCGAGGCCGAGGCCGCCGAGGCCGTTCAGGCTTCGTATTACAACGCCGGCTCCGGCTTGTCTTACACGTCTGCTGCGTATTACGCGAACGGCTCGGGTCTGACGCGCTCGAGCGGCGTCAATAACTATAACGGCCGCCGCGAGACTTATTACAGCAGCAACGTGTTGTATCACCACCGCACGGGCGAATGGACGCAGGATTCCGAGGGCTTTTGGCGCGATTCCGACGGCTACTACGTCGTTGCCGCGGGCGATAAGGCCCAAGGCTCCACGTTTACCGGTTCCAAGGGCGAGTGCAAGGTCTATGACTCCGGCTGTGCTGCCGGAACCACCGACTACTATACCGGTTGGTAATCTGCCATCAGAGCAAAATAGGCACATGATGGGCGGGCGTCTTTGCTGAGCTTTTAGGCAACGTAAAGCCGCCCTTTCTTTATGTGCGTTTGAGTTAACAGAGCCCTTACCGTGGCGGTACGCTGGGCGTATGCATGCGGGGCACACTGGTTCATGAGAAATAAGGTCTTTCTCGTGGAGGAAGTGGTCTCATGAACGCTCGAGATATCGCTATCGCCGCCGTCGCATTGGTACTTGGCTGTCTTGGCCCTACAGCTGCGTTTGTCGCAGGCATGCAGGGCTCGTGCGGGGCTGCTCCTATTGTGGTCGGCGCGCTCATCGCAGCAGCGCTGCTGGGAAGTGCGGGCGTGACCCTTTGCCGCGATGACGAGGACGAGACGCCGCAGGTGCGGCGCTAGCCGTTGTGAAGCTGGTTTTGCCCATAGATGAAGAAGGAAGCCGCCGCAAGGGGAGTGCCCTTTGCGGCGGTTTTTGCTATTGAGACTGTTGGATGCGGTGCGGCGGCGTTACCAGCTGGCCTCGATTTCGCGGATGCGCGAATAGAGCCATTCGTTTTGCGGCACCTGGATACCGTGCTTGGCCGCGAGGCGGCAGATGGTACCCGCAAATTCCTCGACCTCGGTTCTGCGTTGAGCGATGCGGTCTTGCGCCATCGAGGGCATGCCGGCGGGATCGAGCCCTTTTATGAGACGCACCATCTGCGTTAGGTCTGCCTCGGTGAGCTCGATGCCCTCGGCATTGGCGACTGCAAGCGTCTCGCGCATGGCGGAGACAAAACTGCGGAGCTGCTCGGAGCCCTGCTCCGTAGCGCTTCCGTAGGTGCCGCCGTAGGCCATACAGGTCTGGTTGATGCCGTCGTTGAGCATGAGTTTGGCCCACATGCGATGTGCGATGTCGTGCTCGACGGTATGGGCGATGCCGCAACGCGTGTAGAGCTCGTCGATGGCGATAACGGTTGCGGGGTCGGTGCCCGCTGCCGCATCAAAGCGGATCTCGCCGGCATTGGTATAGGTGAGCTCCCCGTTGAGGAATACGGCGTCCATGCCCTGGCAGATACCAAGGACGGTGTGCTCCCAGCCAAAGCGCTCGGCAATCTTCTGCTCGCTCGTGATGCCGTTGCACAGCGACGCGATCAGCGTGTCGGGTCCCACGACGCTTTCCAGAGTTTTGAGCGCCACATCGAGCCCGGTTGTCTTGACCGTGAGGATGACCAGGTCGACGGGCGTCGCCTCGCTCGCGCGGACGGACTTGAGCGCGCAGGGCTTGCCGTTGACGGTGAGCGCATCACCCGCGTGGCGCTCAAAGCGCGCGTCGTCCATAACGTATTTGACGGCGTCGTTGCCGAGTGCCTGGGCGATCATACTGCCGTAGAGTAGCCCGACGCCGCCCTTGCCGATAAAGGTGACCTTGTTGATCTGCATGTGAATTATCTCCCCATATAAAAGGGGCCCGCGTAAGGGGCGCCTGATGGATTGTATGCCGCCAGCGCACCTTGTGCATGCAGGGTGGCGATTTTTAAATGAATGGATGCGTGGAGCTTACGCTGCGGGGCAGACCGCGAAAACGCGTGCGGGGTATCCGACGCCATCGCGGACCTTGGGGAAGGTGCAGAAGATGACCGCGCCTGTGGCGGGAAGCTCGTCCAGATGGTCCATGACCTCGATCTGATAGCGGTCGACCGAGAGGATGTATTGCTCGCCGGGGTAGGGGTAGGCGTCCTCACGCGTGGTCACGCTCGTCTCCTTTCATCGGGCTTTTTGCTGATGTTAAAGCGGTGCCGTGACAGCTCGATTTCTGCTGCGTTACGATACGTTCTCGATTGCGATTCCACGATGTTTCGGCTGCGTGACCATTGTGTTTCGCCTTGCCGGGGTGCTGATAGCGAAGGGAGGGGCCGTGCAATATCGCGTTGACCCCAAAAGCGGCAACCGTATCTCGGCGTTGGGGCTGGGCTGCATGAGGTTTCCCGGTGCGCCGGGACGCCCGGATGCGAAGACCGCCGACGCCATCATCTCCCGTGCGGTGGAGCAGGGGATTAACTACCTGGACACGGCCTATCTCTATCCCGGCAACGAGGCTTGTGTGGGCGCTTCGCTTGAGCGCCTAGGCCTACGCGACCAGGTTTTGCTCGCGACCAAGCTGCCACATGCTTCGTGCAAATGCGCGGAGGATTTCGATCGGTTCTTCGACGAGCAGCTGCGTCGCCTGCAGACCGACCATATCGACTATTACCTTATGCACAACATCACCTCGCCTGCGCAGTGGGAGCGCGTGGTGGCACTGGGCATCGAGGACTGGATTGCGCGCCAAAAGGCTTCGGGGCGCATTCGCCAGATCGGTTTTTCATACCACGGCAGCGCGGCGGACTTCCTCACGATGCTCGATGCGTATGAGTGGGACTTTTGCCAGATCCAGTACAATTACGCTGGAGAGCGCTATCAGGCGGGAACGGCGGGGCTCATGGCCGCCGCCGAGCGCGGGCTCGCGGTGTTTGTGATGGAGCCGCTACTGGGCGGGCGTTTAGCGGGCAAACTGCCGCCACGGGCTCGCGCTGTGCTCGATAGTGCCCGTGACCCGCATTTGCGCACTCCTGCCGCCTGGGGTCTTTCGTGGGTGTGGAACCATCCTCAGGTGACGATGCTGCTTTCGGGTATGACCGATACCGCGCAGGTGGATGAGAACGCGGTGTTGGCCGATCGGGCTCTGCCGGATTCGATGACAGCTACTCAGCTCGATGCCATCGCGCACGTGCTGACGGAGTTTGAGAAATCGAATCGCGTGCCCTGCACGGGATGCGGCTACTGCATGCCATGTCCCAAGGGCATCAATATTCCCGGCTGCTTTGCCGCCTACAACGCGAGCTATGCGCACAGCTGGTTTACGGGTCTATCGCAGTACTTTACGGCGAGCGCGGTGCGCACAAGCGAGGCCAAGCTGGTGAGCAATTGCGTCAAGTGCGGTAAATGCGCGCGCCACTGCCCACAGCATATCGATATTCCCGAGCGTTTCGACGATGTGCGCCGACGTTTCCAGCCTGGCCCCGTAACGGCTGCGCTTAAAGCCTTTTGCAAAACGCGCTCCTCATGACCCTTTTATAACTTGCGGTGGAATAGTTCCTGTTTGCGGCAGAATGGGGCTTAAACAGGAACTATTCCACCGCAACTGAAGGGGGCTGTCGTGGGCCATCGGGATTCATGTGATGATTTGCGCGAGGTTCGTTGGGGCGTTTTGGGCGCTGGGCACATTTCGCATCGATTTGCATCGTCGCTCAAGGAGGTGGACGGGGCGCGGCTTGTGGCTGCCGCCGGTCGCGCCCCTTCGCATGTTGAGGAGTTTTGCGGGGCGTTTTCGATTGATGCCGCGCACAGCTATGCCACGACTGACGATAGCGGCGATGCGGCTTATGATGCGCTGATTGCCGACCCCGATGTCGACGCAATCTACTTGGCTCTTCCGCATGGCATGCATACGCGTTGGGCCTGTCGCGCGCTGCGTGCCGGAAAGGCCGTGCTGTGCGAAAAGCCGGCCGTTTTGAGTGAGGAAGAGGCTCTCTCGATTGCCTCCACCTCTCGCGAGTGCGGCGTGCTGTTTATGGAGGCGATGAAGAATCGGTTTTGCCCGATGCGCACTCGCGTGAAGGACTTGTTTGCGTCGGGTGAGCTTGGCCGTATTGTCTCGATTGAAAGCGTGCAAAAGCTCGATTACGGCGAGTCTCCTTCGGGCTATCTGCTTGATCCGTTGCAGGGCGGCTGTCTATATGACATGGGCTGCTATGCGGTCGGTTGGTTTGAGGATTTGCTCGCGGGCGCTTGCGAGGTTTCGTCCCGTGAAGTTCGCTGGCGTGACGTATCGGGCGGTCGCGTCGATTGGGCCGACGAGATCCATATGAGCGTCGGCGGTATACCCATTCATATGGTGTGCGACGGCGAAGCAACATATGAAAGCCGCTTAACGATTGCCTGTGAGCGGGGCTCGTTGGAAATCGAGCGGCTCCATCGCCCCGAGCTCGCTCATGTGAAGTATTCCGACGGTCGAGTACTCGAAATCGATGCACCATTTGAAGTCGATGATTTTTACGGTGAGGCGTCGCATGCGACGCAGCTCATTCAGGCGGGGAAACTCGAAAGCCCCATCATGTGCCTAGCCGCCACACAGCGCTGTGCGCACATCATCGATGCGATTCGCTTGAAACTTTAGGGCGTGGGGGCATGGCGCCAGCGCTTGGAATGCCTGGAGGCCTTTGCTCTTGATGCCCCTTTTATAACTTGCGGTGGAATACGGTCTGTTTGCGCCAAAATAAGGCACCAATAGACCGTATTTTTCCGCAACTGATGAGGAGGGAGCTGGAGATGCTGACGATCGGGTGCCATCTTTCGACGACGAAGGGCTATCGGGCAATGGGGGAGACAGCGTTGTCCATTGGCGCCAATACCTTTGCATTCTTTACGCGCAACCCGCGCGGCGGCAAGGCGAAAGACCTTGACATGGATGACGTGGCGGCCCTGCGCGAGCTTATGGAGCAAAACGACTTTGGCCAGCTCGTGGCTCATGCCCCGTATACCTATAACCCCTGCTCAGCCAAAGAGCGGGCGCGCGAGTTTGCCCTGGAGGCCATGGCAGAGGACCTGCGGCGCATGGAGGCGCTGCCCGGCAACTACTACAACTTCCATCCCGGTGCGCATGTGGGGCAGGGCTCCGACGCCGGCATTCAGATGATTGTCGACACCCTGTGCCAGGTGATGTTTGAGGGCCAGCAGACGACGGTGCTGCTCGAGACCATGGCCGGCAAGGGTACCGAGGTGGGCCGCAGCTTTGAGGAGCTGGCGTGCATTATCGAGGGCGTTGCCGCCAAGTGCCCAGAGCTGTCCGATAAGCTGGGCGTTTGTTTGGACACCTGCCATGTGAGCGATGCCGGCTACGACATCATCCATGATCTGGACGGCGTACTCGACGAGTTCGACCGCGTGGTGGGTATCGATCGCTTGCATGCCGTACACATCAACGATTCGAAGAACCCTTGTGGCGCCCATAAAGATCGTCACGAGTGCATCGGCAAGGGATATCTTGGCAGCGAGGAATTTGGTGGCGGTATGCAGGTTATGCAGAATATTGTATCGAATGGCCACTTGCGTTCGCTGCCGTTTATTTTGGAGACTCCGAACGAACTTGCAGGTTATGCAGCTGAAATTAGACTATTAAGGTCATTGCAGCAGTAATGACTGTCACAAAGTAGAGTATTCCATTCACGTTATGGGTTTGTTTCAATCAGTTTTCTCATTGCAGATTCGTAATCCCGGGTGCATAATAGCCAACAGTTTTTGCAGACCTCTGAATCAAACGAGGTCACCGGAAGGAGACTGATTATGAAGCTGAAGAAGCTTGGCGCATTTGCCGCCACGGGTGCTATGGCGCTCGCCCTTGCTCTGACGGGCTGCGGTTCGTCCAACGCCACCTCTGGTTCTGATGCCGGTTCCAGCAGCTCTGACGACGCTAAGGTCGAGAAGGTCGACGGCTCCAAGGAGTACGCGCTCGTCAAGGACGGCACGCTGACCGTCGGCACCTCTGCCGAGTACGCGCCGTTTGAGTACAAGGATGACAACGGCGACTACCAGGGCTTTGACCTTGAGCTCATCAAGGCTATCGGTGACAAGCTGGGTCTGGATGTCGAGTACGTCAACAATGACTTTGACACGCTGGTTCCGGGCGTCGCTTCGGGCGCCAAGTATGACGTTTCCATCGCGGCTATCACCGACACGCCCGAGCGTGAGAAGGAAGTCACTTTCTCTGATTCCTACTACATGGACGATCAGGCTATCGTGACCAAGGTCGATAACACCGACATCACGGCCGACAACTACAGCGAGAAGCTCAACAACGCCGACGCTACCATCATCGTCCAGTCTGGCTCGACCGCCGAGGCCTTTGCCCAGGAGAACTTCCCCAAGGCCAAGATCGTCCCCTACAAGGACGCCACCGAGTGCTTCAGCGCCCTGCAGTCCGATAAGGGCGACGCCGTAGTCACCAACCGCTCCGTTGCCAGCCAGCTGACCGCCGAGCAGTTCAACACCTGCCAGACCATCAAGCAGATCAGCACCGGCGAGGAGTACGCCATCGCCATCAACCAGGGCAACACCAAGCTCAAGGACGACATCAACCAGGCTATCAAGGACCTGACCGACGACGGTACCGTCGACGCCCTCATGGCTAAGTACAATATCAAGTAAAATAACTACTTGATTGCGCGCGGGCCCTTTCCGTTTTGGCGGAAAGGGCCTTTGCGCTTCTCTTGACGGAGAGCGTTTCCGTCTCGTTTTGCCGGCAACTTCTACGATAGGAGCCACCTTGTCTCGACTGAACAAAGGGGCCGCGGAGCAGCGTTTTCCACTGCCCTCGATGCTCCAAAAGCTGGCCTGTGCCCTGGCTGTGGCGCTCGCCCTGGTATGCGCGGGGGCCTGCGTGCCCACGACCGCCCAGGCGCTTGAGACCGCAAAGATCACCGCCCGACCCAATACCGGTTCGGGTAGCGATGTGGTCGGCGGCACCGAGACGCGCATCACTTGGGAAGTTCAGGCCGATGCCGACGAGGAGCTGAGCGGTCTTTCGCTGACGTTTGTCGACGGCACGACGTTTGGTACCGATGACACGCGATTGACGATGCTCTCGGGCGAGGACCTCATGGATCGTACGCCCATGAAGCCCACGTGCAAGGCTGACGGCCAGACGCTCAAGATTGACTTTGGCGAGACGGCGCCTGCCGGCGGCTATTTCCGCGTCGAGGTTTACGGTGTGACGTTTCCCGTCGAGGGCGGCGATGAGGCCTTTAGCGGCACCTATACGCTCGCCGACGGTTCGACCAAGAAGATCTCCAAGATTCCGTCGGTGGAGATCAAGGGCGTGACGGCCTTCGATAACTTCCTGGCCGACCTTAAGGAGCAGCCGTGGGTCGAGGCGTGGAACTCCAATATGTTCCTGCGCCTGTTCCTGAACCCGGTCATTTTGGTCCAGAGCCTGCCGATCGTCTTCAAGGGCTTCCTTATGTCGCTTTCGATCGTGCTCGTGGCGTTTCCGCTGGCAATTCCCTTTGGCTTTGCCCTGTCGCTTATGCGCATCTCCAAGTCGCGCATCCTGCGCTGCCTCGCCGGCATCTACGTGAATATCATTCGCGGTACGCCGGCGTTCCTGCAGATCTATATCGCGTTCTTCGGTCTGCCGTTGGCCGGCGTCAAGGTGGACGACTATGTTTTGGGCGTTATCGTCATGGCCATGAACTCGTCTGCGTACCTGTGCGAGATCTTCCGTGCCGGTATTCAATCGATCCCCAAGGGCCAAAACGAGGCTGCTCGCTCTCTGGGCATGAATGCCTTCCAGACGCTGCTCTACGTTATGATTCCGCAGACGTTCCGCAATGTTTTGCCTACGCTGACCAGCGAGTTTATCTTGCTTTACAAGGATACGTCGCTGCTTGCCGCCGTGGGTGTGGTCGAAATCGTCATGAACGCCCGTACCATCGTGGCCACGACGGGCTCCATTACACCGTACGTGGTTGCCGCCCTGTTCTATCTGGTCATCACCCTGCCGCTCGCTCGCTTGGTGAGCGGTCTTGAGGCGAGGCTTTTGGGTACGACCGAGACCAAGAAGAAGCGTCCCGCCAAGAGCGCCGGACAGGTTGTCGCGACGCCTGCCGATCACATCGCCGGTCTGTAAGGAGGTCCTATCATGAGCGAAACCAATAACTCGAACGAGGTCGTCGTCAGCATTAAGAACCTCCAGAAGGCCTTTGGCGATAACGTGGTCCTGCGCGACATCGATCTGGATGTGCACAAGGGTGAGGTCGTTGTGGTCTTGGGCCCCTCGGGCTCGGGCAAGTCGACGATGCTTCGCTGCATCAATCGTCTGGAGCATCCCACGAGCGGCTCGATTGTCGTTGAGGGCGTGGATGTGTGCGCCAAGGGTGTCGACCTCAACAAAGTGCGCACGCACCTGGGCATGGTGTTTCAGCAGTTCAACCTGTTCCCGCACCTGTCGGTCAAAAAGAACGTCATGCTTGCGCAGCAAAAGGTGCTCAAGCGCAGCAAAGAAGAGGCCGAGAAGATCGCCATCGAGGAGCTGACCAAGGTCGGCCTGGCCGAGCGCATCGACTTTATGCCGAGTCAGCTTTCGGGCGGCCAGCAGCAGCGCGTGGCCATCGCCCGCGCCCTGTCGATGAATCCGCACGTGATGCTCTTTGACGAGGCCACGTCAGCGCTTGACCCCGAGCTTGTCCGCGACGTTCTTGGCGTCATGCGCGACCTGGCACGTGACGGTATGACCATGATCGTGGTGACGCACGAGATGGGCTTTGCCCGCGATGTCGCCGACCGCGTGGTCTTTATGGACGGCGGCGTTATCGTGGAAGAGGGTACGCCGAGCGAGGTCTTCGACCACCCCAAGAGCGAGCGCACTAAGGCGTTCTTGGGCAATATCTCGTAGCCGGTTGATGTAACTGCCGTTATAAAAGAGCGGGGGCTGGACTTGAATCCAGCCCCCGCTCTTTTGTAGGGATGAGGATGCGCTTTGATGCAGGCTCTTTTGGAGGCCCTGGGTTCGTTACGCGAGCTCGGCTCCGAGGGCCTTGCAAGCGGTCTCGCCCTCATCATCGGGCGCATCGTAGCAAATGACGGAATCGACGACGTTGACGCCTGCCTCATCGGCATCGGCCTTCCAGTTGTCCATCCACTCGCCCTCGGCCCACGAATAAGAGCCAAAGAGGACGACCTTCTTGTCACCGAGGGTCTCCTTGACCTCGTCCCACATAGGCTGGAACTCGTCATACTCAAGCTCCTCGGAACCCATGGCGGGGCAGCCGAAGGCAATGGCGTCATAGTTGGCGGCCTTGTCTGCGGAGAAGTCGGCGCAGGAGATGACCTCTGCCTCGGCGCCGGCACCGGTTGCGCCCTCGGCAACGAAGTTTGCCATGGCCTCGGTGTTGCCCGTGCCGCTCCAGTAGACGACGGCGATCTTGCTCATGTGTTTTCCTTTCGGTTGTGCGGCGTGCGGCCGCGTTTTGTATGCTCTATCGGGTTGCCTGGACAAGTTGTCCCAGGGTGCAGCCCTGTTGATAGATGTAGGTAAGGTATTGCGTGCATGCGCGATAGGAATCGAAGGTCGTGAGCGCCTGCTCAACGTTTGTGTATACCTTCCATGCGCCAAAGACCTTATAGTTTTCGCCGTGCTGGACGATAAACTGATGGACATCTTCGTAGGGATAGCCCAAAAAATAGCCAATTTCGTGGGGGAACTCGCACATGCACCCCGTATCGCAGTGCCTATTTCGCGCGAGTGCGCAGACGCTGCCGTCATAGGCGCTTTCTGCGGCATTTCTGCTTGCCAGCGTGATGCGCGCGGCGAGATGCACCAGTGATGCGGGCAGGTTGTGGACATCGTAACCTTCGGCGGCAAGCGCCGTCGTGGCGCGGGGGTCGGAGAGGTATCGCATGAGGTCCGCAGGGCGGTACACATAGATGAGCGCTCCGCAGGGGCGCCAGACTAAAACGCTCATATGGATCCCGAGTGGCTGGAGCTCGCGGTTGCATTGGGCTATGACGGCGAGCAGGCGAGAGCGTCGCCCTTCGATATGGGCGGCGCCGGGTTTTCCGTTTTGGTTGGCGTAAACGCCGGGATAGGTAAAGAGCGATGCCGGCTTGATACCTGCGAGCGTAGGGGAGCAGTTGCGCACGACAGCCGTTTGGTATGTTGGGATGTCAATGGTTCGAGTCACGATGCTCCTTTCGGGTCCTCAGTTGTTAGCCTAGGAAAACTTATACACGAAAGTAAGCCATGGTCAACAAAAAAGTTTGAAGAGGGAAACTAATTGACCGAACGGACACGATTTTGGGTTAAGATGAGGACACCCCATGGGGGTATCTAGATAGTGCTACTTGAAAGGGGAACGCATGAGCGACTTGCTCAACCCTGCGAATCTCATCGTGTTGGCCGTCATTGCCGTCGGCATGTTTTTTGGACTGCGTCGCATTGTCGCTTCGACACACGGAAAGAGCTGCTGCAGCGATGGCGCGAGCGGTAAGAAGGCCAAAAAGGTTGTTGTGGTTGATACCGATGCATCGCACTATCCCTATAGCGATGAGCTACTCATCGGCGGCATGAGCTGTGACGGCTGCGCTCAGAACGTAGCCAATGCCCTCAATGCGCTGGATGGCGTGTGGGCAACGGTGACGTATGCGGACCACACAGCGCGCGTGCGCTCCAAGCGGCCGATCGATCGCGGTGTCCTTGAGGCTGCCGTGAGAGATGCGGGTTACTACGTCATGACGCTGTAGGCCTTGCCTTGGATGCGCGTCCTTGTCTAGGCTCGTCCGCGTAGCTCGATGTCCTGGATGTCGTCGAAGTCGATGGCGATATCTTTGAGCTTGAGGAGTTTGAAAGCAGGGAGCGCCTCGTCGAGGATGCCGGTGCGGCTGCGATAGCCGTATGTATCGTAATAGGTGACACGAACCAAGTCGCCGCGCTTGAGGCCCTCGAGCTTTTTCGAAAGTTCGAGGGCTTTTTCTTCTGTGAGTTCGCATTTTGGCTCGGCGGTGATCTCTTGTTTACGCACGAGCTCGTAGTATCCCGTGAGGGCGGCAAAGGGCATAAACTGCGCGGCACGGCCGGCACGGACGGTGCCGTTGGCGGTGAGCCTGGGGTCGGCGGAGCGACGTCTTCCCTCGGGGTCCGCTAGGCGTTCAAAAGGTGTCGGTGGCCGCATCGGCTGTTGTTGGGACTTAGGCACGATGTCCTCCTACCTGATCGTTGCGTTCGCGCGCGGTGGCGCCGGCGGTAAAGCTCAGCCCCTTAACCAGCGCGTTCTTGCCGTATTTGCCTTTCACGGCCAGCACGGCGCGTGCCAGGTCGCGCTCGCGCTCATCGGCCTCGATATCGCTGAACAGATCGATGGTGGCAAATTCCTCGGGCATGAGGTTGCCAAATCCCAGATTGATGCGCTTGACCGGTCGTTTGGGATCGACAGTCTGCGCCCAGAGCTCATCGAAATAGCCCATGATCTTCTTGAACGAATTGGTACGCTCGGGCAGCTTTCGCGAGGCGTTGGAGTGCGCAAAGAGTGCGGCATAGCCACCGCGCGGTTTGCCGCCATGCTCTCCCACAAAGATGCCATCGATTGCCTGCGCTTCGCGCACCAGGCGACGCCGTTCGTCATCGCGCTGGACGGGCTTGGGCGCACGGGGCGCGAGCTCGGGGCCGGCGGTTGCGGTGGGTTCGATACTCGATGTGCTCGAGCGCAGGTGCCCGCATCCGTCCACATACTGCGCTGTACCGCTGGCGTCGAGGCGGCGTATGTCGGCGCGTTCGCTCGCGTAGCCCACAAAGAGCGAGATGCTGTCGCAGACCACGTGCTTATCGACCAAGTCTAAAACGGCGTTGTCGACCATCTCGCGCAAGACGGTATAGGCCTGTTCGTAGGCATAACCCTTCGAGAGCACCTGTCCTGTGGTGGTCGAAGTTGCTTGCGGGCGATAGGCTTGGATATCGGCGATGGTTGTCGGCTCGCGCCCGAAGGCATGGTCGATGAGATATTCGGCATTGACGCCGAGCTCGTCGTAAAGCAGGTTTTCGTCGAGCGCCGCGACGCCCATCAGATCGTAGACGCCGTATTTCTCGAGGCGGGCTGCCACGCCGGGACCGATGCCCCAGATATCGGTGATGGGACGATGGGGCCAGATCTCCTTGCGAAAGGTCTCGTCGTCGAGTATGCCGATGCGGCTGGGTACGTGCTTGGCGGTAATGTCGAGCGCTACCTTGGCCTGGAATAGGTTGGGGCCGGTGCCGACCGTCGCCGTGATGCCGGTGCGCGCGAGGACCTCGTCGCGCAGCGTGCAGGCGAACCCTTCCGCATCGGTGTGATAGAGGTCCAGATAGGGCGTCACGTCGATAAAGCACTCATCGATGGAGTAGACGTGCACGTCCTGGGGGCTGACGTATTCCAGATAGATACCGTAGATTTTCGCCGACACCTCCATGTAATGCTGCATGCGCGGTACGGCCGTGATGTAGTCGATGCCATCGGGAATCTCAAATAGGCGGCAGCGGTTGTGAATCCCTAAGTCCTTCATAGCCTGTGTGATGGCGAGGCAGATGGTCGTGCGCCCGCGCGATTCGTCGGCAACGACCAGGTTGGTGGTGAGCGGATCGAGCCCACGGTCGACGCACTCGACGCTGGCATAAAACGTCTTGAGGTCGATGCAGATATAGGTGTGCTGCTCGTGCGCCATCCGTGTCCTTTCATCAAACACATGTTCTTATCGAATATCTGTTCGATAATACCCGCTCATCTGGACATCGTCAAAACCTGTCAAAAAGGGACTGGTTTGTTTTGGTAGGTATGGTCGTGCGGTTGGATTGGGTTTTAACGCAGCTCTAAAGAGCGCGAAACAGCTCGGAAAACCTCGCTTCGTAGCATGAGCCTAACGATTGATACCGCCTATACGCACGGAAGGGTTGTGGAAAAGATGGTCAATTATGGGTTTGGTATGCCGACGCGCCTTGTTGCGGATGGAGACGTGGCTCGCTGGTGCGGACGATTGGTCGCTCACTACGGTGGCACCAAGGCGCTGGTCGTGTTGGGCGGTGACAAACATACGCACGATGAGCTCGTCTCGGCGGCGCTCGGCTCGCTTGATCGAGCCCTACTCGAGCGTGTGCTTTTCCACTGCGGCTCGTTTGAGGGCGACGGGGGAGACGAGCTGATCGACGAAGCCGTGGCCTTGGCGACCGACGAAGGCGTGGACTTTGTCCTGGCGATTGGCGATGCCGATACTGCTGGCTTTGCGCGCGAGCTCACGCATCGCATGGCGGCGCTCGATGCCGGCGAAGACGGCTTTGTGCCTTATGGATGCATTGTCTCGGAGGGCAAGGTGCCTGCTGCCGTGGGCACCGGCGAGGTTCCCGTTTTTGCCATTATCGCGCCCGAACTGCTGGAGGGCATCGGGTCTCCTCTGCGTGAGTTGCTCGGTAGCGTCTGCGCCGCGGCCTAATATTTGCCATAAAAGGACGGGTTTTTGGTTGGTAAAGCGTTTGACCTGCCAAAATAAGCCTGTCCCTTTTTGATCGGCTGCCGTTTGGGGGCGGATTAGCAACGCTCGCTGATTGTAGTCTTGACCTGCGCTAGAATAGTGGCATCTGAATGTCCGGGCGCATGGAGGCGTGCGCCCGTATGCTGAGGAGGACTCTATGGCAACTGTTGCCGCACCTATCGACGCTACGTCGACCGCCGCTTGGAAGGCGCTCGAGGCCCATCAGGAGAAGCTCGAGGCCGAGGGTATCGACCTTAAGGCATGGTTCGCTGCCGATGCGGAGCGCGTGAACAAGCTGAGCTTTGATGCCGGCGACCTGCACTTCGATCTGTCCAAGAACCTGGTGACCGATGAGACCGTCAAGCTGCTGTGCGATCTTGCCCGCGAGGTGAAGCTCGAGGAGCGCCGTGACGCCATGTTCTCCGGCGAGCACATCAACACCACCGAGGACCGCGCTGTTCTGCACACTGCGCTTCGCCGTCCGGCAAGCGAGAAGGGCCAGCTCATCGTCGACGGTCAGGATGTCGTCGCCGACGTGCACGAGGTCCTCGATCGCATGTATGCCTTCGCCGAGCGCGTGCGCTCCGGTGAGTGGAAGGGCGTTACCGGCAAGAAGATCGAGCACCTGGTGTCCATCGGCATCGGTGGCTCCGATCTGGGCCCGGTCATGGCCTACGAGGCTCTGCGTCCCTATGCCGACGCCGGTATCGACTGCCGCTACATCTCCAACATCGACCCCAACGACCAGGCCGAGAAGCTTAAGGGTCTGGATCCCGAGACCACGCTCGTGATCATCGTCTCCAAGACCTTCACCACGCTCGAGACCCTCACCAACGCTCGCGAGGTCAAGACCTGGATGCTCGAGCAGCTCAAGGCTCAGGGGGCTATCGATGGCTCCGATGAGCAGAACGCCGAGGCCGTGGCAAAGCACTTCGTCGCCGTCTCCACCGCACTCGAGAAGGTTGAGGCCTTCGGTATCGACCCCGCCAACGCCTTCGGTTTCTGGAACTGGGTCGGCGGCCGCTATTCCGTTGACTCCGCCGTGGGCCTGTCGCTGATCGTCGTGCTCGGCCCCGAGCGCTTCCAGCAGTTCCTCGAGGGCTTCCACGCCATCGACGAGTACTTCTGCAACACCCCGCTCGAGAACAATGCCGTCGCGCTGATGGGCCTGCTCAACGTCTGGTACGTCAACTTCTTCGGTTCCAAGAGCCACGCCGTGCTGCCGTACTGCCAGTACCTGCACCGCTTCCCGGCCTACCTGCAGCAGCTCACCATGGAGTCCAACGGCAAGCATGTCCGTTGGGACGGCAGCGCCGTGACCTCCGACACCGGTGAGATCTTCTGGGGCGAGCCCGGCACCAACGGCCAGCATGCCTTCTACCAGCTGCTGCACCAGGGCACCGTGGTGGTCCCGGCCGACTTTATCGCTTTCGCCAACACTGCCAACCCCGCAACCGATAGCGGCCAGGATGTCCACGAGCTGTTCCTGGGCAACTTCCTGGCCCAGACCAAGGCACTCGCCTTTGGCAAGACGGCCGACGAGGTTCGTGCCGAGGGCACGCCCGAGCAGATCGTCCCGGCTCGCTGCTTTGAGGGCAACCGCCCGACGACCTCGATCTTCGGCGACACGCTGACCCCGTTTGCGCTCGGCGAGCTCATTGCCCTGTACGAGCACATCACGTTTGTCGAGGGCACGGTCTGGGGCATCGACTCCTACGACCAGTGGGGCGTCGAGCTGGGCAAGCAGCTTGCCAAGCAGATTACCCCTGCCTTCCACGACGACGCCGCCAAGGCCGAGCAGGACGCTTCGACTCAGGCGCTCATCGAGTTCTATCGCGCGCACCGTAAGTAGTCGCTGCTGTTAACGCATCGCGCCTTATAGTCAGGGGCCCGTATCCTATCGGATGCGGGCCCCTTTGCTTTGCCGTGGTCCCGGGGCGCACGGCCTTTGTGGAACATCGCCGGGGCGTCGCGCGCTGCGAGAACCCTGCGCCTAGATCTCGGCCTCCGCATGGCCTCGCTGCGCCTCGGGCAGCTCCCCGTAGAGCGGATGGTCTTCGAGCCTAAAGCGCTCGACCTGTTCGGGAGTGCGACCGCGTACAAAGAGCCACGAGCGATCAATCGGCGTCGCCATGAGCGTGCTGGGCAGCGCGTCGGCGCGGTCGGAAAACACCCGGGCACTCTCGGGATCCTGGAACGCCAGCACCAGATGCGTGTCGCAGTTGCCCATGATGGAGCGTGCGCGTGCCTCGCCATAGAGCGCATCGAGCTGGTTGGTCGACTGCAGCAGCAGCGTTGCCCAGATGTTGCGGCTTCGGATAATCGAGAGCACGTTGTCGATCTGGGGGATCTGCAGATTTGCGAAGTCATCGAGCATAAAGCGCACGGGCACGGGCAGACTGCCGTCGGGCTGCCTATCGGCCTCACGAATGAGGCCCATAAACGCCTGCGAAATAAAGAGGCCGGTCAGCGGATCGAGATTGCGGTCAATATCGCTCACGGTTACAAACAGGGCGCGGGGGGTGTGTCCCATGGAAGCGAAGTCCACCTGATGGCACTCACGATAGAGCTGTGCCGCACCGTCGAATCCCAGACACATGACCTTTTCGGCAAGGATGCCGACGATGCTCGCGTGCATGCGCTCGGCATTTTGCGTAATGGCGTAGCGCCGCCATAGCGAGAGGGCATAGCTTTGGGGGTCGGTCGTGATCAGGTCGTCGAACAATCGACCCGTGGCACCGTCCTGCAGGTGCTCGATCAGCTTGATGACCGAGCTGATCGTCTGCTCGTCGGCGGGTAGCTGTTCGGTGACGTAGGCGATAAGACACGACAGCAGGTTTGCCGCCGCATGATCCCAAAAAGGCTGGTTGTTGTCCTCGATGGGGCAGATGGCCTTTGCCACCGAGAGGATGTCCTGCTGGTTGGGCCTGCCGTCCGCCTTGCGGCGAATGTGCCTCAGGGGGTTGTAGCCGCAGCGCTCGATGCCGGGCGCAGGGGCCGGGACGGTGTTGAGGTCGGCGAAGTTGAGACATTGCACGCGGTAACCGTGGGCTGCCAGCACGGGTCCCACTTCGCGACAGAGCGTGCCTTTGGTGTCGAGCACGATGTAGCTTGCGTTCATTTGCAGCAGGTTGGGCTTGAGGACGTTTCGGGTCTTGCCGGCTCCCGAGGGGCCGATCACAAGTGCGTTGTTGTTGAGTCCCGTTTGGCGGGTGTCGCAGGAAAGCGTTCGATCCTTGGCGAGGATGGTGGACGATGCGGACTCAGATGCGGCGAGGCGGCTGGCGAGGTTAGACATGGGCGACCTCCTTGGTGGTCGAGAGGATTTCGTGGGCAAAGCCGAGCTCGACGGCGCGCTCGGCCGAAAGGTAGGTGTCTTTTGCAGTGAGGGACTGGATGCGCTTGGGCGTGAGGCCGCTGCGGTCCGAGAGGATTTGCGTGAGGGTCTTGCGGGTCTGCATGAGACGCCGGCTGGTTTCCTGCAGCGCAAGTGCCGAGCCGCCTGCCCCCTGGGGGATCAGCGGGTCGTGAATCATGAGCTCTGCATGGGGCGCCATACGGCGATCGTCGCCGCCCATAAAGATCACGGCGCCCATGGACGCGGCGAATTCCAGGCAGACGGTGCGGATGGGGCACGATGCGAGGCGCATGGCGTCATAGATCGCAAGACCCGATCGCACGCTTCCGCCGACGCTGGCGACAAATATGGTGATGGGGCGGCTGGGGTCGGTGGCATCGAGCAGGCGGATCTGCTGGCATAGGTCGTGGGCCATCGGGGTTTCGATGTTTCCCATGACGGAGAGCTCGCGACGGGCGAGCATCTCATCGTAAATGCTGGTGAGCGTGATACCTCGGGCGGATTCACGCATGGTGAGGGGGCTGATGATGGGGGAATGATTGGTGTCCATGAGGACTCCTTTCTGTTGGTTGTGTTGTGGAATAGGATTGTTGCCCGCGGAGGGGCTGGCGGGCTACAGGGTTCGTCCGAGCCTGAGATCGAGCTCGGTTGTGGGGCAGGCTGCCTGTTCGTGCGGCTCGCAAGCGCCAAGGACTCCAAAGCGATGGAGCGTTGCGACGGGCGTGGTGTAGGCGAGCCGCAGCTGATGCTCGACAGGGGCACATCCGTCATTTTTGTAATGAGCCGCGTAGTACTGCGCGATGCTGGCGTTCATCTCGCTGCCATTGCGATGGCGCTCAAACTGGCGTCTGCAGGTTTCGATGATCTTTGCTACCGACTTGGGTGCCGTCGCGGGAACAAGGGCGAGATAGCCCTCAAATAGCTCGTTGATGCTCAGAAGGCACAGCAGGTCGATCAGCGTCCTTATGGCTGCTCCCTCGGCGGAAAAGTGCGCGGTCATGCGGTTATATCGGTTGCGGTCGACGATGGCCGCATGGGGTCTTGGAGTTTTCTGCCCCGTGGTCCCGGGCTTTTGCCGCGCCTGTGTATTGAGCTCGACGTTGCAGCGCTTGAGGCCGTCCAACGGAAGGAACAGTGCGGTGCGCAGGGTGTTCCGCTTACTTTCGAGTTCATGACGCTCGTCGGGTTCCCATTCGAGCTTGAGTTTCGTGTCGAGCGCCGTAAGCATATGGGCTAGGCAGCCTACGGTAAGAACGTACGAATCGTTGTCGCGTTTTGGGGCATAGGGGTCTGTCAGCTTGCGAATGTCGGGGTCGCCCATGATCTTTGTGCAGCGCTTCAGCAGTTGAGGGTGGTCGGCCAAGATCGTCGCGAGCGGTAGCGACGCGTAGTTCTTTATGGTCGCGGCGGCAAAGGCGGCGTCATATTCGTTTGCATATGCTCGCTCAATGCGGGCATCCAGAATGCTTTTCTTATCGCCGTCTTCAGCGTGGTGGTTTGTCATAGCTTCTCCAATCGGTTGATGTTCGTGCTGTTTGTTGATGTGTTGGTTGTCGTGAGTGATGTGCTTGCCGTGGGTGATGTGCTGACGTTGGGGTGCTATGCGGTTTTCAATGAGCCCGTGAGGCAGTTGCTGCAGGGGCGGGATGGAACGGCCCATGCAAGGCGGAAGGCATCGTGCTCAAAATCGAGACAGCAATGCCCTGGGTGCCTCACATGTGGCAGTTACCTCATTAAGTTGTCATTGCGTTTGGGGTTGTACTTTGCCGATCTTCCTTCTCTTACACGCTGAAAACTGAAACTTCATATGCTCGATCTACTTAAAACCGCAACGGCGGTCTTTTATCAACTTATATGTCGGAACGTGTCTTTGCAAGTACTTTTTTGCGTTTGTTTCAAATGGGGTGGTTTTGCAACCGTCACGCGCCACGCTATGCGAACGTGCCCCGGCTCGGATAAGATGGTGCGATCGAGTTCTACCGCGCTCACTGCAAGTAGTCTTTGTTGCTGAGATAGGTCACGGCCGAAAGGGGCCCGTATCCCAACAGATACGGGCCCCTTGCTATTTAAATGGGCATGAGGGTGTATTGAGGGGGGATGTCTTGCTGTCGGCATCCGCGTGCGGTGCCATTCGCTGTCCGTAAATTATACGTTTACGGCTAATTTCATACCACTTGTCGGAATGCGGACGCTGTCCTTGCATGCCGGGCGTACATTGAACGTGGTTTTTCGCGTGAAGCCACGAATCGGTTGCCAGCCCTGAACAAGGAGGCCCAGCATGACGCTTGCCAAACCCATCAATAAATACATCGACTATATCGATGCCCCCGAGGACACGTTTGAGCAGTATGTCGAGAAGGCGTTAAAGTACAACTTTCGCTGCGTATTTGCGAACCTGCAGGAGTACGAGACGGGCCGCGCCATGCTCGAGGGCTCTGACATCATCCTTGCCGGCGCTATCGACTTTCCCCAGGGCACTATGACGCTTGAGGAGAAGCTTGCGAGGTTTGAGGAATACGCTGCGTGTGGCTTTACCGAGATTGACTACGTTTTGAATCAGGGGTCGATCGAGAACCGCGATTTTGATGCCATCGAGCGCGAGATGACTACCATTGCTGATTTTTGTCGCGCGCATGGCATCACTGACAAGGTAATCGTCGAGATGTGCAAGCTGGACGGCGACGACGCCGCCAAGCGCCGTGTATGCGAGATCGCGCTGGAGGCCAAGCCGGGATTCCTTAAGACATCGACCGGCAGAAGCTTTGGCGGTGCTAAGCTCGAGGACGTGCGGCTGATGCACGAGGTGCTCGGCGATGCCGTGGCAATCAAGGCGGCGGGCGGTATCCATAATTACGAAGAGGCTTGCGCATTCATCGAGGCCGGCGCCAGCGCGTTAGGTGCATCGGCGGGCATCGCGATCGTCGAGGGCGCACCGACGGATGAGCGTCGCTAGCAGACGTATTTGACCTGAGCGATAAAGCTTCACGACCACACGCCGTTCATGTTCGAGACAATATGACTTTTTGCCCGTTGTAAACGGAGTCGCGATGGGTGTTCTGTATGATGGCTCAGACAAGGTTGTTCAATGACAGGGAGGCATATATGGCAATCAAAGCCATCGCGATGGATATCGACGGTACGCTCACCAACGATCAGAAAGTGATTAGCCCGCGTACGCGCGAGAAGCTGCTCGCGGCGCAGGAGTCGGGCATTAAGCTCATTTTGGCTTCGGGCCGTCCCGCATGGGGGCTCCACGCCTTGGCGCAGGAGCTCGACCTCCAAAACCATGACGGTCTGCTAGTTGCCTTTAACGGCGCACACGTCGTCGATGCCCAGACCGACGAGGTACTGTTCGATCAGGCTATGCCTGCCGACGAATTGCATCGCCTGATTGATCACCTGCGTAATTTTGACGTGATCCCTATGATTTCGCTCGGTCGCGATTTGCACGTCGAGGACTCGTACCGCTGCATGATCACGCTGCCTGACGGCTCGCAGAAAAACATCGTCAAATACGAGCGCGATGCGTGCGATCTTAAGATCCGCGAGGTCGAGAGCCTGCATGAGGTCGCTGATGCTTATCCCGTGGACAAGCTGCTGACGGCGGGCGATCCAGCCTACCTGCAGGCGCATTACGAGGAGATGTATGCGCCCTTTAAGCAGACGCTTTCGGGCATGTTTACGGCCGACTGGTACTTTGAGTACACGGCGCCCGGTATCGACAAGGCCCGTGCGCTCGAGGGTGCCCTGCCCAAGCTCGGCATCGATGCCAGCGAGGTCGTTTCGTTTGGCGACGGCCAGAATGACAAGTCCATGATTGAGTGGGCCGGCACCGGTGTTGCCATGGGCAACGCCGTCGATGAGGTTAAGGCAGTTGCCCAGATGGTGACCGCCAATAACAACGAAGACGGTATCGCGGTGGCGCTGGATAAGCTGCTGGGCTAGAATCGCCGATAATGCATAGTTCGGGCGCCTGTTTACAGGCGCCCTTTTGTTAGGGAGAGTGCCGTGTCCGCATTTCCGTTCGACGCCGTTATCTTTGACATGGACGGCGTCATTGTCGATACCGAGTATTACTACCTGGGCGAGACTGCCGCGTTTGCCAAGGAGCTTGGGCTTAACCTAACCCAAGAGGAGCTGAACGGGCAGGTCGGTACCTCGCATCAGTTCTTTCTCCGCATGCTGGTCGATTGGTTTGAGCGTGCCGGTAAGGGGCATTTTACTGGCGAGGAAGCGTTGGCCCGTTGGGATGAGTGGGCGCATAAACGTCCGCGCGACTATCAGGCTTTGATTAACCCAGGCGCCGTGGATACGATTCGAGAGCTGCCGCGCCGCGGCGTTCGCGTGGCGCTTGCCAGCTCGTCGCCCATGGATAGCATCGAGGAAGTGCTCAACGCATGTGGGCTGTCGGATGCCTTTGAGTATGTGGTGAGCGGCGAGCAGTTTAAGGAGAGCAAGCCCGAGCCCGACATCTATCTGCATGCGCTGGACCTGCTGGGGCTGCCCGCGAATCGCTGCTGCTGCGTTGAGGATTCGGTGCCTGGCATCACTGCCGGCAAGCGCGCCGGTCTGACAGTCATCGCTAAGCGCGAGGAGCGCTTTGGCTTTAGCCAGGATGCCGCGGACAAGATTATCGACCAGCTGCCGGAGCTGCTGGAACTCGCGTAGATTCTGGGCGGTACTGCTGTCACAACAGTGGTTCCGTTGGCATAAGAGAGAGGGGCGGCGTCATGGCATTTAACGTGAGCGCACTGGGGTTTGGCGACAACGTCGTCGACTGCTACGAGCATATCCACACAATGTATCCGGGTGGCAATGCGGTGAACTTTGCCGTGTATGCCAAGAAGTGCGGCGCCGCGCGCTCCGCGTATATGGGCATCTTTGGTAATGACGCTGCTGCTGAGCATGTGATTGCGAGTCTTGAGGATGAGGACGTTGAGCTTGCCAAGTGCAAGCAGCTCATCGGCGAGAACGGTGCGGCACGCGTGACCGTCGTTAACGGCGACCGTGTTTTCCTTGGCTCCAATGAGGGCGGCATCCGTGGTGATGCGCGCTATGTGCTCGATCGCTTTGACCTTGCGTACGTGAAGCAGTTCGACGTAGTCCACTCGGGCAACTATTGCTTTACCGAGCGTGAACTTCCCAAGTTGAAGGCCGCGGGCATCACGGTTTCGTTTGACTTCTCGGACGATTCGACCGACGAGTACTACGAGCAGATTGCTCCCTACGTTGACTTCGCGTTCTTTAGCGCGGCAGACGCCGCGAGTGAGGATGAGATTCGCGAGCGTCTGGCATGGGTGAGGAGCCTAGGTCCGCGTTTCGTATCGGCAACGGCTGGCGCTGAGGGCTGCATTGCCTATGATGGCGATCGTTATTACCGCCAACTGGCTAAGCCGGTAACGGATATGAAGGACACCATGGGTGCGGGCGACTCATTCCTGACTTCGTTCCTGATGTGTTATCTCGATTCCGTCAAGCGTGGCGAGGATGGTGCCGAGGCCATCGAGCGTGCACTCGACTTTGCGGCGGGGTTTGCTTCGACCGTATGCGGCATGGAAGGCTCCTGGGGCCATGGAGTGCCGATTTCCGAATAGGTGAGCAGTCCCGGGGAGTCGAATTGTCGCCCCCCGGGACTCCATGGACAAAAAATGCTAAATATGAGTGCTGTCACTAATTTAGTAACAGCGAAATTAAGCTATTGAGGGCCTAGTTGGGTGTCTGCGAGTGATTAAAACCTGCTAAAAATGACTTTAACCACCTTAAAGTGCCTTGATAATGGATAGCTGTACATTATCAAGGCACTATTTTGCCGTAAAATAATGTGACTGGATTTGCAACAGTACTCATATTTGGCATTTTTTGCCCACCGGGGCTAGCGAAGGTCAAAAACAGAGTGCGCATTTGCTAAAACTGCCGACTCGATGCACTCTGCGTCGCGGTTTTTGAGTGAGACGATGCGTTCTGAGGTCCATGTGAGCGATCTGATAAGCGACTGTGCGCTTGTTTCGGTGTTTGCCTCCGCCGGCGCATCGGTCTCGAGCAGTAAACGATCGAGTGGGATCTGTCGGGCGTATTCGCGACCGCGCTTGGTGGCGAGCATCCGCTCGTTCACGGAAAAATAACAGCCCGCATTACGCGCGCGGACGAGTTCGTCCGAAGTACCGCTAAACCAGTGGAAGATGATAGCGGGGGAGTCGGGGTTTGGGATGAGTAGTCCATGCGATTCGAGGACGTCCAGTACGGCTCCTGCCGAACGAACGTCGTGAATTGATATCACACGCCCGGTAAGAGGATGTTGCGCGAGAGCCTCGCAGAGCCGGTCAAGTGCCTGTGTTTGCAGCGGCTCGCTTCCGGCAAAGCGCGCAGAAAAGTCGAGTCCCACCTCGCCGATGTAGCGCTCTTGGGCTGCAACTTCGCAAAGCAGATTGATTTCGGCAGGACCGCAGCGACCGTCGGCAAGCCACCAGGGGTGAAGCCCAATGCCGGCGATGATGCTTGGTTGGCGATGGGCGCGCTCGTTTGCGGCCGAAAAGTCACGTGGATCGACGCCGCAATCAAATAGGCCCAAGCCCAGTGCCGTCGCCTCATCGGCAACGGCGTCCGGGTGAGCCATCAAATCAAGATGGCAGTGTGCATCAAATAACCGGGGCTCCATCTCGGCGCACTCCGCTAGTCCAGGCGTTGGCCGTCGGCGCGCACACGCTCGGTGCCGCGTCCACTGATCTGGCGGATAACCTCGCCGGCAATCATCTGACCCATGATGGGCGGCATAAAACTAGCGGTACCCAACTCGGTACGCTCGTGGATGTTGGACGGGTCGCGGGGTTGGGTCTTAACCGATTCCTCGCAGCTAAACAGCACGTGCAGACTCTTGATTCCGCGCTTCTTACATTCTTTGCGCATGATGCGGCTCATGGGGTCACGTACCGTATCGAAAATGTCGGCAAAGCGGAGGCACTCGGGATGGAGCTTGTTGGCCCCGCCCATGGAGCTAACCAAACGAATGTCGTGGTCCTGAGCATATTTGGCAATGGTGAGCTTGGCCGAGATGGTGTCGATGGCGTCGACGACGTAGTCGAGCTTGCCGTCCGTCTGCTCCAAAACGCTCGCGAAGAACTCGTCGATGTTGTCGCTCAGCAGGTATTCGGTGCGTTTGATAACGGTGGCGGTGGGATTGATGTCGTGGATCATGGCTTCCATAACATCGACCTTGCGCTTGCCGATGGTGCTGTGAAAGGCGATAGCCTGGCGATTGATATTGCTGGGCGCGACGATGTCCTTGTCCAGAATGACGAAATGACCAATGCCGCCGCGGGCGAGTGCCTCGCAGCAGTTGGAGCCCACGCCTCCGCAGCCGAGCACCAACACCGTAGCATCGGCGAGCTTATCGAGTGCCTCGCGGCCCATGATGATCTCGAGCTTGGTGTCGCGTGTCTCGACGAGAGCGGCAGCGGTTTCGGTCATAGACATCCTCCGATGGGGAAGCGAATCGTGTTTTAGCTATCGCCATTATAGGTGTTATCGCGATTCCATTTGAGCCCTTGGGCTTGTTGAAATGGGATCGGGGTTCGCATAAGATTGAAGCAGATGGCACCCGTTGCAGCGGGTTGGCCAACTCCAAAACACGTTTGTAGCGTGAGAAGTGGCCGTCTTCGCATTACGCGGAGGCGGCTATTTTTTTTGAGTACAAGATTAGATAGTTAGACAAACATCTAAATATCGAGTATAGTGTGCGCGTTATGAGAGATGATGAGAGGAGGTCTTATGCCGGGAGAGGGTTTTAAGGCGCTTGCCGATCCAACGCGACGGCGCATTTTGGAGTTGCTGCGCGAGGGCAATTGCACGGCGGGGGAGCTTGCCGAGCATTTCGATATCAGTAAGCCGTCGCTGAGCCATCACTTGGCGACGCTCAAAAACGCCGGGTTGGTGACCGACGAGCGCCATGGCCAAAACATCGTATACAGCTTAAACACCACCGTCATGCAGGATTTGATTGGCTGGTTTATGGGCTTTACAAACACGGAAGGTGATAAGGATGAATAACGAAAACAAGGGCATTCACCCCACGGGGGTATCGTCGCGCGTGTGGATTGCGCTGGTCGCTCTGTGCGTCGCCAATGTCGTAGCGCATCTCATGGTGATGCCGAGCTTGCCTGCGCAGATTCCCACGCACTGGGGCGCGAACGGCGCCGTTGACGGTTGGGGTCCTAGCTGGATGGCCTCCGCGCTCGGCGTGCTGCCTCTGGCGCTTCTCGCAATGTTCTGCGTGGTGCCGCGCATCGACCCCAAAGGTGAGGCATATCGAACCTCGGGCAAGTTCTACCAGGGCTTCGTAATCGCCTTCACCTTGTTCATGTGCGCCATAAGCTGGCTGGGAGAGCTTACGGTCTGGGGCGTGGTGCCGGCGGTCGGTTCGGTCAACGTGCTTATTTCCGGTGTTGTCGGTTTGCTGTTCATCGGCGTAGGCAACTACTTGCCGCGTGTGAAGCAGAACTATACGCTCGGTATCAAGACACCTTGGGCGCTTGCCGATCCCGAGAACTGGCGCCGTACGCAGCGCTTTGGCGGTGCCTGCTTTATGGTGCTGGGTGTCGGCTTGATAGTGATGGGCGTGGCAGGCAGCGTGCTTTCGAGTGAAGTCGTCGCCGCGGTGATTGCGGTCCTGGCGTTTGGTTCGGTCGGAGCCGTCTACGTCTACTCGTATCTGCTGTGGCGCAAATCTCAGCGGGCTGTTCGTTAAGGTTGCGGAAAACTAGCGTACGCAGTTCATAGTGTGTCCCGGGGGACTTTTCCCAGGTAGTATTAGGGGGTGTGGGCAACCATGCCCCTTTTTCGCTAAGTTTCAGAGCCGGTTTCCTCATTTCGTTTCCACTAAAGCGAATCAAGAATAGGGAAACAGCAGGTAGAAAGGATAAAACAGACAAATGGCGGAGTTTATCTACCAGATGTATCAGGCTCGCAAGGCTCATGGCGATAAGGTAATCCTTGACGATGTGACCTTGAGCTTCTACCCCGGTGCCAAGATCGGCGTCGTGGGCCCCAACGGCATGGGTAAGTCGACCCTGCTCAAGATCATGGCCGGCATCGAGGAAGTCTCCAACGGCGATGCCAGGCTCACTCCCGGCTACACCGTGGGCATCCTGCAGCAGGAGCCGCCGCTCGACGACGACAAGACCGTCATCGAGAACGTGCGCATGGCGTTTGGCGATATGATCGCCAAGGTCGATCGCTTCAATAAGATCGGCGAGGAGATGTGCGACCCGGATTGCGACATGGACGCCCTCATGGCCGAGATGGGCAAGCTCCAGGACGAGATTGACGCCGCCGACGGTTGGGATATCGATTCCAAGCTCGGCCAGGCCATGGACGCCCTGCAGCTGCCCGATTCCGACATGCCGGTCAACGTGCTTTCCGGCGGCGAGCGCCGCCGCGTGGCCCTGTGCAAGCTGCTGCTCGAGGCTCCCGACCTGCTGCTGCTCGACGAGCCCACGAACCACCTGGATGCCGAGTCGATCCTGTGGCTCGAGCATTTCCTGCACAACTACCAGGGCGCGGTGCTTGCCGTCACGCACGATCGCTACTTCCTGGATAACGTTGCCGAGTGGATCTGCGAGGTCGACCGCGGTCACCTTTATCCCTACAAGGGCAACTACTCCACGTATCTGGAGACCAAGGCCGCCCGTATCGAGGCTCAGGGTAACCGCGATGCCAAGCTCGCCAAGCGCATGGAGGCCGAGCTCGAGTGGGTGCGCAGCTCGCCCAAGGCTCGCCAAGCCAAGAACAAGGCCCGCCTGGCTCGCTACGAGGAGATGGAGGCCGAGGCCCGCGCAAGCCAGAAGCTCGACTGGACCGACATCCGCATCCCTGTGGGCCCGCGTCTGGGCAACAAGGTGCTCGAGGCCCATCATCTGCACAAGGAGTTCGATGGCCGTGTGCTCATCGACGACCTTTCGTTTACCCTGCCGCGCAACGGCATCGTGGGCGTCATCGGCCCCAACGGTGTCGGTAAGACCACGCTGTTCAAGACGATTGTGGGTCTGGAGCCGCTGACTTCGGGCGAGCTTGAGGTGGGTGAGACCGTCAAGATCTCCTATGTCGACCAGAACCGTTCCGGCATCGACCCCGATAAGAACTTGTGGGAGGTCGTCTCGGACGGCCTGGACCACATGATGGTCGGCGAGACCGAGGTTCCGAGCCGTGCTTATGTGGCGAGCTTTGGCTTTAAGGGCCAGGACCAGCAGAAGCGCGCTGGCGTACTCTCCGGTGGCGAGCGCAACCGTCTGAACTTGGCGCTTACGCTCAAGCAGGGCGGCAACCTGCTGCTCCTCGACGAGCCCACGAACGACCTCGACGTCGAGACGCTGTCCTCGCTCGAGGCGGCGCTGCTCGAGTTCCCGGGCTGCTCGGTGGTCATTAGCCACGATCGTATGTTCCTGGACCGCGTTGCCACGCACATCCTGGCGTGGGAGGGCACCGATGAGAACCCGGGCAACTGGTATTGGTTTGAGGGTAACTTCGAGGCCTATCAGGCCAACCGCATCGAGCGCCTGGGCGAGGACGCAGCCCAGCCGCATCGTATCCACAGGAAACTTACCAGGGACTAGTTTGATGTGGCAAAGGGACAGCCCCTTTGTCACACGAACTTATGCTCAACCTGGGAAAATAAAAAAACGCGGCGAACGTTTTTGTGACGTTCGCCGCGTTTTGCTATTCGTTGGATTCTTCAACCTTGTCGACGGTCCAGGTGGCTCCGAGGCCTCCGGTGGTGTTGCGGCGGATGCGCACGGTGACTTCGTGGCGCTCGCCGGCCTGCGTGTAGCGCAGGGGGAAGATTGCGCGGTTTCGCGCGGCCTCGATGGTGCCGCGTTCGCGGGCGATCCAGTAGTACTCGCCGACGATGCCGAGCGTGTCGGCGCCGTAGGGGAGATAGGTCGACAGCTGGTGTAGCAACGGGCCGGGGCAGAAGACCTCGGTTGCGAAATCGACGGGGAAGTCCTCGGGGATGGCGGGCGTTGCGGGTGCGGGGGCCGGTGCTGCTGCGGGTACCGAAGCCGGTACCGGTGCGGGAATTTGGTCATAGACAGGTGCGGATGCGGACTCGATGACGGGTGCAGACTCGGGCGCCGGTTCTGGCTTAACTGCGAAATCTGTCGGTTCCACGGAGACGGATGTGTCTTCAGTCTCGGTTTTGGCGTCGGCTTGCGGGGCGTCCTCTGCCTCGACAGACGGCTTTGCCTCGATTGGTGTGGAGGCCATGGTGGTGATGCCGGCGTTTGCGTTCTCGGGGTCATAGACGACCGTAAGCGAGATGGCAGGCTGCGGCGTCTCGGGCTCCGGCGCCGACTCGGTAGCGTCTTGATCGTCGGGCTCGTCGGGCTGATTGTCCTCGGCCTCGTCGCCAAAGACATCGCTGTTTTGGAACGCAGACGTCTCGGGTTGGTTAGCGGCTTCTTCGGTTGCCGACTTGGGAGCCTCGTTGAGCTCCGCAGCGGCCTCCTGCTCTGATATGACTTCGGGATCGGACGTGGCGGCGATTTCGGTTTCGGCTTCTGCTGTTACCTCAATAGTGACTTCGATCTCTGTCTCGGGGTCGGGCTCCGGAGCGACTTCGGGCTCGGGCTCGGGACGCTTGACGTGCTTGGGGCGCACGGCCTTGAGGTCCTTCTCGCCGCGCTTTTTCTTTTTGTAGGACTGCTTGGCACCCTTGGTGGCCTTGGGCTTGTCCTCGCCCTTGGCAAGGGCGGCATCCCAGGCATCGTTGGCGATGACAGTGGCATACAGGCGACCGCCCTTAAAGACGGTCAGCTTAATACAGTCGTCGAGTTCCTCGAGCAGCTCGCGCGTGGACTCGAAGCCCAGGTCATAAGCAGTCATATCGCCAGCGGCGAGCGCCTCCTCGACCTGCGTCATAAACGTTTGCTTGCCGCATCCAATCGCATCGCGCAGCAGGCGATACAGATAGATGTGGTTGCCCAGCGAAAGCGTGGGCTTAACTATTGTCTTGCTCATGGCAAATCTCCTCTTTACACACCAAAGCATCTTACCATCGCACAGGCCTTGCCATCTCGTCGCCCAAGGCAAACGGGCGCGAACCGCTGTCGATTCGCGCCCGTTGTACAGGTTGCCTATCTGAGGATGCAGTGCCTAGTTGCCCGATGTCGTGCCTTGGCTTGAACTGTCAGATGTTGTGCCCGATGTGGTGCCGCCCGAGCTGTTAGTGCTGCTGTTGTCGGTAGATCCTGTGCCCGATGTATTGCCGCTCGTCTGGTCGCCCGTGCTCGGCTGCGAGCTGTCAGTCGTTTGGCTTGAGTCGGTCGTGCCGGATTGCGTACCGCTGTTGGCCGTAGAGGAATCGGTGCCCTGCGATTGGTTTTGGGTGTTCGAGGACGAATTGGCAGAGGCAGAACTGTCTTGCGTGTCGTCCGTCTGTGCCTGCTGATCCTGCGACTGGGTGTTGCCATTTGCATCGCTCTCGGTCGTGCGCGACGACAGGATTGGCTCGGGACGCTCGCCCAGACCCTCACCGGCAGTGGTGATAAGGATGGCGCCGGCGCAGGCGATGACCGCGACGATGGCGATGGCGATCGAGAAGACGATGACCTTCTTTTGCGTCTGGCTGCGCTCTGCTGCCGCCTTGGCGCGCAGGCTGTTGGGGGCGACGCGCGCCGTGGTCGCGCGCCCCGCAACCTGGCGCATCTCCTGCGTAGTCGCGGCGCCGCCCAGGTGCTCCTCGGCATTAAGCTCAACGGGCTCATAGGCGCCGGCGGGGTAGTCGACGTCGGCGTGCGTACCTTTGAGGGCTTTGGCGCTGGCAGAGATAAAGTGGCGGTAGACCTGCGAGGACACAACGGTGATGACCGAGCTCACGGCGGCGCCAATTACTGAACCAGCGATGCCAATCTTGGAGGCAAGCGCGACGCTCGTGGCAGCAGCTGCGGCGCCGGCGATGATCTGGGGAATGGAAATGTCATCGAACAGGCCCTTTTTGGGCGCGATGGCCATGGTCTGTCCGATGGAATGGTTCTCGTGCACGCCGTTGTTGAGCGATGCCGGCGTCATGACGCGTGTACGTGGCGCGTCGGTGTACTTGGATGTCATACGGGGTCCTCCCGGTTCGTTTAGTGCTATGACAGGTTGTCTAGCCCCAAGGGTACCCATCTCGTGTGGACCGAAGATGGACTCGCCCGCAACACCACCAACTCACCAAAGCCATGGGGCTTCGTTTCGTCTGCCTTTTTAGCGTTGGGCTCGGTGCCCGTTTCGATATGCGGTAATTTCGCACGGAATCTGACCCAGAAACGTACGAAAAGAGTGTGCAAAGGCGGCCTATTTGTTCTTACGAGAGTTGTGGAGCACTTCGATGACGCATTTTGATCGGGCAATATCATCGATTAATATGTCCTGGTCCGCTCGCGCTATTTCGTCAAGGTTGGCGTCCCACTCATCTAAAAGAACCACGTTGCAGTTCTCTTCTAGATAGCCAGACTCCAAGAGTTTGAGTATTCGAGTGACCGCTTGTCCGCTTGATGCCTCTTGTGTGTCAAGTTCTGTGAAATAAAGCATTGGGTGGGCGGGAAGAAGAAAAGCCCTATCTCCCAATCTTTCTTTGAGCAGTGCTAAGAGTGTGCTTTTCCCGCTGCCATTGGCTCCTCGTAGCGTCGTTCTCCCTGGGGAGAAATTTCGAGTGGCGGTTTCAATATCGGACATATTCTTGGGAACAACGCTGCTCTCTACCCCTTCTGCTGGGATAACCCGTAGCTTGTCCCACTTAATGAGTCCATGTTGGCGTTTTTCTTCGTTGGTGAGAATCAGGTTGTCTCGAACTAATGCTGTCCTCGTTGTCCTTTCGGAGAGCTGGATTGCATATACAACTATTACGTTGATGTTTTGAAGAATCGATACCTGCCTTGGAAGAATGGCTATAAGGGTTGTTAGCGGGGCGGGGCTGCCTGCATGGACCAAACAGTAATGGAAAATCGCAACGATAAACGGGATAGTGCTTGCCACTGTTGCGAGGGTAGAGAGTCCACCTCGAGCGAGCGTAAGGCTGATCTGTGCCCGCTTCGAGGTGTTTTCTCTTGCGAGATAATACGTGCTCCAATCTCTAAAGCAACGGGAGTTTCCGATCCACGAATTCGGGATGCACTTTCGTATTGCAGAAAAAAGGCGCGACCGTGCAATTTGCGATTCTGATGCTGGTTTCCTTACTAAACGAAACGAAATCAGTGCTGTGGATAGAGATATTCCGCCCGACAAAACGATTGCCACGGCAAAGGAGCTGTCCAATACACTGGCTGTCGCCGCTGTATTAAAAATGATATTAATTAAGGTCGTAAATGCATCAGCCGCATAGGCGACGTTATCTGAAATGACGATCCAGAGCTCCGTGTCGATATAGGGCTCCTTTTCCGTTTTAATGCGCTTGTTAAAGAAGGCGCTAGTTGCGCCATAGTTTGAAGTCGCGGCATGACTTACGGCCTTATTGAGAAACCAGTACTTTGACCGTTCTTTTTCGAATTCAATGAACATCTCGGGGATGCTGACGGAAGCCAACAGGACGCAGAACACGATAATCGAGCGAGTGGGGTCAATGCCTGAGGATACGTCGCAGGCAGCACTCGCGATGGCGATGGTGGTAAGAGCGACCATTCCCTGCTGGGCAAGGATACCAATGATACAAAGGACTACCGGCACGGCTGAGAACCTCCAGAGGGATTGCAAAGCAGCTCGTGGATTCGCGGTATGGCTACGCAATCAACGAACTTCAGAAAGTTAGTTAATTCATAGTCACAAATGGCTTCGGCGGATTTGAAGTGCCTTTCAACTTGGCATCCGCCATTGCAGTAACCGCCAATTGGACATTGCAGGCACTTCTCACTACGATGCTCGATGGGGTTGAGCCATGAATGTGACGTGTTGACGGACTGCTCATTTTCAGGAAGCCTGAATTTGTGGTTTCCGACTGTTGTCGTGCAACGATAGCGCTGCATATCGGGGCTTAAGTAGTATCCGCGAATAATGTTTGAGGTGGCCCAGCAGTATGCGAATCGTTCTTTACCGTATTCATTCTGTCCAAAGTCAACTCCGAGAATCTTAGACGGAAATTCGGTTGACTTCATAAATCCCGATATCAACCACTTCGGCCGATAGTTTTCGAAAATTTCGATTAATTTACGCTGTATCTCGTATTCATAGACTTCGTTGTTTCTATTTGTTGCATATCGGTCGTAAACTCGTCCAATTTCAAATTGAAAGAACGGCGATGTAGTCCATCCAGAGTTTTTAACAAAAAGAATCAGCTGTTCAAGTGAATCTATTGAAAGTTTACTGACATTGCTGCACACGCGGATGGGGAGTCGCAGTTCTGTCATGGCATCAACGGAGCGTTTAATTGCTTCGAATGATCCTTTTCCGTTTTTAGTTACACGGGCCGTGTTGTGAATTTGTGCCGTTCCGTCTAGGGTGACGCTAACGCTCTTCAATACGTCCCTAAACAAAACGAACAGATCTAAAAACGAGAGGAGGTCGTAGCCATTCGTAACTATCGAAACTCCAACACTCTCTTCGCGAGCAAGTTTGAGGACATTGGAAACAAAGTTCCTGGTCTTGTGCTGCAACGGTTCTCCGCCGAATAGTTCTATAACGGTTGGGTTGTTTGGGTATAGACGCTTCGCTTCCTGAACGAAAACAGCTGCCTCTTCAAGCATCGACGACATGTTATTTTCGGCGCTTTGTGGTTCTTGCAGGTCGAAGGCGCGTTCGAAGCAATACGTACACGCCAAATTACAAGAGAAGGTCGGACAAAGTGATATGACGTTAATTCCGCGTTGAAGTTCATGGTATTCGGAGTCGAAAGCAATTGACTCTAGCTCGGATTTAGAATCATTTGTTTTCGGAAAATATCGACCCGCTATCCTGCATAGGCGCGTTGAAGGATCGATTGCATCTTTCGGGGCTATATCGATGATATTGTTCCATGAATCTATGACCAGAGAATTATTGTCATCAAATGGTCGAATGAAAATATTGGGGCCAAGATAGAAGGCTTTTGCCTGCTTTTGGACATCGACGCGTTTCGGATGTTCATCAATGAATGTAGTGATTTCCATGGTGTCTTCCCGTAATAGGGGCACGACGACAATAGGCTCAAATCGAATGAATGGCTACTTGGACAGCGGTGTTAGTAGCGGATGGGAATCAAATCCTGTTCAGCCTTATGCTCCTCGGCATAAGATGTTTCAGGAATGCTATTGATGAGAGAATCAGATGCATCGATTCCATATTTAGACAAAATAGAGCGCAAATCATCAGTTGACATAATAAAACCTCCCTGTGGGGGCCTATTATCGCCGTGCCGAATGGACTAGCCTTTTTACGGCTTGAATTGAATTGCCGAATTGTCTAATGGAAAACTACAATGGACTAGTCCAATCTGCGAGAACTAAATCTGAGCATCTTATAGTGCATTTTAGTTTTTAAGCGAGATTCTTCAAGAGAGATTTTCAAATTCTGTCGCCGGTTCACGTCTGTTGTCCAGATTGTCTATCTGGGGATGCGGCACCTAGTTGGCCGATGCCGTGCCAGATGCGGAACCGCTCGAGCTACTGTTGCCGCTGTCGGCTGTGCCCATTTCCGGCGCATTGCTGTTTGCCTTGCCGCCCATGCTCGGCTTCGAGCCATCGGTTGTCTGGCTGGAGTCGGTAACAGATACCATCAACTCATCAAGGGGGGCTTGCTGTCTTTGGCGAAATAGCTTGATGCTAAACTGGACTTACGATTGCGAGGTGGTTTACGTGATGTACCCGTATATGACATTCGAAGACGGTACCGAGGTCATTCATTCTGACCTGATTACAGATGGCGATACCGAAAAGGTTATCGTGCATTTTGAGCGACCGACGGCAGAGGGCTTCGACTCCGCTCGTTGTGAGTTGCCTTCTTACAATTGGACCATGTGGGAGGGGCATTTCACCGACGAGGAGAAGCGGGGATTTGAGACTTTTCTGAGCAATAACGCCCATCTGCTGTATCGCTACGCCGCAAACGGAGGAGCTAAAGTTGCCTAGCCTTTTTCTTATTGGCGGCTATAGGGTCTTCTTTTGGTCCAACGAAGCGGGCGAGCCAATCCATGTCCATGTTTGCAAGGGGGCGCCTTCAGATAACTCGGCCAAAATCTGGCTGACTCGCAGGGGAGGTTGCATTGTCGCTAATAACAAAGCGAAAATCCCTTGGAGCACGCTTGACGACCTCTGTGAAATTATCGCCGCTCAGCATGAATTGATCTGCTCTAAATGGAAGGCATTTTTCCTTGTGGACGAGATCTCGTTCTACTGCTAAACGCCGCCCTTGCTTCCCTTTTTCAGTTTTAAGCATGAGCCCGTCCCATCAGCACTGATTGAACTTGACAGTACAATGGAAGCGGACTTTATCGCCGCCGCTCACCGCGGCTAAACGGATATGTTGGAGCTCGCATGAACGATTTTCTAAATGGTCAAGTTAAGAACGATGGCTTTTTGCGTGTGGTGGCGGCCTCACCGCGGATTCGCGTGGCCGATGTCGAGGGCAATGCCGAGGTTGCGCTGGCGGCTGTTCGCGATGCTGCCGAGCGCGGCGTTCGCGCGCTGGTGTTGCCCGAGCTTAATCTGACTGGCTATACCGCGGCTGATCTGTTCCATAATCGCACGCTGCTGCATGCCTGCGAGGCTGCTCTGGTGCATATCCTCGACGAGACTCGTGAGCTGCCGATTGTCTTTACCATCGGTCTTCCCGTTGCAGTTGCCGAGAATATCTACAACTGCGCCGCCGTGTGCTGCGCGGGCGAGCTTTTGGGCCTTACGGCCAAGAAGTATCTGCCCAACTATGGCGAGTTCTATGAGCGCCGTTGGTTTGCTCCGGCGCCTGCGGATCCCGTGTGGGTTGAATTTGCCGGTCAGGGTCCGGTTCCGCTGGGTTCGGGGCTTGTCTACCGTTGCTGTGATGAGGGCGCCGAGGACCTGGTGCTGGGCGTTGAGGTCTGTGAGGACCTGTGGGTGCCGGCGCCCCCTTCGACCGAGATGGCGCTTGCCGGTGCCACGGTGATTCTCAACCCGTCGGCCTCGGACGAGATTATCGGTAAGGCAGATTACCGCCGCAGCCTAATCTCCAATCAGAGCGCGCGCCTGTACTGCGCCTATGCCTACGCGGACGCGAGCGAGGGCGAGTCCACGACCGACATGGTCTTTGCGGGCGAGAACCTCGTCTACGAAAACGGCTCCAAGCTCGCCGCGACCAAACTGCTTACCTGCGATATGGCCATCGCCGACGTTGACCTTGACCGCCTGGTTGCCGAACGCCGTCGCTCGACGACGTGGACGCGCACCGACGATGCTCCGGAGGCCACGACCGTTGAGTTTTCGTTTGAGGGCGTGCTGGCCGAAGAACCTGTCCTGCGCGATGCCTGCGATATCGACCGCGTTTTCCCGCGCGCGCCCTTTGTGCCGGTCGACCATGGTGACCTGGCCGAGCGTTGCGAGACCATCCTCGACCTGCAGACCGCCGGCCTCAAGACCCGCCTTGCCCATACGGGTACCAAGGCTGCAGTCATTGGTCTTTCGGGCGGCTTGGACTCCACACTAGCGCTGCTTGTGACCGTGCGTGCCTTCGATGCACTGGGGTTGCCGCGCACGGGTATCACGGCCGTGTCCATGCCTGGCTTTGGCACGACGCACCGCACTAAGTCCAATGCCGAGTCGCTCGCTCGTGACTTGGGTGTGAGCTTCCGCGAGGTCTCGATCCATGCTGCCGTGGAGCAGCACTTTAAGGATATCGAGCATGATCCGACCGTGCAGGACGTGACCTACGAGAACAGCCAGGCGCGCGAGCGTACGCAGATTCTGATGGATCTGGCCAACCAGGCTGGCGGCTTTGTCATCGGCACGGGCGACCTGTCGGAGCTGGCGCTCGGCTGGGCTACCTACAACGGCGACCACATGAGCATGTACGCCGTCAACGCGAGCGTGCCCAAGACGCTTGTGCGCCATCTGGTGCGCTATGCCGCCGATGTCTTTGGCGGGCGCATTGCCGAGGTCTTGCTCGATATCCTCGATACGCCGGTGTCCCCCGAGCTTCTGCCGCCCACGGGCGACGGCGAGATTGCGCAGAGGACCGAGGATTTGGTGGGCCCGTATGAGCTTCACGACTACTTCCTCTACTACCTGCTGCGTTTTGGCTTTGAGCCTGGCAAGATTTACCGCATGGCGCTCAAGAGCTTCAAGGGCGTCTACGACGCTAAGACCGTCCACACGTGGCTACGTACGTTCTACCGTCGCTTCTTTGCCCAGCAGTTTAAGCGCAGCTGCCTGCCCGATGGTCCCAAGGTGGGCTCGGTGACGCTCAGCCCGCGCGGCGATTGGCGTATGCCGAGTGACGCTAGCTCGCGTCTGTGGCTTGCGCAGATCGACGCGCTCAATCCAGTTGACTAAGGTTGGCTAAATTGAACCAATACGGGGGTTGCAAGCGTTACACTTTTGCAATCTGATGGCCCGTATCGCGCGGCGCTCTTGTCGGAGCGCCGCGTTTTTTATATCGAAAGGTGGCACCATGCAGGCATCGCAGCGTCTCGACCGCTTTGGCGCGGAGGTCTTCGCCTCGCTCAACAACAAGCTTCTCGCGCTGAAGGCTCAGGGCAAGACCATTTACAACATGAGCGTGGGCACGCCCGATTTTAAGCCGTACGACCATGTGGTCGAGGCGCTCACGCAGGCAGCCCAAGATCCCGAGATGTGGAAGTATGCCCTGCGCGACCTGCCCGAACTCAAGCAAGCCGTGTGCGATTACTATGAGCGCCGCTTTGGCGTTTCGGGCATTACGCCGTCTATGGTGCAGTCGTGCAACGGCACGCAGGAGGGCGTGGGCCATTTGGGCCTGGCCCTGCTCGATCCGGGTGACACCATTCTGGTTCCCGATCCGTGCTACCCGGTCTTTGAGGCGGGTGCCAAGATCGCCGATGCCAAGCTCGAATACTATCCGCTGGTTGCCGAGCACAATTACCTGCCCTATGTGGCGGGTATCGATCCCGAGGTTGCCGATCGTGCCAAGTACATGATCGTGTCGCTGCCCGCGAACCCGGTCGGCTCGGTGGGCACGCCCGAGGTCTACGAGGAGATTATCGCCTTTGCCCGCGAGCATGATCTGTTGATCGTCCATGATAACGCGTACTCCGACATCGTGTTTGACGGCGAGCCCGGCGGCAGCTTCTTGCAGTATCCCGGCGCGCTCGAGGTGGGCGTTGAGTTCTTCTCGCTCTCCAAGTCGTTTAACGTCACCGGTGCCCGCATCGGCTTTTTGGTCGGTCGCGAGGATGTGGTCTCTGCCTTTGCCAAGCTGCGCGGCCAGATCGACTTTGGTATGTTCTTCCCGATTCAGAAGGCCGCCATCGCTTGCCTGAACGGTCCGCGCGATGAGGTCGAGGCGCAGCGTCTGAAGTACCAGGAACGCCGCGATGCCCTGTGCGACGGTCTTGAGGGCCTGGGCTGGGAGCGTCCCAACGCGCATGGCTCTATGTTTGTGTGGGCCAAGCTTCCCGGTGGTCGCACCGATTCCATGGCGTTTTGCGAGGAGCTCATGGAGAAGGCCGGCGTTGTGGTGACGCCGGGCGCGAGCTTTGGCCCTTCGGGCGAGGGGCACGTGCGCATGGCGCTGGTCCTGCCGCCCGATCAGATCGCTTTGGCTGTCGAGGCCATTCGCGAGGCGGGCCTGTATTAGAAACCTATTTCGACTCGTCAATAGCTCGAAACCGATTTCGTGCAGTTATTTTACGAATACTGCAAACAATTTCGGTAAACGGTCGATTTTTGGCTGCGAATAGGAGCATAATCAAAGTCCCGATTGGATGTATTGGGATTACGGCAAGCCGCTCGGGTCGTTCCCGGGCGGCTTGTTTGTGGAGAGAGATGGGAGTTTCTAATGGTTAACGAGAAGAAGGTCGCTATTGTCGGCTGCGGCTTCGTCGGTTCGTCTTCGGCGTTCGCTCTGATGCAGAGCGGTCTGTTCTCCGAGATGGTCCTCATCGACGTGGACAAGAACCGCGCCGAGGGTGAGGCTCTGGATATCGCGCACGGCATGACGTTTGCCGAGCCGATGAAGATCTACGCCGGCGATTATTCCGATGTCGCCGACGCCGCCATGATCGTCGTCACCGCTGGCGCTGCCCAGAAGCCCGGTGAGACCCGCCTGGACCTGGTCAACAAGAACGTAAACATCTTTAAGTCCATTATCCCCGAGATTAAGAAGTCCGGCTTCGACGGCATTCTGCTAATCGTCTCCAACCCGGTCGATGTTCTGACCTACGCTGCCATCAAGATGTCCGGCCTGCCCGAGGGCCACGTCATCGGTTCCGGCACCGTGCTCGACACTGGCCGTCTGCAGCAGATGCTTGGTGCCCACGTCGAGGTTGACCCGCGCGATGTCCAGGCCTATGTCATGGGCGAGCACGGCGACTCCGAGTTTGTCGCTTGGTCCAGCGCTCAGGTTGCTGGCGTTCCGCTGAACACCTTCTGCGAGCTTCACGGTCATCTGGAGCATGAGGCTGCCGAGAAGCGTATCGCCGAGGACGTCAAGAACTCCGCCTACACCATCATCGAGAAGAAGCACGCCACCTACTATGGCGTTGCCATGGCCGTCAAGCGCATCTGCACTGCCGTCATGCGCGATGAGCAGACCGTTCTGCCTGTCTCCTCGCTCATGGTGGGCGAGTATGGCCTGTCCGATCTGGCCATCTCCATGCCGACGGTCGTTGGCCGCGATGGCGTTGTCTGCCGCGTACCCGTGCCGCTGAACGATGACGAGCAGCATGAGCTCACCGCCTCCGCCAAGGCCCTCAAGGACATCATCGACAGCGTCGACTTCTCCTGCTAAATCAAGCTCTTTTGGGCAACAGGCTACAATGAAAGGCGTCCGGGCCACACGGTCCGGGCGCCTTTTTGGTGCGAGGGGGTTAGGTTGCTTTGCACCACCCCAATGCACCATAGTTGATGGGAGGGCCATGTCGGATTCGCCTAATTTTTTGACCTATGCCCAGACGGCGTTTGATCCGTTTGAGGAATGGCCGTTCTGCGCGGTGGATAGCCTGGTCTTTGCGTGGTTGTCCTATTTGCGTTTGCCGGGTGATATGGCGGAGCTGACGAACTGGCAGGGCCTAGACGTACGCGAGCTGCTGCGCGCCGAGTGCTACCAAGACATGATTGGCGACCTGTGGGATCCGGAGGGGAGCCGTGCCCTGTTGGAGGCTGTGGCAGCAAGCCCTCGCTACCGTGGCGTTCGTGTTTGCGGCTATCGTAGCGTGAGTGATGCCGAGACAACGGAGCAGTTTGCAGCCATGGCGTTCCGGTTTCCGGCGGGGTTTAGCTACCTTTCCTTCCGAGGGACCGACAGCACGATTGTGGGCTGGAAAGAGGACTTTAACATGGCGTTCCGGTGTCCTGTGCCGGCCCAGGAATCCGCGGCGCGTTATGTGGACGAGGCGGCGGATGCGATTGACGGGCCGCTTTTGTGCGGAGGTCATTCCAAGGGTGGAAACCTTGCGGTGTACGGTGCGGCGATGTGCTCCGATGTCGCTCGTGAGCGAATCGAACGGGCGTATTCCCATGATGGTCCGGGCTTCGTCGAGGAGTTTCTGAACGGCAACGCCTTTGCCGATTTTTCCGGTAGAATCGACAAGACGCTACCTCGGTCGTCGATTTTTGGCATGATGTTCGAGACACAGGAGGACTATGCCATCGTCGAGAGCACTGAGTTCAGCCTGCTGCAGCACAATCCCTTTAGCTGGGTGGTTGATGGTCGCGACTTCGTGTACTGTGAGCGCCTGTCCGCCGGTGCTCGATACGTTGATGGCTCCATTCGCGAGATGCTGCTTGCGGTGTCGCCTAGCGAGCGCGAGCGTTTTGTAGATGCGTTGTTCTCCGTGTTTGAGGCTACGGGTGCTGAGCGGTTTGCGGATATCGCTGGGAATCTGCGCGAGAGCCTGCCCGTGATGCTCCAGGCTGCGCAAGGCTTTGACAAGGATACGCGACGCTTTGTCTCGCAGACTATCGTTGCGATTCTTAAGTGTGCGCTTCTGCCCAAACGTCCCCAGATCGACATGCCCGCTGCCGGCAAGAGCTTGGCAGAACAGCTCGAGGCTTGGCAGTCCGAGCTCCTGCGCTAACCATTGGTGCAAAGCAACCTGTCCCCGATGCACCAATCTTCGATGCGCCTGGGGCGGGCTCGACAGCTATACTGGTTCGTGCTCAATTCGATCTAGAACGGAATGCCGTATATGAAAATCAATCACGCGATTCTGCATATCCTGGACTTTGACTCTGCCGTCAACGTTATGAGCCAGCGCGAGCTCGATATCGAGAGCCGTACCGTGCGCAATTTCGTAACCACGCATCTGCGCCGCGCACGAACCTCGGCCGACAATAAACGCGCCACGTTTGCCGAGAACTCTGCGTTTGGCGGCGAGCTCAAGGGCTATTTCTTTGGCGAGCGCGAGTTTGTGGACCTGTCGCAGCAGATTGCGGAGTTTATCTCCTCCGAGCTCACCAAAGCCGAGAAAGCCGAGTCCACCGACGTGCTGGTGGCCGATTTTGACGACGATGAGGATGCCCGCTGGTTTGCCGTGATGCTGCTGGGCTCTAAACAGGCTTTTATGCACGAAGTGGGCCGCGAGGAGGGGGAGGTGCGCAACGACATCGCGCGCCATTACGCCATTTTGCCAAATCCCTCGCAGAAGGTGCCGAGCTATGCCATCGTGCGCGCGAGCACCATGGAGATTGGCTATGTGGACAAGAAACGCAAGATTGCCGGTGAGGACCGTATGCTTATCCCCGATGGCCTGCTGCAGTGCGACACGGGCGTGTCGGGCAAGGAAGTCATCGATACCGTGACGCGTGTGGTCGAGGAAGTCGCCGAGGAGCACGGCGCCAACACGGCCGTGGCGCTCGCCAAGGTTAAGGCCGCTGTGGCCGAGAAGGTCGAGGATGACGAGGAGCTGCCGCCTTGGGATATCGTCGACGAGGTCTTTGAGGACGAACCGGTTATCAAGGAGAGCGTGCGCGCGGCACTGACTGAGGAGAAGGTGCCTGAGCTTGTGCCCGTGGAGCGCAAGCAGGTCGAACGCGCGGCGGTGCGCAATCATAAGATCCGTACCGATACGGGTATCGAGATCAGCTTCCCGGCCGAGATGGGTTCGAACTCCGAGTACATCGAGTTTGTCAACGAGCCCAACGGCCTCATCTCCATCGAGCTCAAGAATATCGGCAGCATCGAGAATCGATAGGGCTTTTTTCTTTCGAATAAAAGTCTGGATTATATTTTGAAGTATACTTTGAAATATAATCCAGATTATATTTTGGAGGTCAAAATGTCCCCACTTGTTCTGGAAAAACCGGTGTTTACAAAGGACCAGGTTGTTTCGGCTACCGAAGCAAGCAAGTCTTTATCTGCCATTCGTAAACGCGCAAAACGCGCACCACAGTTCATTGCCGATCATAACGATATCGATACCGTGATTATCGACTATGCCGCCTATGAGGAAATGTACGGCGCGCTGCAGTATCTGCGTGAACTTGAGATAAATCGCATCGCTGCGGATCGAGTCAAGCATGGTCCGCATGAATTTGTTCCGTTTGAGGACGCCCTAACTACCGAGGAGCTCGCGGAGTTTGAATCGATGGATCCGGACGCGATCCCCGATGAGGATCTTTTCGAATGAGTGGGCATTTTGTCGTCGGCTTTTTGAATCGAGACGTCGAGAAGGAATATCAAAAACTAGATGGATCTCAGCGAAGACTCGTCCGTATTGCAGTCGCGAAATTAAAGACGCGCGCTGATGAAATTGGAACGCCGCTTCACGGTGAGCTTGCCGGCTGCAAAAAGATCAAATGGCGGAATGCAGGACTCCGAATGGTTTTTCGAATCCGGGAGGACGGAACGGTTGAGATTGCCGAGATCGTGGCAATAGGGCGGCGCGACCGTTCCGAGGTCTATAAGACGGCCGCAGGGCGCCTGTCAAAGCGACCCGCCATGGTTGAATACGACGGAACCCTGAGATGATGAAGGCCGAAGCCCCGATGGTGCTTCGGCCTTTTTTGTTTTCGGCTTGGTTGCTGACATTGCGCCGGAGGTTGAGCATACGTCAGCGAAAACGCCCCTAAGCGAGCAAGGTGACGTGAAAGAGGAGGGAAGCGTATTTTGTACGCGACCGACGATTGAGCGCCAGATTGCCGCTTAGGGGCGTTTGCAGCGTCGAGCTGTTGCGCGGTTTGGCAAAACCGCGCAACTCTACAGCTGGCGCAGACCTTCCTCGAGGCCGGTCTTGCTGTCGGTCTTCTCGTCGCGCATCTTGATGACGCGGGCGGGGACACCGGCCACGACGGCACCGGCGGGGACGTCCTCGACGCACACGGCGCCGGCGGCAACAACAGCGCCCCTGCCCACGCGCACGCCCTCCAGGACCACGGCGTTGGCGCCAATCATAACGTCGTCCTCGATGATGACGGGCGTGGCGCTGGCGGGCTCCACGACGCCTGCCAGCACGGTGCCGGCGCCGATGTGGCAGTTCTTGCCCACGGTGGCGCGGCCGCCCAGCACGGCGCCCATATCGATCATGGAACCCTCACCAATGACGGAGCCGATGTTGATGATGGCACCCATCATGATGACGGCGCGATCGCCGATCTCGACGCGGTCACGGATGATTGCGCCCGGCTCGATGCGGGCGTTGATGCCCTTAAGGTCGAGCATGGGCACGGCAGAGTTGCGGCAGTCATTCTCGACATCGTAGTAGTCGATGGAGTCGGCATTGGCATCGAGGATGGCCTTGAGCTCATCCCAGTCGCCAAAGACGGTCTTGCCGCGACGGCCGCCGTAGACATGTGCGTCGCCCCAGGCAACCTTCATGCCGGGCTTCTCGCGCACGTACAGCTTGACAGGTGTCTTTTTGGGCGCGGTGGCGATGTAGTTGATAATCTCCTGGGCATCCATCTCGGCTGCGTTACTCATATGCTGTTTCTCCTTTTCGTGGATACGGTTGATACCTGGTTAGGCAAACATGACCTGGTCGAAGGTGTAGAAGCCGGGGTCGCGGGTGACGAGCTTCTGAGCGGCGGCCAGGGCGCCGTTGACGAAGATCTGACGGCTCGTGGCGCGGTGGGTGAGCGTGACCTCCTCGTCCTGGCCAAAGAAACTCACTTCGTGGACGCCGGCGACAGTGCCACCGCGCAGCGAGTGCATGCCGATCTCCTTGGGATCGCGTGCTCCGCACATGCCCTCGCGGCCATAGACGGGGTGGTAGCCTGCCTCGGGCTCGGCTTCGACGACGGCGTCGAGCAACAACTTGGCAGTGCCGCTGGGGGCGTCGACCTTTTGGTTATGGTGCGTCTCGACGATTTCGCAGTCAAAGCCGGGCAGCTCGCGTGTAGCCTGCGCTACCAGATGGCGCAGGGCTGCGATACCGATGGAGTAATTGCCCGAGTGCATAACGCGGGTGTTCTGGCCCAGCTCACGCAGGCGGTCCATCTGCTCGGGGGTGTAGCCTGTGGTGCCTGAGACCAACGCCGCGCCCGTGCGCTCGACATAGGCGACGACGGCGTCGAAGGTCGCGACGTTCGAGAAGTCGATAATCACATCGGCAGCCGGTGCGTTCTCGAGCTCGCTCAAATCGAAGCCAATCTGGGCCACGAAATCAAAAACGGGCTGCCCGGCGGCATCGACAATGCTTTCGGCGGTGGTGCGGATGAGCGAGCCCATGCGGCCCGTTCCCATAATGACGGTCTTAATCAAGCAGACCAGCTCCCTTCAGAGCATCGGTAAGTGCGGATCGCGTGTCGTCTGCCATAGGGCACAGCGGCATACGGTAGTTTGCCTCGATCATGCCCATCTGGGCGAGCGCTTCCTTAACGGGGATGGGGTTGACCTCGCTAAAGAGGGCATTGATGAGCGGCTGACCGGCAATCTGGATATCGCGGGCGCGCTCCACGTCGCCGTCCAGATAGGCGCGGCACATGTCGTGCACGAGCTGCGGCTGAACATCGGCCCACACGCTGATGGTGCCCGAGGCGCCCAGGCTCATGAGCGGCACGGTAAGCGCGTCCTCGCCCGAGTACATGCGGAAGTCATCGGATAGCAGGTGGGCGATCTTGGCCGCGTAGGCGACGTTGCCCGAGGCCTCCTTGATGCCCATGATGTTGGGGTGCGCGGCCAAGCGCTCTACGTTGCGCTCGCTGATGCCGCAGCCACAGCGGCCAGGGATGTTGTACAGAATGCAGGGGATGTCCACGGCGTCGGCGACGGTCTTAAAGTGCTGATAGATACCCTCTTCGTTAGACTTGTTGTAGTAGGGGGTAATGAGCAGCAGACCATCGGCGCCCAAGCCCTGGTAGGTGAGCGACTTGGTGAGCATGGTCTGCGTGGAGTTGGAGCCCGAGCCGGCGATGACGGGGACGCGTCCTGCAACATGCTTGACCACGGCGGCGACGACGGAGTTGTCCTCGTCATCGGTCATCGTGGCACTCTCGCCGGTGGTGCCCAGGGTGAGGATGGCGTCGGTGCCGTTTTGCAGGTGGAAATCGATAAGGCGCTCGAGCGCGTCAAAGTCGACGCTGCCGTCTTTTTTAAACGGCGTAACCAGGGCGACGATTGAGCCCTCGAGATTGCGGATGTCCATGTTCTTCTCCTTCGCCTCCGCGATCTGGATGCGTTTGTTCCATTGAGCTGCGACTGCTAGGCGCTCGTCTTGGGCGCGACGGCGGGCACTTTCGGCGCGCGACTTGGCCAGCAGCTCTCGGCCGCACGGCAGCACGTCGAGCGTGGCAAAGTAATCGCCCGGGCGCTCGGCGCGGCGGATAAGGCCGGCCGAGCCGTCGGGGCGCAGCAGCACCTCGGCGGAGCGCAGGCGGCCGTTGTAGTTGTAGCCCATGGAGTAGCCATGCGCACCGGTATCATGGATTACAAGCAGGTCACCCATGTCGATATGCGGCAGCTCGCGATCGATAGCGAACTTGTCGTTGTTCTCGCACAGATTGCCCGTGATGTCATAGGTGTTCGTGACGGGCGCTGTGGCCTTGTCGGCGCCGCCCGGCTGACCCATCACCGTGATGTGGTGGTAAGCGCCATACATGGCGGGACGAATGAGGTCGACGGCACTGGCGTCTACGCCGATATAGTCCTTGTAGATCTGCTTCTCGTGGATAGCCTTGGTGACCAGGCAGCCGTAGGGACCCATCATAAAGCGGCCCATCTCAGTGCAGATGGCCACATCGCCCATGCCGGCGGGAACCAGGATCTCGTCGTATGCCGCGTGTACTCCCTCGCCGATGGCGCGAATGTCGTTGGCCTGCTGCTCGGGCAGGTAGGGGATGCCGACGCCGCCGGACAGATTGATGAAGGCGACGTGTGCGCCGGTCTCGCGCTCCAGGCGTACGGCAAGCTCAAAGAGGATGCGCGCGAGCTTGGGGTAGTAGTCGTTGGTGACGGTGTTGCTGGCAAGGAATGCGTGGATGCCAAAGTCCTCGGCGCCCTTGGCCTTGAGCATGCGGAAGGCCTCGAAGAGTTGCTCGGTGGTCATGCCATATTTGGAGTCGCCCGGGTTGTCCATGATGCCGTTGGAGAGCTGGAACAGGCCGCCTGGATTAAAGCGGCAGCTGACCGTCTTGGGGATGGGCCCCGCAACGCGCTCAAAGAACCCGATGTGGCTGATGTCGTCAAAGTTGACGATGGCACCCAGCTTGTCGGCGAGCTCAAAGTCGGCAGCCGGTGTGTCGTTGGACGAGAACATGATGTCGTGTCCCGTGATACCCAGTGAGCGGGCGATCATGAGCTCGGTATAGCTCGAGCAATCGCAGCCGCAGCCGTATTCGTTGAGAATGGAGATGAGCGCCGGGTTGGGGTTGGCCTTGACGGCAAAGTATTCCTTAAAGCCCGGGTTCCATGCAAAGGCGTCGCGCACTTCTTGCATGTTGCGGCGGATGCCCGCCTCGTCGTATAGATGAAACGGCGTGGGGAACTGCTCGACGATATGCTCGAGTGTCTCCTTGTCCACAAACGGCTGCTTGGCCGCATATGCCTCGTTGGGGGTCAATGCCATGTCCCGTAAACCTCGCTATCCAGACGGCGCCATCTGCGCATCGAATCCGCATAGCGTGGACCCAATGTCCGGATAGCGCTCCCGCATTGCTGCAGACAGTCCTGTGGGTGTTTCCCACAGGCCCACCAGGTTGTTCGTGCCCGAAAAGCCCAGTTCGGCGGGTTTCGCCTCTCCACGGGGTCAAAGCCTGCCGGCTCGCCCGCGGTTCTTCGTGCCCGCGCCTCTATCAAGTGGTAACGACCCTACCACGTTGCACTTTACCAAACAAGAGTATTCGTATATAACGTTTAAAAAATGCAGGGATATGCTGGAAACATGTGCGCCACAATCCTGTATCACAATAAGTTGCAACAGATGTGCCTCACGAAGGGATCCTCTATGACCGAGCTCCAAGAACTCCGTCGCTATCGCCGCGATCTCCATCGCATTCCGGAGCTCGATTTCGATCTTCCGCAAACCATTGCCTATATCGAGGGCGTGCTGGCACCGCTCACCTGCGAAGTGACCCATCCGTGCCCCAGCTGCGTCTGCGCTTTCTTCGACGCCGGCGTTGATGCCGCGCATGCCACGGCGATTCGCGCCGATATGGATGCGCTGCCCATCGCGGAAGCGACGGGAGCGGCCTTTGCCTCAACCCATCCCGGCAAGATGCACGCTTGCGGACATGACGGACACATGGCCATGGCGCTTGCCGCCGCGACGTATGTCGACCGTACGATTCGCGAGCATCCGGGCGCCATTAGGCGCAATGTTCTCTTTGTGTTCCAGCCGGCCGAGGAAACGACCGGTGGTGCCAAGACGGTATGCGAGAGCGGTGTGTTCGAGCGCTATGGGGCCGACCGCATTTTTGGCTTCCATGTGTGGCCCGATCTGCCCGCCGGCACGTTAGCGAGCTGCCCCGGTCCGCTGCTAGCGCGTTCGAGCGAGACGCATGTGCACATTCACGGGGCGAGCATCCATATCGCCAAGACCTACGGCGTTCCCGTTAGCGAATCGCACGATGCGGCATTGGCGGCTGCCAAGTTCTTGGTTTCCGAGCGCGAACTCATGGACGAGCTGGGCACCGACGAGCCCTGTATCGGTAAGTTTGGTCTGCTGCAGGCCGGTACGGTTTGCAACGCGGTGGCGGGGGAGGCCCATGTGGCCGGCAGCCTGCGTGTGTTTACGGACGACATGTTCGACCGGGCGCGCGAAGGCGTGCGCCGCGTGCTGGACGATGCCTGTGCCGCAACGGGCTGCACGTACGATCTCGACTTTGCCGAGGGTTATCCACCGGTCGATAACGACCCCGAGTTGTTTGCCAACATCACGCCTGCCTTGCCCGGGCTGCAGCTTGTAGAGGAGCCGCTGTTAATTGCCGAGGACTTTGCTTCCTATCAGCGCCATCTGCCGGGCGTGTTCTTCTTGCTGGGCACGGGTATGCCAGAGGACCAAGACAACCCGAGTGATTCGGATGGCTGCCCCGCCTATGCCACGAGCGCTCTGCATACCGATACCATGCTCTTCGACGAGGAAATCCTTCTCAAAGGCCTCGATGTCTACAAACGATTGCTTGTGATGGAGTGACGATGAGGCGACGCCGACAGTCTTCCGTATATAGTCCGGGTGGATGCGGGTGCGGTTTGCTGCTGCTTCCGGTCATCGCTGTGAGCATTGGCGTGATGTTTGCGCTTGCTGGGCTTGCCGCGGCGGCGCTCGTGCTGTTTATCACTGCCATCGGCGTGACGATTTGGCTCTGCCGCAATCGCGAGCAACGCCGTGCCGACGGTAAAACCAATGTCGGCTGGGTCGTCTTCCTGATCATTGCGTACCCGCTGAGTGTCAGCTACCTGGTGTTCTTTGCCCTGTTGATGATCAGTGCCTTTACCGGGAAATCCGTCACGGTGGGTTGATGCGCTGCCAGCAGACGGTCGCGCAAAGTGCGTTTGCTCGGCGTTTGGATAACTGCATTGGTCGTTTACCGCAACCTTAGCTCTCAGCTAATGAATTCAAGTTTAATCCTTTCTACGATGTGCTGTGTGCCGGCGCGGTAGCCGGATCGTAGGAAGGATGCATAATGGAAAAGCTCGAAAACGAAGTGCTGCTGAGCCGTCGCGCTGCACTGGGCGCATTCGCCACCGTCGCCTTGGGGACTGCCGGTCTTCTTGCCGGTTGTGGTAGCGATAAGGCGACCGTCACCGAGGACGCTGGCGATGGCGACAAGAAGGAAGAGGCGAAGAGGGAAGAGCAGTCTACGACTGACCTGGCGGTTGGTGCGACGGTGACCACGGCTGCCGGTCTTTCCGTCGTTGTCGATTCCGTCCAGCCCGGCCTCACAAATTATGACGGTTCGACCATGACGGGCATTCACGTCACGTACGTCAACAATGGCGATGAGGGCGCAGATTACAATATCTACGACTGGAAGGGCGAGGACGCCAACGGCGCTCAACAGAATCAGGGTTACTACAGCGAGGGCTCCGATGAGCTGCAGTCTGGTACCCTTTCCGCCGGTGGCTCCGTGGCGGGCAATATCTACTTTGATGGCGATATCAAGAAGGCACTGTATTTTGCCAACATGTTTGATAAGTCTGCCACTGCAAGCTGGGTGCTGGCCTAGCATGTCGCTACCGTTGCGCCGAATGGGAGGTGAAGCCGTATGCCCGATAAAAAGCTGACCGAGGAGTTGCTCAATGAGCTTCTCGATGCGCCGAACATCGATGGCTATATCAGGGAGCACGACTTTGCCGCCCCGTCGCTTTCGGACTACCTGAAGCAGCTGCTGCAGGAAAAGGGCTTGGAGCGCTCGCGCGTGGTTCGTATGGCCGATCTCAATGAGACCTTTGGCTATCAGATTTTTACCGGTGCGCGGCATCCGAGCCGCAATAAGGTGCTGCAGATTGCCTTTGCGATGGCGCTGACGCTCAAAGAGACTAACCGTGCGCTGACGGCTGCCGGGGTAAGCGTCCTTAACTGCAAGGACCGCCGCGATGCGATTATCATCTTTTGCATCGATCGCGGGTGCAGCCTCCAAAAGGTCAACGAGGAGCTGTATCGCTTTGGCGAGGAGACGGTGAGTTAGCGGCTGATATCTGAGCCGGCGGAGCTGCCGAACAACGATGCAAGCGAACGGGGCGCGGATGCCATGGGGTGTCTGCGCCCTGCGCTATGATGGAGGCTATGGATACTCAGACCCCAACATATTCCGATGACGAGCTGACCGCAGCGCTTGCCGAGCACCTGGCGTCGCTCGATTGCGACGACAGCTATCGCGTGGAGCGTGTACTTAAGCGCTCGACCGTTGAAACAACCGAGCTCGTGTACTTTGAAGGAACCGGCGGTGGCTCGCTCGGCCCCTTTGTCCGTAAACGCATCGATGCTTCGGCTCAAATCGGCGGGGCATACGAGCGTCTGTTTGCCGTTCAGCGGGCAGGCAGGCGTTTTGAGCACCTGCCCAGAATCGTCGATTGTCGTCGTGTGGGCGACGAGCTCAACGTGGTTATGGAATACATCGAAGGGGAGACGCTCGGGGCGCTGGTGGACCGTCTGGGAGCCACCCCCGATTATGCGCGTGAATTGTATCCTGTCCTTTGCGACGCCGTGGGCGAGCTCCATGCCGGTTTTGCAATGGCGGGGGAGACGTCGGCGCCGGTGATCCATCGTGACCTCAAGCCGTCGAATATCATCGTGACAGGTGCCAACTATACGCCTGATGACGGCCTGACGTTTTCATCGCTGGTGATTATCGACCTGGGGATCGCGCGCGTATGGCACGATGGCGCCGATGCCGACACCGTCAAGTTTGGCACGCGACCCTATGCGCCGCCCGAGCAGTATGGGTTTGGGCAGACGAGCGTGCGAAGCGACGTCTACGCACTTGGCGCCCTGTTGTTCTTCTGCTTGACGGGAGTCGACCCTAAGCCAGGGCTCGACATGCGCGAGCAATGCGAGGCGCGCGGCATTCCCACTCCACTTGCCGATGCCGTCTGCATGTCGATGGCGCTCGACCCGGCCAAGCGTTTTGCGAGTGCGGAAGCGTTGGGACGGGCGACGCGCGCGGCATACGATCTGAGTCGCCCCGTGCGGCCTCCTGCGCCGCCTGTCCGAACTCCGGCCTCGGAGACGGTGTTGACGCCCCAAGGGCTCCAGAACCCCGCAGGGCCTCCTGGCCCTGCCGCCTCCGCTGCATGCGGCCTGCTCTCTCGCGTTCCGGAGTCTCTGGGTCGCATTTGGAATACGCTCGTCTGCTTCTCGCTGCTTGTGTTCTTTGCCGGAAGTCACTTTGCCGTCTTTCACCCCACCGGAGCAAACCAAAGCTACCCGACGTGGCTTCTCATAATCGAGTATTTTTTCTTTGTCGATGGCCTTATGGTGCTTATGCATTTCGCACTGCTCGATAAGCGCCGTCTTCGTCGGCGATTCGCACTGCTCGACAGCTATCGCGGCAAGAAACTCGCGAAACTCTGGCTCAAGGCATTGGGTGTGCTGCTCCTATGCATGATTGTCATAGTCGCGGTTGCCAATGCGACCGGCGTCGTCGATACCTCCGCTACCTAAAAGAAAAGGACCCCATTGGGGCCCTTTGCAGTTGCACTTAGATGCGGTTCATCTGAGCGGCGACTTTGTTGTACCAGTCCTGCCACGTGGGCGGGCAGTACTTTTTGGCCGCTGCCGGGGTAAGGGTGGAGCCGTAGTTGGCGCCCAGATAGGCAACGTGAGCGGAGATGCCCTCGCTCCAGCTGCCAAAGCTGCGCCAACCGCCGCCACGTGCACTCCAGCCCCAGGCGTTGTAAGAATTGGCGCAATAAGCACCCTTGGTGCTCTCGATGCAGGCGATGGCGGGGGACCAACGGGGGTCGACACCGGTATTCCAAGCGGCGACGGCAAAGTTATAGCCCTGGCCTGCCATGGGGGAGCTGGCGAGATAATTGTCGATGCGGCCTGTCCACTCATTAATGAACGAATCGTAATCGGAGCTACCAGTATTGGAGCTGTTCACCGTGGTGTCGATGGTGGTGTTGGTGTTGGTGGCCTGGCTGCTGGAATTGCTGCCGCTTACGCCCTCGCCCGAGAGCTTCTCGGCGGCAGCGGCCTTATCGGCCTCAAGCTTGGCAAGCTCGGCGGCATTTTCCTGCTCGGCTTTTGCCTGTGCCTCGCTGCGGAGCTGCTGGGCCTGTGCCAGCGCATCCTCGGCGTTTTTCTGCTCTGCCTCAAGCTGAGACTTGGCCTGCTGGAGCTCAGCCTTGTTCTGCTCGAGTTCGGTTTGCATGTTATTGAGCTGTTCGATCTCGTCGACGCTCGAGCTCGTGATCTGGTTGGTGTATTTGCAGGTCGTGATGAACTCACCCAGGCTCTGTGCGTTGACCAGGAAGCTCACGATGGGATTGGTGCCCTTCTGATACTTGTACAGATCGCGCATGGCGGAGCTTGCCTTGGCCTGCTGCTCGGGAAGCTTGGCCTCGATTTCCTCGATGCTTGCCTCATTGGAGTCAATCTGCTTTTGCAGGTCATCGAGTTTGGTGCGGGCGTCGTTGTAGGCGCTCGTGGCGGCTTCGATCTTCTGCTGGGCTGCGGAAAGCTGGTCCTGCGTTGCCTGCGAGGCGGCATACGCCGCAACGGGGGAGAGCATCGGCGTGGCCGTCAGCGCAACGGCGAGCACGGCGCTCGTGATGATACGAGCCGGCTTCGACGCAATGAACACTGCGGTGCGATGATTCGAATGCTGCATCCAGTCCCTCTGCAATCAATCGTAGGTTATGGTTCGAACGGTATTCTACTACTGCTTTCGACCTCAACTTGAACCTTAAAGGTTCCAAAGGGTCAAGTTGAACTTGAGGCTTTGGCTTTGACCTGCAGTTATGATGAATTGTTGAGAAACCATAGAGTTCAACTTTAACGTTACAGAGCTCTGTTTGAGAGGAGTTTTGGGCTGTAAAAGCCATCTCAACGTGGGGTTTTATAACTACAGCGTGCCCTTCTGGCGAGCCTGCTCAATCTCTTCGAGGGCCTCGGCGGGGGTGAACGAACAGGTGCCGTCGCCGAGCTTGACTACCTGGATTTCGTCACCGGCGTTGACCTCTCCGCCCTTTAGTACCACGCCGAAAACGCCCTCGTGGGGAAAGATGCAGTCGCCGGCGAGATAGTAGATGGCGCAACGGGTGTGGCAGACCTTGCCGATTTGGCTGATTTCGACGAGCACGTCGCTTCCAAGCTTGAGCTGTGTGCCCAAAGGGAGCGAGAGCAGGTTGATGCCCCGGGTTGTGAAGTTCTCCCCAAAGTCACCCTCGTGTACGTCGAGCCCGCGTGCCTGCGCCGTCTGGATGGACTCCGCGGCTAAAAAGGAAACCTGACGGTGCCAATGTCCGGCGTGCGCATCGGTGGCGAGGCCAAATTGCTCTATAACGGTGTCGTGTCCATCGGCGACGGGCGACTTGCGCGTGCCCTTGTGTACCGACGTGTTGATTGAGACGATGCGGGCAGGCCCGTTGTAAGCATCGTTTGCCGTTCGTAGGGGAACGGCCGATTGTGCGCGTTCCTCCAGCTCGCGCTTCGCGGCATTGAGGATGGGATTATCGGTCGGATGGTCTTGGGGCACGTGCGCGCCTTTCGCTCGAGGATGTCAATACACTGAATCCTACAACAATGGTAGGTTCATTGCCCATTGTCATACAACGGTGAGCGCCGTCTTCGTGCTGGACGATTACGTCGATTGCCATAGATACGGTGGAGCTTTGGGCGCCGGCGGCTTGGCACGCTAGAATGAATCAGTTGCGCAAAGACCGCCCGTTGTGTGGGCAGTTCATGATAGGAAGTTTCCATGGCATTGCAGTTTACAGAGCGCGAGTTCATTCCCGTGCTGCTTGGTGGCGACATCAACGCCTATTCGGTGGCGCGCGCCTTCTACGAGGAGTACCAGGTCAAGAGTCTGGTTTTTGGCAAGTACCAGACGGGTCCCGCGTACCGCAGCCAGATTATCGACTACACGCCCAACGTGGATATCGATACCATGCCCGTGATGCTCAAAACCGTCAACGGCATTGCCCAAGCGCATGCCGATAAGACGATTGTCCTTGTGGGCTGTGGCGATAACTATGTCGCTCTCGTGGCTCAAGCCAAGGATGCCCATGAGTTGGCGGATAACATCGTCGCGCCTTACGCTCCCTATAGCATGCTTGAGCAGTGTCAGAAGAAGGAGATCTTCTACGAGCTGTGCGAGAAGCATGGCGTGCCCTATCCACACACGTTTACCTTTACCAAGGCGATGCTCAATGCTCAGGGTGAGGCGCCTGCCGAAGTGCTCGACCAGATCGATTTTCCTTACCCGATGATTCTGAAGCCTTCTGACGGCATCATGTGGTGGCAGCATGAGTTCGAGGGCCAGAAGAAGGCCTATGAGATTGCCGACCGCGCCGAGCTGGAACAGGTCATTCGCGATTCGTATGCCAGCGGCTACACCGACGATCTGATCTTGCAGGATCGCGTGCCCGGCAACGACGAGTACATGCGCGTGCTCACCAGCTATTCCGACCGCAACGGTAAGGTCCGCATGATGTGCCTGGGCCATGTGCTGCTCGAGGAGCATCAGCCCCACGGTGTCGGCAACCATGCCTGTATCATTACCGAGCCCAACGACGAGCTCATGGGCGGCGTGCGCAAGTTGCTCGAGGACCTTCACTTTGTGGGCTATTCCAACTTTGACGTTAAGTACGACGAGCGCGATGGCTCGTTTAAGTTCTTCGATTTCAACACGCGCCAGGGTCGCAGCAACTACTACGTTACCAACAGCGGCTTTAACGTTGCCAAGTATGTGGTGGACGAGTATGTGCTCAACCGCCCGTTTGAGCCGGAGTTTGTGACGGCGCAGGACGAGGCCCTGTGGATGGTCGTCCCCATGGGCGTCGTCGACAAGTACGTCAAGGATCCCGAGCTGCGCGCTAAGGTGCATCGCCTGGACAAGGAGGGCAAGGGCGCCGACCCTTCGTTTATGAAGGGCGACTTTGTCTTTAACCGCTGGCTGCGCATGTGGCACACCAAGCTGCGCCACTTTAAGCTGTTCAAGACGTATTACAAGTAGATGAGCGCGGCGCCCGTCCGGTTTGCATCGGGCGGGCGCGGGTATGATACGCGCAATTGCGCAAGCGTCACCAAGGAGGCGGCGATGGAAAAGCTGGGAGTTATCGGCGGCATGGGCGCCGAGGCCACGTCGTATTACTACGACCAGGTGGTGCGTCATACGGCTGCTGCCTGCGATCAGGAACATATCGACATGGTGGTACTCTCCAAGTCGACCATGCCCGACCGCACGCTGGCCATTAAGACCGGCGAGCATGCCAAACTGCTGGCGACCATGAAAGAGTGCGCCCAGGCACTCGAGTCGCTGGGCTGTGCACACATTGCCATTCCCTGCAACACGTCACACTACTTCTATGACCAGATCCAGTCGTTTACGAAGGTGCCGATTATCCACATGCCGCGTGAGTCGGTGCGCTATGCTCTGGCCGGTGCGGTGATGGGGGAGTGCGAGTTCGACCCCAACCTGAGTATGCCGGCCGAGCCGGTGCATAAGATCGGCATCATGGGAACCGATGGCACCGTGGGCGCGGGCGTCTACGGCCGCGAATGCGAGGCCGCGGGTGTCGAGGTTGTCTATCCCAGCGAGAAACGTCAGAACGATGTGATGTCGCTTATCTACGATGATGTGAAGGCCGGACGTGAGCCCGATATGGATAAGTTCGACCGCGTGATGTGGGAGTTCGCCCGTAGCGGCTGCGACCGCGTCATTCTGGCCTGCACCGAGCTCTCGGTGCTGCAGAAGTACCGAGAGATGCCCGAGATCACCCTCGACGCCATGGATGTCCTGGTGCGCGAATCCATCATCCGCAGCGGCGCCCCCTACCGCCTCTAGCTTCCGACCTGCCAAAAAGGGACAGGTTTATTTTGGTAGGTTTTATCTGGTGAAACAGTAAAGGCCTCGGCTCGTTTGGTGCGAGCCGAAGCCTTTTGCGTTGGGGCGGTTGCTGTCGGTGGTGAACTAGAACAGGAAGCCGATGACGATGAGGGCGATGCTGACGATGAGCACGGCGATGTCCAGGCCCTTGATGGGGTAGCGCTTGTACGAGCTGGCGCGCGTACGCAGATAGAAGCCGCGCTGTTCTGCCGCCAAGGCTGTGGCATCGGTCTTGCCCACACTCGAGATGAGCAGCGGCACGCACAGTGGCAGCATGAGCTTAAGCTTCTTGATGGGGTTCTTGGTGTCGTACTCGACGCCGCGTGCGGTCTGCGCCTCCATGATGGCGTTCATCTCCTGACCAAACACCGGCACAAAGCGCAGCGCCGTGGTAAAGGTGAAGGCATAGCGATACGGTACGTGCAGCACCTCGACGCAGGCGTTGGCAAGGTCGTTGAGCTTGGTCACCATGAGCATGAGGATGAGTGGTAACGCCACACCCAGCAGGCGCAGACAGGCCTTCGATCCCGTGATGAGGCCCGTGTCGGTGATAAAGCTCCACACCACGTTGCCATCGCGCATAAAGGCCAGCTGGAGCACCAGCATGATAAGCGCGAGCGGAGTCAGCAACTTGAGCAGCGAGAACAGACGGTCGACGACGCCGGCATAGGCACCCAGTGCAAGGGTGAGTGCCAAAAAGCCCAGCAGTGCCACGTAGGTGTCGGACAAAAAGATGCCGACGATGATGGCGGCGGCGAGGCCCAGTTTGACGACGGGGTTCAGGCGATGCAGCAGCGTATCGCCCGGCATGTAGTCGATGACGTTAACCACGGTGGACCATCTCCTTGGTAATTCGAACGACATCGGTGACCTCGCTCACCTGCGCAAAAGCGGGCGAGACGGAAGATGCCAGACGGCGCGAGAGTTCAATAACCTGGGGAGGCTCCACGTAGGCACGCCGCATGAGATCGATGTTCGAGAATAGCTCGTGCGTGCGGCCGCGGTCGAGGATGCGACCGTCGGCCATTACCACAATGCGCTCGGCAAAATCCGAGACGACTTCCATATCGTGGCAGACCATGATAACGGCGCAACCGCGCTCGGCCATGGTGCGCACTGTTTCCATGACGGTCATGCACTCGCGGTAATCAAGGCCGCTCGTGGGCTCGTCGAGCACGACGATCTTGGGCTCAACCACTACGACGGAGGCAAGCGCCACCATTTGTCGCTGACCGCGCGAGAGCGAGAAGGGCGCCTCGTCGGCCGGCAAGCCAAAGCGGTCGATGATGAGCTGGGCGCGACGCAGCGCCTCGGCACGGTCGATGCCGGTAAGCTCCAGGCCAAAGGCGACCTCGTCGAGCACGGTGTCCTTGCAGATCTGGCGGTCGGGGTTTTGGAAAAGGGTCGCGACCTCGCGAGCGATGCGGCTCGTGGGAACGGCTGCGGTATCCAGTCCCGTGACGCGCACGCTGCCCGAGGCGGGCTTAAGCAAGCCTGTGAGCAGTTTGGTGAGCGTGGTCTTGCCGGCGCCGTTTTGGCCGACGATGCCCACGAGCTCGCCAGGATAGAGCGTCAGGCTAAGGTCGTGTACGGCGGCTCCGCCATTGGGATAGGCAAACTCAACATGGTCGAAGGTGAGTACGGGTTCGGCGTCCTTGGCATGAGGGCGCAACGACGGTGCATGCGGGGAACCGGCGGGCGTCTGGGCTTCGATGGCCACGTGTGCGGGGTCGACTATGCCCGAAATCAGGCGCTCGGCCTCATCGACATCCAAGCAGGGGGTACCGCTTACCAGGCCATCGGCCTCGAGGCTATTGAAGATGCGCGTGACGCGAGGGCAGTCGACGCCGATGGCACGGAGCTCGTCGGTATGCGCGAAGACCTCGTGTGGCTCGCCCTGCAGCGCAATTTCGCCATGGTTGAGCACGAGCACGCGGTTGCAGTACTCCGAGAGCAGGGCGACCTTTTGCTCAACGACGACGATGGTGATTCCAAGTGTGCGGTTTGCCTCACGCAGCGTCTCGAAGACCAACGTGGAGCTGGCGGGGTCGAGTGCCGCGGTGGGCTCGTCGAGAACCAAGACGCGCGGACGCATGGCGAGGATGGCGGCGATGGCTACCTTTTGCTTCTGTCCGCCCGAGAGGGTGGCGATCTCGCGGTCGCGCAGGTCGCTGATGCCGACGGTCTCGAGCGTTTCGCTCACGCGCTGCTCGATCTGGTCGTGGGGAACGCCAAAGTTCTCGAGGCCAAAGAGCATCTCGTCCTCGACGACCGAAGCGACCATCTGCGTGTCGATATCCTGCAGCACGCTGCCGACGATTTGCGACACGTCGGTCAGCGAGACCTCGCAGGTGTCGTGGCCGTCAACCATGACGGACCCAAAGAACGTGCCGGTGTAGTGGTGGGGCACGGCACCCGACAGGCAGGCAGCAAGCGTGGACTTGCCGGCGCCCGAGGGCCCGATGATGCCGATGAAATCTCCCTTGCTCACGTCGAGCGAGATGTGCTTAAGCGCCTGCTCGGTCTGCGTGCCATAGGAGAACGAGACATCGTCGACGTTGATGATCGTTTTCATGGATACCTTTCATAGTCATTGGACGTTCTTACATGACCAGTCGTTTAAGAACGTCCCCAAAAGCTAGTCGTTTGGGACAGTCTTTGGTGGTGAAGCACGGAGACGGCTTTACGAGGGGCCCCAGGTTGGCGCGAGAAAGAGGAGCGAAGCGTACTTGGGTACGCGAGCGACGAATGAACGCCAAGATGGGGTGGCTCGTAAAGTCGAACGGGCTAGTTGAGCTTCAGGGCCTTCTGGATGGGCAAGTAGAGGGCGCCGACCAGAATGGCGTTAAAGACGGCAGTCATGGCGACGACGGGCAACATGGCGGCGGCGAGCTCGCCGACCACGCCGAGCATGGCCATCTTGATGACCATGAAGATGACGCCGGAGACAAAGGTGGTCAGGAAGGTTGCGACAATGGCGATTGCGGGCTTGACCTGACCGTCCTTGCCGGCGGCGTTGACGATGCCGGCCATGAGCATGGCGGCGATGCCCTCGGCGGCAAAATCGACGAACGGCGAAGTGGTGGTGATCTGGATCACGGCAGCCGAGATGAGGCCAATGACGAGCGCCTGGCCGATGTTGGGGCGAACGACCAGGATGGTGAGGCAGAAGGCCGAGATGATGAACTCGGGGCTGATCATGCCGCCCGAGATGCCTGAGATGGCCTTGCCGACGGTGAAGTTGAGGATGAAGCCGGCGGCGAGCAGGATGGCGAGCAGGACGAGAGCGCGGACGTCGAGTTTGCCGCGGTCGGCGGTCTGGACGGTGCGGGGCTGGGTGGCGGTGGTGTTCTGAGACATGGTGAAAATCCTTTCTGAAGGGAAGCGCAGGGGAAAAGCGGAGGCGCGTGATGCGAATGCGATCGGGCTCGAGATAGAAAAAGGCCCCCGGTCGAAACCGGAGGCCTTCCAATCACCTAGAGCGCAAAAACAGGCGTGAGGGACTCACTGTCGACCGATCGTATTCGCATCACGCCACCACCAGTTGTTGAGAGACTTCATCGTGTTCTTCATCTTGGTGGCTCCTTTCGTGATGCCGTGGCGCGGTCGCACCTTGTTGCTGTTGCGCTGCACTATAGCACAGCAAAGTGTGTGCGGGGAAATCTTTTTTGAAAAGATTTCAGCGGTGTTTCCCGCCGGTCAAAAAGGCGGGCGGGACGAACCGTGCCATCCCGCCCGCACCAGTGAGGGATTACTCCTTGTTGCGGCGATAGAGGATATAACCGCCTGCGGAGATGACGGCAACGCCAGCGATGGCGAATGCGGCCACCATGCGGCCATCAAAACGATCGCCAGTGGTGGGCAGGCCGCCCTTGGTGTTCGTCTTGTTGGTGGTTACCGTGGTCGTGGTATCCGACTTACCAGGCTTCTCGGGCTTAGCGGGCTGCTCAGGCTTGCTGGGCTGATCCGGGGTACCGGGCTGTTCGGGCTTACCGGGCTGCTCGGGAGTGCCGGGCTGATCCGGGGTGACCGGGTCGGTGGCAAGGGCGTCCTTGGCGTAGGTGATGGACTCCTTGAGGCCCTTGGTCTCGGTGTTCAGGTCGCTCGGGGTGAAGCGCTCGTCAAAGTTTCCGGCCTTCTGATAAGCGCGCATCTCCTGGAGCAGGGCCTTGCACTTCTTGTAGGTGTTCTCGGTGGCAGCCTTGCCTGCCTTGTTGGCCAGAGCGGTGCGACCCTCGGTGGTCGTCTCGGCCAGCATAGCGGCGTCAACTTCCTTGTTCTGCTCGATGAGCTCGTTCTGGAGCGCGTCGAGGTAGGTGCGGACACTGGTACCAAGGGTGTCAGGGTTCTCAAAGCAGAGCGAGCTGATGTCCATGAGGACGTAGTTAATGGAGTTCTCGGGCTCCTCGTTGTACACGACGTCTTTCGCATTGCAGTGGTCGAAGGAGACGGTCTGATCGCTGAAGTAGGGGCTAACTTCAGTTATCAGAGCGGAGTACAGCGGGATGGCGACAGAGTACGCGGCACGGGAGAGCATTTCCCACTGGATGGTAGCGACTTCGGGATCATACCCGCGACGAATCTGGAAGAGATTGATCTCGGTGTTGCGCTCGCTGCCGATGCAATAAACGCCATCAGTGTTCGCGTTGAGACCAGGGACGTTCTCTCCGCGGTTGCCGAAGGCACGAATCAGCTCAAAGGTGCTCCAACCAGACTTGCCAGGCTTGAAGAACAGAGGCTGGATTTCGCTGACCATAGCTCCCTTTTGGACGGGTTTTCCATCCTTATCGGTGATAGTTTTAATTTCGTAATCCGTGCCTTCGGTCAGCTGACTAGCAAAATAATGGCGGCCTTGCACATAGCGGGACCATTGGTTAACGCCAGAATCGGCGAGGCTTTCGCCATACGTTTGGGCGACATCGAATTTACCGTCAGCGGAGTATTTGGCGAAACCCTTCTCCACGGGCATGGACTCGATGTCCTTGGAGTGCAGGCAGTTCTCAGTATCGTTCAGGTCGACATCGTAGTTGAGGCTGCCGATGTTGGGGTTGAGTGAGGCGACGTCGTCGGCCAGCTTCATGGCAATCCATTGATGGGCAGAAAGCGTGGCGAACAGCCAGGTCTCGTTGTTGTCGGCGATAATGATCTGGTCGTTAGTGCAAGTGCCCTGCTCGTCGATCAGGCGGCCGAGGAGCTCGACGCCCTCGCGGGCATTGGCGCTCTGGCCCAGGATGACGCTGCCGTAGCTGTACTCGCCGATGCCGGTAGCCTCATCGATTGGGTCTGCTGCTTTGGCATCCTCGTTATAGGAGGTGCTCAGCGTAGCGGAGCAAGAGACACCCTTCTCGTTGATACCGGCTTCGGAGTAGGCGTCGGTGTGGCCCTCCCAATTGGAGGGATGGTCACGTACGTAGCTGTAGCGATATGTAGGCTTATTCGAAGTGTATTCGAAAGCAGACTCATTCGAGCTGTACGTAAAGCCAGCTTCGTGGGCAGGTTCGATGCCGAAGTGTTTGAGGTAACGCGCACCAAAGTCCTCGGCACGGCCGTAGTACGTGTTGCCATCGGCCGTTAGGTTTTTGCCCATGTAGATCTGCGTGCAGGCGAGCGCAGAGGTCGGCATGGACATGATGGTTGCGGCTCCAAAAGCAAGGCCAATGCCAAGCTTTTTGAGCGCGTTGACGGGGTGAGTTTTCCTCATAATCCCTCCCAGCGTGCGAAAGCCCTCTGTCGCCAGAGGGCTTCAGCCAATAAAGACACTCCATTAGCGTAACGAACTGGAAACAATATTCATCTATGAAAATAACTTACTCGATAAGCGTGATGAAATATGCGATGAGCGGCTAAATATACTCAGTTTGTAGCTTTACTTTAATAAAGACTCCCTGCAATTACTGCATCTCAATAAAGCGTCTGGAAATACCGAAATGAAAAATCCCCCGCTGTTTGGCAAATGCATAAACAGCGGGGGAGATGATATTCGGATGAATATCATACCAATGTGGAATTACTTCTTCCGGCGGTGAATCACGTTGATCGCATAGCCGACGAGCATGGCCAAAACGATGACGATAAAGCCGAGCAGGGGATTGTCGTTCATGGGGTCCTCCTATTTACCGAGCGGTGAGAATTCGTCGACGATGAGGTCGAGGCATTGCGGAAGCGCGCGGGCGCCAAAGACGCCGGAGTTGCTGGAGATAATCTCGCCATCGAACTGCATGCCCAGCGACGGTGTACAGGTAATCTTAGCTTCCTTGGTCTGGATGATCTTGAACTGCGGGCGACCGAGCACCTTGCCGGCGGGGTCGAGTGCGGCGGTGATCACGGTGGGCAGCAACTGCACGGTTTTTACGGGCTCGATGACCGCGATGTCGACCATGCCGTCGTTCATGCGGCAGTCTGGGAACAGGTTGATGTCGTTTTGGATGACCGAGGTGTTGCCTGCCATGCAGCAGATGCCGTCGAGCTCCTCGACAATGCCGTCATGCTCAATCGTAAAGCGCGCCACTGTGGGATTGGGCGTGGCAAGCGCCGACAGGAAGTAGGCGATCTCGCCGATGTCGTTTTTGGTGGGGGCGGCCTTCATCATGATCTCGGCGTCGAAGCCCGAGCCGGCGATGATGATAAAGCCGTGGCGCTTCTCGTTGCCGTCCTCGTCGAGCCAAAAGAGCTCACCCATGTCGACCTTGACCGTGCGGCCGGCGCGGCAGGCCTTGGCGAGTGCCGCCGCCTCGGGGGCATTGCCTATGTTGTTGAAGAACAGGCATGCCGTGCCAGAGGGGAAGACGAGTGTGGGGACGCCGCATCCGCGCATCTGGTCGAGCACGTTGGAGACGGTGCCGTCGCCGCCCGAGACCACCACGCGATCGAACTCGCGCACGTCCGCCACGGCGTCCTCGGGCTCCATGCCATCGCCGATAAAGCGCATCACGACCTCGTCGCCGCCCTGCGCGAGGGCGTGCGTGAATGCGAAGATTTCATCTGAGCTGGGGCCCGATGCCGGGTTGTGGATGATAAGGCAGCGCATACTTACGTTCCCGTTCTGTGACTAACCGAGTATAGTTGTAAGGCAATGCCGATATCCTACCCGTGTTTTTCGGGCCTAACCTTATTCGATGGGTTGATATGTACATTTCCACACATCAGGCTCTACTCGACTTTTGCCAGCGCGCCCGCGAGTTCGACGCGATTGCCGTCGATACCGAGTTTTTGCGCGAGCGCACGTTCCATCCGCGTCTGTGCCTGGTTCAGATTGCCACCCCTGCCGAGAGCGTCGCGGTCGACCCCCTGGTGATCGACGACCTGTCGCCGCTCGCCGAGCTTATGGCCGATGAGAGCGTAACCAAGGTGTTCCACGCCTGCTCGCAGGATATGGAGGTCATGCTCCATACTGTGGGCGTGCTGCCGCGTCCTATTTTTGATACGCAGGTGGCCGCCGCCTTTTTGGGTGAGCGCCAGCAGATTTCCTACGGCGCGCTCGTGCAGACGTTTTGCGGCGTCTCGCTGCCCAAGACTGAGTCGCTGACCGATTGGTCGCGCCGCCCGCTGACCGACAAACAAATTGAGTACGCGATCGATGACGTCAAGTACTTAATCGTGGCCTATACCGAGATGATGAGCCGCCTGCGCGAGCTGGGCCGCGTGGACTGGGTGCTCGACGAGCTACGCCCGCTGGCCGACGAGTCGCATTATCGCGCCGACCGTCACGAGGCATTCCGTAAGGTCAAGCGCATCAACTCCTGCAGCCGCCATCAGCTGGGCATCGCGCGCGAGCTCGCCGCCTGGCGCGAGGACCGCGCCGAGCGCCGCAACATCCCGCGCAAGTGGGTCATGTCCGACGATACGCTGCTGGCGCTCGTCAAGCGCAATCCCGTGCGTGTCGAGGAGTTCCGCAGTATCCGCGGCACCGATCAGCTGGGGGAGCGCGACGTGGACGGCGCGCTCATGGCCATCAAGCGCGGCGCGAGTTGCCCGCACGATCGCCTGCCGCTCATGGTGCGCGGACACCGCCAGATCTCGCCGGAGCTGGAGAGCGTGACGGATCTGATGTATGCGCTCATTCGCCTGGTTGCCGAGCGCTCGGGCGTGGCGACCTCGGTCATTGCCTCGCGCGATGACTTGGCCGACTACATTGAGCATCCCGAGCAGAGCTCCCTGCGCGAAGGCTGGCGTTTTGAGCTTGTGGGCTCGCGCCTGGACGATCTGCTTTCCGGCAATATGGGGTTGACGGTGAAGGACGGCAAAATCGAGCTTTTATAGTTACGCGGTTTTACCAAACGCTGCAAACGTTCTAGAGCAGCAATGCCAAAACATCGATGGCGTCTCGTTGGCTGGGCGAGTGGGTAGAATGCCTCCAACGTGTAACTCGATTCGGAGGAATTCGCATGCCCTATTACTATGGATACGGCTTTGGCATTGACCCGCTGTACCTGCTGGTTGTTCTTGTCTGCACGGTGCTTGGCCTTGTCGCACAGAACTATATCAACTCGACGTACAAAACCTGGTCCAAGGTTCGCTCGGACGGCGATACGGGTGCCACGGTCGCTCGCCGCATGCTCGATGCCAACGGTTGTAGCGCCGTGGGTATCAAGGGTGTCGCTGGCGAGCTCACCGATCATTACAACCCGCAGGACAACAACCTGTATCTGTCGGATGCCAACCGTTCGGGCGGGTCGGTCGCAAGCGTTGCCGTCGCCTGTCACGAGGCGGGCCACGCCGCCCAGCGTCAAAGCGGCTACGCCATGATGAAAGTGCGTACCGCCCTGGTTCCGGTTGTCAACTTTACCCAGAACACTTGGACCATCGTGTTGCTCTTGGGCCTGTTTATGAACATTGCCGGGCTCACATCCCTCGCGTTGATCTTCTTCTCGTTTAGTGTACTGTTTCAACTCGTTACGCTGCCTGTCGAGATTGACGCCAGCCGACGCGCCGTGGCGTACATCGAGCAGTCGGGTATGAGTTCCAAGCAGGTCAACGGCGCCAAGAAGGTGCTGACGGCCGCCGCGCTTACCTATGTTGCTGCTGCGCTCACCTCGATTATTCAGCTGCTCTATCTTATGGCTCGCTACAACAGAAACTCCAACCGATAACAAATTGGGTCGCTGGGCGCCGCGGGGATTCGTGTCCCCGCGGCGCTGTACTATGTGTTGGACTTGAATTTGCGCAGGGCCGAAGCCCTTGTGCACGATGACGAAAGGAGGCTGCGTGGCAGGCTGGAATCTAACCGGCAATGCCGTTTCCGCCGAGTTTGACGGTTCGGATGAGCAGGAGCGCAAGGAGCTCAGCGTGAGCCAGGCGGTAGAAATCGCTGCCGGTGCGCTCGATGCCATTCCGCAGCTGAGCGTTTTGGGCGAGGTCACGGGTTTCCGTGGTCCCAACGCCCGAAGCGGCCACTGCTACTTCCAGATTAAAGACGACTCGGCCGCCGTCGACTGCATCATCTGGAAGGGCGCCTATCTCAAGCGTACCTTCGATCTGCGTGACGGCATGCAGGTGAGCTTTAAGGGCAGCTTCAACCTCTATAAGCCCACGGGTCGTATGAGCTTTGTCGCTCGCTCGTTTTCGCTGGCGGGGGAGGGTCTGCTGCGTCAACAAGTGGCGCAACTGGCCGAAAAGCTACGCCGCGAGGGCCTAATGGACGAAGCGCGCAAGCGCCACATCCCGGTGTTCTGCTCCCGCGTGGCGGTCGTCACCTCGCTTTCCGGTGCGGTAATCGACGACGTCAAGCGTACGCTGCGCCGACGCAACCCGCTCGTCGAGCTCGTCTGCGTGGGCGCAAAGGTCCAGGGCGAGGGTGCGCCGGCAGAGCTTATTGAAGGCTTGCGCCGCGCTGCTGCCATTACGCCGGCGCCCGACTGTATTTTGCTGGTGCGCGGCGGCGGCTCCTTTGAGGACCTCATGACCTTTAATGACGAGGAGCTTGCCCGCGCGGTGGCGGCTTGTCCCGTGCCCGTGGTGACCGGCATTGGCCATGAGCCCGATACTTCGATTTGCGACATGGTGAGCGACCGTCGCGCCTCCACGCCTACGGCGGCGGCCGAATCGGTGGCGCCGGCTATGACGGAGTTGGCCGATGTACTCGAGGCGCGCCATCAGCGCCTGGGTGCCGCGATGGCATCGATGATTGGGTCGGCCCAGGTCGACCTGGAGATGCTCGATCAGCGCGGTCGCCGTGCCTGGGATACCTATTCGGCTCGCTTGGGCGATGCACTCGATGCGGCTGCGTGCCGCCCGTGCCTCAACGACCCCACATTTATGGTTGAGCGTCGCGAATCGGAGCTTGCGCTGACTGCTGATCGCCTGTCGGGCGCCATAGTACGCTCGGTCGGGACATTCCGCTCCAACTTTGAGCGCTTGCCCGAGCGTCTGGTTACAAGCACCTCGGGGCTCGATGGCAAGCGCCATGCGCTCACGCTTGCGAGTTCCCGTCTGGAGCATCAGGGACGTTCGATGCTCAGCAAGCCCGCGTCCGACCTGGGCCGAGCTGCCGCGTCGCTTGATGCCCTGTCGCCGCTCAAGGTGCTTGCCCGCGGCTATTCCATCGCGTACAGCGATGATGGGGTGGCCACGAGCGCCAAGACCTTTAAGCCCGGCGACGCCATCCGCGTGCGCATGGCAGACGGTAACGTTGCGGCAACGGTCGATACGGTCGAGTAGACCGCGTTTCATAGCGATAAACCTTTAGGAAAGGAAGCAGATATGGCAGAGAAAACCCCGGTCGAGCAGCTTACGTACAAGCAGGCCTCGCAGGAGTTGGAGCTCATCATTCGCAGCTTGGAGTCGGGCGATATGGAGCTCGAGGAATCGCTCGAGAGCTATACCCGCGGCGTCGAGCTCCTCAAGAGCCTGCGCACCCGCCTGTCCGATGCCGAGCAGAAGGTCTCGGTGCTTCTTAAGGACGTCGACGGCAACGACGTGCTCGCCGACGGCGAAGCCGCCAACACCGACGACAATCTCTCGTTCTAGCCATCCCGACCAAATATAATTACCTTGGTCTGTGAGAAAGGAACCAACTATGTGCGATTGCATCTTCTGCAAAATTGCCAACCACGAGATCCCCTCGACCGTTGTCTATGAGGATGACCAGGTCATCGCCTTCGACGACCTCAATCCCCAGGCGCCGGTCCATACGCTCGTGATCCCCAAGAAGCATTACAGTGACATCGCCGACAACGTACCTGCCGAGACCATGGGCGCCATGGCTCACGCCATCCAGGAGGTCGCTAAGGCCAAGGGCTTGGAGGACGGTTTCCGCGTCATCTCCAACAAGGGCGTCAACGCCGGCCAGACCGTCATGCACTTCCACATGCACGTTCTCGGTGGCAAGAACCTGGGCGAGAACCTCATCTGAGGGCGCGTAGGCCGTCGACTTGGCTGCCTTTGGAGTAATCTATGCAGCTTTCTCAACTCGAATACCTTCAAGCTGTAGCGAACTATGGCGGCGTGCGCAAAGCAGCTCGCGCCGTTCACGTGAGTCCGCAGGCCGTTTCGTCGGCAATAAAAAAGTTGGAATCTGAGTATCAGATTGTTTTGCTCGACCGATCGGCGGGGGAGGCTGTTTTGTCTCCGGCGGGCAGAGAATTTGCGCGTCGTGCACGCGTGATCCTGGCGCAAGTCGACGATCTCAAAAAGTACGCTCAATCGGGGAACGGCGGCGTTTCGCCCGACGGCCATTTCCGTCTTTACGCCCCCTGTCTTCACGGGCGGGGGCTCCTTTTTTCCGAAAACTGGTACGACTCGTTTGAAAGCTCGCGCCCTCAGATTCATCTTGATGTGTGGCATCAGCCAACGGCAACATGCTTTGAATCACTTATACTTAGAATTTCGGACGCGGCTATCTCGTTTGAGGAACCACGGGACAGCGTCCTTTCTTCAAAATATATGGGTGAAAAGGAGCTCAGGGTTCTTTCATGCCCAGCTGGTCATCAATCTGTTGACGCTATGACCATTCGTGAGTTACTGGGCGGCAGGCTCGCTGTTCCCATTAATTTGTCACCCTGTCTCAATGCAATCAATCAATGTCCCGAAGCTCAGCTGGTTAATTTCCGCTTTCGCGATGTCGAATACGGAAGCAGGGCGCAGGCTGAGTTTCTTCAAGCCGGGGGATTGATATTGAGTTTTTCTGGCTCTTCTCTCGCATCAGATGGATTGGAAGTGAGCGAGTGCTCTATTGAAGGCTCGCATGACGTAGCCTTGCCCATCTACTTTTGCTATCGACAAAATGCCTGGACCGATCGACACCAGACGGTATTTCTTCACCTATTGCGTCATCTTGCTTCGTGAGGCCATTTGGCCTCGTGTTGTCAAGTGAATGTTGACGCCTTGTAACACATGACTGACGGCTTTGCCCTCATGCTTTTCCAAGATTCCGATTCAGATTGTTGACTCTTGGAGGGCGGAGCATGAAAAACCGTACGGTTTTGCTTTATATGACGTTCGTTTTTCTGTCGAACTTCAGCACCATTTTGTATTTTCTGACGGTTTACCTTGAATTCGTCGGATTCTCGATAGTGGCGATTTCTAGCATGATGATTGCATATCAAGTGAGCAAGTTCATCCTCGAAGTTCCCACTGGCTATATTGCTGATAGGTTTGGACGAAAGACAAGCGGTCTCGTTGGCGTCGTGGGGATGCTTGGATACTACGCTGCCCTGCTTCTCGTCCGTTTCCCTCTGCTTTTAATCGGTGCGTTCGCTCTCAAAGGTTTTGCCGTTGCATGTCTGAGCGGATCCATAGAAGCGATTTACATTGACAGCGTCTCTCAGGACCAGCTCGTAAGACTTAATGTCGTTGAGCGATTTGTTTTCTATGCCTCTTATGCCATCTCCGCTTGCGTGGGTGGTTTCATTTCGTCTGTCGGTGCATATCTCATTGGTCTTTCGGCAGATATCATCGCAATGGTGTTGACGTTGGTTGTCGTTGTCTGCATTCCTGAGATGCGAAGAGGGGGCACTGCGGGGGCACCTGAGCGTGGAATTAGCCCGAAGATGATCGGTGCCGCTATTGCGTGTAATGGCATTCTTCGTTCAGCGTTCATCATGGACTGTTCTCAGGCATTTGCTTTTGTCGCCCTGGAAGACTTTTTCTCACTGCTGCTTGCGGGCCGCGGAATGAATTCCGTCGCTTCGGGTGTGACCATTGCGGTCCAGCTCCTTGCCTCGGCCTCCATGGGGCTTATTGTGCCCAGTGTGATTGCTCATGTCGACAAGGGCCGTTTTGCGCGTATTTGCGGCATCATTCGCTTAGTATTGACAGCTTTGTTTTTGATCCCCCTTACTCCGGCTAATTTGCTGCCCGTGTTCTATGTGCTGCAGACGGTTGCGTACTCGTTGTTTGCCCCAATCAAATACTCAGTTTTCCAAAATGCTGCCGACTCATTGATGCGCTGTTCACTGATTTCGGTTCAAAGCCAGATGGTAGCGGTAGGTGCTGTTCTTTTCTATCTGCTCAACGCTGTGTTGAGTAGCGTTGCGGGCATTCGAGTCGTATTGCTTGTTGCGCTCGGGATTTCTTCCCTGGTGTATATCCCCGCGCTATTTCGTCTTACAAGTCAAAGGCCATGAGTATTTAGGCACCGATAACTTATATATCAACGCAACAATAAACCTGAGCGCGAGGGCGTTTGGGTTTATTATTGAAGCGTATGTAACCTGGCGGCGCCACACCGCCTGTTAGTAGGGAGACACATGAACGTTCTGGTCGTCAACGCAGGATCTTCGACCCTTAAGTATCAGGTCATCGATACCAAGTCCCACAAGGTGTCCGCAAAGGGCTCCTGCGAGCGCGTCTGCTTTACCGGCGGTACCTTCACCCACGCTGCCAACGGTTCCAAGAAGGTGACCGAGAACATCGAGTTCCCCGACCACAAGGTCGCCATCGAGGTCGTCCTGAAGGACCTCGAGGCCAACGGCGTCAAGATCGAGGGCATCGGCCATCGTATCGTTCAGGGTGGTTGGTACTTTGGCGACTCCTCCCTCGTCGACGAGGACGTCCTCGCCAAGATCCGCGAGGTCGCCCCGCTGGCACCGCTCCACAACAACCCCGAGGCCAACGTTATCGAGTTCTGCCTGGAGCAGTATCCCGACCTGCCTAACGTCACGGTCTACGACACCGCCTTCCACTTCAACATGCCCGAGGTCGCCAAGACCTACGCCCTGCCCAAGGACGTTTGCGACAAGCTTCACATTCGTAAGTACGGCGCCCACGGTACCAGCTACCGCTACATCTCCAAGAAGGTCGCCGAGATGACCAACGGCGAGGCCCGCAAGGTTGTCGTGTGCCACATCGGTTCCGGCGCTTCCTTGTGCGCCATCGAGGACGGCAAGTGCATGGACACCACCATGGGCCTCACCCCGCTCGACGGCGTCATGATGGGCACCCGCTGCGGCTCCATTGACCCGGCTACCGTGTGCTACCTGCAGCGCGAGGGTGGCTACACCTTCGACGAGGTCGACGAGATGATGAACAAGAAGTCCGGTCTTTTGGCTGTGACCGGCGGCAAGACCAACGACTGCCGCAACGTCGAGGAGCTCGCCGCCGCTGGCGACCCCGAGGCTCAGCTCGCCTTCGACATGTTCGTCTACAAGATTGCCGCCAAGGCTGCCGAGATGGCCACTTCCATGTGCGGCATGGACACGCTAGTCTTCACCGCCGGCATCGGTGAGCATGCTCCGGCCGTTCGCGCCGGCGTTGCCGACCGTCTGGCCTTTATGGGCGTCAAGATGGACCATGCCCGTAACGCCCTGCGTGGCGACGGCGCTTGGTGCCTGTCTGCCAAGGATTCCAAGGTCAAGATCTTTGTCATCCCCACGGACGAGGAGTTCATGATCGCTTCCGACGTCGAGCGCATCGTCAACGGCAAGTAATTGCAAGAGGGGAGGGGCTGGACGACCAAGTGCCGTTCAGCCCCTCTTTTGCGCTCGTTGGGCGATATGCCTGATAGTTATTTATTAAGTTGTGATAACTTCTTATTAACATGCGGCCGCCTTAAGGGGTCTGCGTCGACCGTATTGCACTGCAAAGGAGTCTCATGAACGTACTTGTTGTCAACGCCGGCAGCTCAAGCCTTAAATATCAGCTTTTGGATACCGATACCCGCGAGGTTTTCGCCAAGGGCAACTGCGAACGTATCGGTTCGGACATGGGCATCTTTGGCCACTCCGAGAACGGTGGCGCCAAGCAGACCGAGGAGGTCCCTTTCCCCGATCGTCGCTCTGCTATCGCTCGCGTGCTCGAGGAGCTCGAGAAGACCGACTTTACGATTGATGGCATTGGCCATCGTATCGTTCAGGGCGGCTGGCACTTCGATGATTCCGCGGTCGTCGACGATGAGGTCATGGCTAAGATCCTTGAGGTGGCCCCGCTCGCTCCGCTGCACAATTACGGCGAGGCCGCGGCAATCGAATATTGCCGCGAGAAGTATCCGGAGCTGCCCAACGTGGCCGTCTTCGACACCTCGTTCCACATGACCATGCCCGAGGTCGCCTACGCCTACGCGCTGCCCAAGGACGTGTGCGACAAGTACCACGTGCGCAAGTACGGCGCACACGGTACGAGCCACCGCTACGAGTGGATGATGGCCAAGGAGATCCTGGGCTCGCGCTGCCACCGTCTGCTTTCGTGCCATCTGGGCAACGGTGCTTCGCTTGCCGCCATTGAGGACGGCGTGTGCCGCGATACCACGATGGGCCTCACGCCGCTTGACGGCCTGATGATGGGCACCCGTTGTGGTTCCATTGACCCGGCCACCGTGTGCTACCTGCAGCGCGAGGGCGGCTACAGCTACCAGGAAGTCGACGACATGATGAACAAGCAGTCCGGCCTGCTTGCCATTTCGGGCATCTCCAACGACGCCCGCGACATCCGCACGCGCGCCTCCGAGGGAGATGAGCGCTGCCTGCTCGCCTTCGATATGTTTGCCTACAAGGCTATGCAGCAGGCCGGCTCCATGATCGCCTCCATGGCGGGCGTGGATACCATCACCTTTACCGCCGGCATCGGCGAGAACGACTGGTCGATTCGCAAGGCCTTCTGCGACTGCTTTGAGTGGCTGGGCGTACGCATCGACAACAATAAGAACCGCGAGGCCGTGGGCAACGGCCCGCAGGTCATCAGTGCCGCCGGTTCCGCCGTCACGGTCATGGTCATCCCTACCGACGAGGAATACATGATCGCCCGCGACGTCGAGCGCCTGACCAAGAACAACTAACGCGCGCATTTGCAAGTAAACGAAAGGCCTCCAGAGCAACAGCTCCGGAGGCCTTTTTACTATCAGGCGGAAATCCCATCCCATTCCGAGCTCAGAGTGGGACACACTTTCCCAATGAAGTTCTAACGGAAACCGCATCCCACAATCAGGCAAAATTCCGTCCCGCAGTTTCCCAAACAGGCCCCAAACGAAAACCGCATCCCAGAATCCGCCTCCAAACCGGGACAAACTTTCCGGTTGAACAGTCGCAGACCACACAAGCCATTTCAAATCCAAAGTGACCATATCCGCAACGCCCACGCTCTCAACAACGGCACCCAACCATTCAGATTTACAGCCCCAGCTCGTAGCCAAGCCGCCGTCCACCCCAGATTCCCTGAGCATCACGTAGCGGCAGGGCCCCTACAGGGTAAAGCTCTGAAAACATCCCGCAGGACGGAGGAAGCCCCCGCCGCACGTAGTGCGCAGCGGGGGCTCCCGACATGTCCGAGGACGTTTTCAGAGCTTTACCCTGTAGGGGCCCGAAGGGATACGTCCGCTACTCAGCCATCTGAGCCTGGACGGCGGTGATGGCCACGACACCCACGATGTCGTCGGCAGAGCAGCCGCGCGAAAGGTCGTTGACCGGCTTGGCGATGCCCTGCAGGATGGGGCCGTAGGCGTCGGCGCCGGCGAAGCGCTGGACCAGCTTGTAGCCGATGTTGCCGGCCTCGAGGTCGGGGAATACGAGCACGTTGGCCTTGCCGGCGACAGAGGAGCCGGGAGCCTTGAGCTGGGCGACGGTGGGGACGATAGCGGCGTCGAGCTGCAGGTCGCCGTCGATGGCGAGCTCGGGAGCCTTCTCCTTGCAGAACTTCACGGCCTCTTGGACCTTCTTGGCGACCTCGCCGCCAGCGGAGCCCATGGTGGAGTAGGAGAGCATGGCCACGTGCGGCTCAACGTTGCCCATGAAGGTGGACCAGGAGTGAGCGGAGGCGATGGCGATCTCGGAGAGCTCGTCGGAGGACGGGTTGATGTTGAGGCCACAGTCGGCGAAGATCAGCGTGCCGTCGGTGCCGAACTGCGGGGTGTCGGTGCACATCACGAAGAAGGCCGAGACCAGCTTGGTGCCCGGGGCGGTCTTGAGGATCTGAAGCGCGGGGCGCAGGGTGTCGGCGGTGGAGTGGCAGGCGCCGGAGACCAGGCCGTCGGCGTCGCCCATCTTGACCATCATGGTGCCAAAGTAGGTGGCGTCCATCACCTGGGCGCGAGCCTGCTCGATGGTAACGCCCTTCTTGGCGCGGAGCTCGGCAAACTTCTGCGCGTACTCCTCGTGCTTCTCGGCGTTGCGCGGGTCGATGACGGTGGCGCCGGGAACATCGATCTCGTCGGGGTTGCCCAGGATGACGAGCTTTGCCAGGCCCTCCTCGATGATTTTGTTTGCCGCGACGATGGTACGCGGATCCTCGCCCTCGGGCAGGACGATCGTCTTAAGGTCGGCCTTGGCGGCAGACTTCATACGGTTAAGGAAATCGCTCATGTTACTCCTTACAAGCGTTTAACTAAGCTCCAGGCGCCCGGCTGTTCACGAATAAACCCGCTGCTAGCGGGTTTACCTTTCAATAATGTACGCCGCGGTGCTTGAGCTTTCCTTGTGTGGCAAGCTCATTATAGGACGCATTAGCGCTATAATCGCTCTGATAAATATGTCTCGACGTATGTTCGAGAAAAAGCCCAGTTAAAAAGCGTGTGGCTTTTGACAAGGAGTATCGATGCAGATTACCTCAGGCCTGCCTGAAGGCTTTAATGCCGGTGCGTACGACATGATCGTTGTCGGCGCCGGTTATGCCGGTGCCGTTTGCGCCCGCCGTCTTGCCGAAACCATCGGCTATCGTGTTGCCGTTTTGGAGCGCCGTAGCCACATTGCGGGCAATGCCTTCGACTGCACTGACGAGGCGGGAATCCTGGTCCACGAGTATGGTCCGCACATCTACCATACCTTTAACGAGCGCGTCCACAATTTCCTGTCGCGCTTTACCAAGTGGACGGACTACCAGCACAAGGTGCTCGCCAACATCAACGGTACCCTTATGCCCGTGCCCTTTAACCATGCGAGCCTCAAGCTCGCCTTTGGCGATGAGCGCGGCGAGGAACTGTACCAAAAGCTCGTGGAGACCTTTGGCAAGGACGTCAAGGTGCCCATCATGGAGCTGCGCAAGAAGAACGACCCGGATCTTGCCGAGGTCGCCGATTACGTCTATGAGAACGTCTTTTTGCATTACACCATGAAGCAGTGGGGCCAGACGCCCGATCAGATCGACCCTTCGATCACCGGCCGCGTCCCCGTCTTTGTGGGCGATGACGATCGCTACTTCCCGCAGGCTCCTTTCCAGGGCATGCCGCAGGACGGCTATACCGCGCTGTTCGAGCATATGCTCGATCACGATCTGATCGACGTATTCTGCGACGTGGACGCCCGCGACCTCTTCGAGATCGACGAGACTACCGTCAAGATCGACGGCAAGGTCTATGGCGGCGAGATCGTCTACACCGGTCCACTCGACGAACTGTTCAACCTCGATCTGGGCGCGCTGCCGTACCGCACGCTCGACATGAAGTTCGAGACGCTCGATATGGATCAGTTCCAGCCCGTGGGCACCGTCAACTACACCACGAGCGAGGACTATACGCGCATTACCGAGTTCAAGAACATGACTGGTCAGGTCCTGCCCGGCAAGACCACCATCATGAAGGAGTACTCCAAGGCCTATACGCCCGGCTCGGGCGAGACGCCGTACTACGCTATCCTGGAGCCCGAGAACCGTGAGCTCTACGAGCGCTATCTTGAGCGTGTCCAGAACCTGACGAACTTCCACCCGGTGGGTCGTCTGGCCGAGTATCGTTACTACGATATGGACGCCGTGACCAATTCTGCCCTCGATCTTTCGGATGAGATTATCGCCTGCCATGCATAAAGTCATAACATTCGGTATTCCCTCGTATAACGCCGCCAAGGACATGGACCATTGCATCACTTCCATCTTGGAGGGGAGCAATTACGCCACCGATATCGAGATTATTGTGGTGAACGACGGCTCCAAGGACGAGACGGCCGCCAAGGCCGACGAGTGGGAGGCCCGTTATCCTGGAATCATCCGCGCGGTTCACCAGGAGAACGGCGGCCACGGTATTGCCGTCCTTTCGGGTCTGCGTGAGGCGCAGGGCACCTACTACAAGGTTGTCGACTCGGACGACTGGCTCGACGGTGCGGCGCTTTCGACCATGCTGTCGATTCTGCGTGGCTTTGAGGAGCGCGACCAGCGCGTCGACCTGTTTATCTCGAACTACGTGTACGAGAAGGTTTACGAGGGCACGCATACCGCTATTGGCTACAAGTTTGCCCTGCCGCGCAAAAAGATTTTCTCTTGGGACCAGATCGGACACTTCCGTCCCGATCAGAACCTGCTCATGCACAGTCTGTGCTATCGCACCGATGTGCTGCGCGAGTCCAATCTGCCTATGCCGGCACACACGTTCTACGTGGATAATATCTACGCATACGTGCCGCTGCCGCGCTGCAAGACCATGTACTACGCCGACATCGACCTCTATCGCTACTTTATCGGTCGCGAGGGCCAGAGCGTCAATGAGGCCACGATGGTCAAGCGCCTGGGTCAGCAGTTCCGCGTAACGCGCATCATGATGGAATCGTTCCACCTGTACCAGGACGTTGAGTCCTCGCGTCTGCGTTCGTACATGATGGGCTACTTCACCATGATGATGGCGATTTGCTCGGTACTCACCAAGCTTTCCGAGGAAGATTGTGCCGATGAGCGTCTGAAGACGCTGTGGAAGGACCTGAAGGAGTACGACGAGCGCATGTATCGTCGCGCTCGCTACGGCGTGGTCGGATTCTTTACCAACCTGCGTGGACGGGCCGGAGACAAAACCACACTCGGCCTATACCATCTTGCCTCAAAGATCTTCAAATTCAACTAGTGCAGAAACGCTCGGGTAACGGGGACCCCTGGCCCTTAACTTGCTACTTCGAACAGTCCTGCGCAAGACGGAGGCGCCACTGGCGCCTCCTTTGCGTGCGGAACTCGTATCAAGTTAAGGGCCAGGGGTCCTCTGCTATGTCTCGCTTTATGTCAGATAGTCGAATTTGAAGATCTTCGACGCGCGGTACAAAGGTGCCTGGGCTGAAAAGAAATAGGTCGGAAGTCGGTCGGAGGCGGGCGGGCGTTACGTTTGTCGCGAGTTCCGCATGCAAAGAAGGCCACTTAATGTGGCCTTCGTCTTGCATAGGACTGTAGAGCAGCAAACGTAACGCCCGCCCGCCTCCGACCGACGGTCGAGTGAGGCTACTTCGCGGCGCCGGGGATGCCGTGGGAGGTTTTGGCGGTTTTGGCTCCGTTTACGATGGCGGTCTGTAGGGCCCTTACGGCGAGCATGCCCAACAGGTCCAAGGGAACGGCGGCGCTTGTCTGAGCGTCTAGTTTGCCGCTGGCGAGGGTGTAGATGGTGTCGCCGTCGTTGGTGGTGTGCGTGGGGCGAATGGCGTGCGCGTAGGCATCTGCGGCCATTTGGGACACCTTGGTGGCCTGAGCCTTGGTGAGCTCAACGTTGGTGACGATGCAGCTGATGGTGGTGTTGGTGCGGTCGAGCGGCATTTGCATGGAGCCGGCGGCGGCAAAGGCTGCGAGCTCCATGTCGACGATCTGGTCGCTATCTGCTGCAGCGCGCATGCCAGCGACCCATTCACCGGTGAAAGGGTCGACGACATTGCCACAGGCGTTGACCGAAACCACGGCGCCTACCTTAACAGGACCGAGTGCCACGGCGGCAGCGCCTAGGCCGGCCTTCATGCAGGTGGCGGGGCCCATGAGCTTGCCCACGGTGGCACCGGTGCCGGCACCTACATTGCCCTGCTCGAGCATGGTGGGGGTGTTGTCGAGCGCCTCGCGCACGGCGGAGATGCCAGCCTCAATGTCGGGGCGTACGGTGGGGTCGCCAAACGCGAGGTCGAAGATGCAGCTAGAGCACACGATGGGCACCTGAGTGGGGCCGACGGGAAGGCCGATGCCGCGGCTCTCGAGCTCGCGGGCGACGCCGCTTGCGGCCTCCAGACCAAAGGCCGATCCACCCGAAAGGCAGACGGCGTGGACCTTGTCCACGGTGTTCTCGGGACGCAGCAGGTCGGTCTCGCGCGATGCCGGTGCACCGCCGCGAACGTCAACACCGCCGGTGGCGCCCTCGGGTGCCACGATTACGGTGCAACCGGTGCCGGCCTCCTCGTCCGTATAGTTGCCAAAGCAAAAGCCATCGACATCGCAAACGTCAATGGCCTCAAGCAGTGTATCCATGTTTTACTCCTATCGGTTTTCCGCTGGGCCTTATGCCCGGTCGGGATCCGTACGGTACGCCGAAATTGTAGGCGCTGGGGGATACCCAGCGCCAGATGCAATTACGATAGTTTTTGAATCGCGCGTGCGACGCGTGCGATGGGCAGGCCCACCACGTTGTAGAAGTCGCCCGAAATATCATGCACGAGCATGCGCCCGCCTGTGCCCTGGATGCCGTAGGCGCCTGCCTTGTCCATGGGCTCGCCCGAGGCGACGTAGCGCTCAATCTGCTCGTCGGTGAGCTCATAGAACGTCACGTCGGTCACATCGACAAACGACAGGCTCTCGGCGGCGTGCGGGGCTGTTACGTCTCCGGCTCTAACGATGCAGGCGCCGGTTGCGACCTGGTGCGTGCGCCCCGAGAGCTCGTGGAGCATGGTGCGGGCTTCGTCCTCGTTTGCCGGCTTGCCCAAAAGCTTGCCATCGAAGGTGACGATGGTGTCGGCCGCGATGGTCAACTCATTGGGCTCGGCGTGCTCGGTGGCAACGGCGGCAGCCTTAGCGCGAGCTAAGCGCTCGACAAGCGTAAGCGGGGTTTCGTCATCAAAAGGAGTCTCGTCGATGTCAGCGGGAATGACGCGGATGTCGTAGCCCGCTTCGCGCATCAACTCGATGCGGCGCGGTGATTGCGAAGCCAAAATCATAGCTGAATGCCCTCGGCAACCTTCTCGACAGCCTTGTCGCCGGCGAGCGTACGCAGCAACTCAAGCGCAAAGGGGAGCGACTGGGCCATACCGCTGGCGGTGATGATGTTGCCGTCGTGCGTGACCTTGTCGCCGGTATAGGCGCCCTCGGGGAAGCTCTTCTCAAAGCCGGGGAAGCACGTGGCGTGGCGTCCCTCGAGTAGGTCAAGCTCGCCCAGGATAAACGGGGCGGCGCAGATGGCGGCAACATGCTTGGTCGCGGCGAACTCGCAGACTACGTCGCAGACGCGCTGGTCGGCGCGCAGGTTGGTGGCGCCGGGCAGACCGCCGGGCAGCACGACGCAGTCGTACTCGTCAAAGTTAATCTCGTCAAAGAGTGCGTCGCAAGTTACGGGAATCTGCAACGAGCTTACGACCTCGCGCGTGGGCATGATCGAGACGAGCGTGGCACGCACACCGCCGCGACGCATGACATCGACCATGGTCAAGCATTCAATAGTTTCAAAGCCATCGGCGGCGAGAACGGCAACGCTGGGCATGAGGGTTCCTTTCATAGGCGGCATACAATTAGCCGTCTTATACCCCGAAGACCTCCGCTTGCCACGCTCGATTTCCCAATGATTTTTCTGAGCAATGATTAAGTGGCTAGTTGCGCCTGAGGTGGACGACGGTCTCGCAGTGGAAGGTTTGTGGGAACAGGTCGACTGGCGTGATCTTTACGGGGGAGAAGGTGCTTTCTTCGACAAAGCGTTTGAGATCGCGCGCCAGGGTGGCCGGGTCGCAGCTCACGTAGGCGACATCGCGAGCACTCGTGCTGGCGATAAGGTCGATCGCCTCGGGGGCGAGGCCTGCGCGCGGCGGGTCGACCACCAAGACGTCGGCATCCTGGTCGGGGAACTCGCGCACCGCGTCTCCGCCAATGACGTCGACGTTATCAAGCTTGTTGATTTCCAGGTTACGGCGCAGGTCGCGCACGGCGGGGCCGTAGGCCTCGACGGCGGCGACAAAGTCGCAGCGGCGGGCGAGCGGCAGGGTAAAGGTGCCGGCACCACAGTACAGGTCCACGGCAAGCTCGTCTTCCTGCGGGTCGAGCGCTTCCATGACAAGCTCGATCAAAATCTCGGCACCCTTGGTGTTGACCTGGAAAAAAGACGGGGCAGACAAGCGCATCTGGCCGTCAGCGATATTCTCGGTCCATGAGCCCTCTCCGGCGAGCATTTCGACCTTGGAGACACGGCGGGCCTTCTTTTCACCCTTGCTCATCACGCGCACGATGCTCGTGGGATGAGCGGCGTCCGCCAGCACGCGGGAGACCTGCGAGCGCGGAAAAGAGCCCGTGGGCGTCCAGAGTGCGACCTCGAGTGCCTTGGTGCGGCGCGATGCGCGAATGCCCACGCGTTCGAGCCCCAAGTCATGGCTGCCGCTTAGATAGTTGAGTGCGCCGACGACCGATTTGAGCGCCTTCGGGAAGCGCTTATCGAACAGCGGGCACGTATCGACGGTCACGATTTTGCTGGGGTCGACACCGTGCATGCCAAGGCGCACGCGACCGTTGACGACGGTCGGTTCGAGCTCGATTTTATTGCGGTAGCCCCAGTCGTCCTTGGTGTGGCGGATGGGCTGTATCAGCTCATCGACCTGCTCAGGAGCGAACTTGCCGATGCGCTCGAGCGTGGAGCGCAGGTTTTGCTCCTTGGCGGCGAGCTGTGCCGTGCGTGAGAGATTGCCCCACGAGCAGCCGCCGCAGATGCCCACGAAGGGGCAGGGAGGCTGAATGCGATCGGGGCTTGGCTCCAGAATCTCGGTGGTGCGGGCACGCATGAACGACTTGCCGTCCTGTACGACCTCGGCCTCGACGGTGTCGCCTGCCACGGCGCCCTGCACAAAGACGGCCTTGCCGTTGTCGGCATGTGCCAGCCCGTCGGCGCCGTAGGTCATCGATTCTATAGTGAGCTTCATATCCCTGCCTGTCATTCGCGTTGTTATTCGCACCATGGTAGCAGGGAAAAGCGCCCCGCATCTGAGGCTTTCCTCAAATGCGGGGCGCTTCTACAAACTGCTTCTACAAACGACTATTTCGTCTTGCCGGTAATGAGCGTCTTAAGACCCAGGCCGATCAGGCCCAGGCCCATGCGCACGCGGCCGGGGCGATGGCGCTCGATGGCCTTGGTCTTGCCGGCGGGCTTATCGCGACGGGCACTCGTCTCGGGTGCGGGCTTGGTGACCTGCGGCTCGGGCCGAGGTGCAGGTGCAGGCTCGGGCTCAATGACGGTCGCCTGGACCTTCTGAACCTCGGGTGTGGTCGGCTGCGGCTCAGGAGCAGGGGCGGGCTTTGCCTCGGCGGCCTCGGCATTACGATACGCGCGCTCCAACAGGGCTTCCTGCGAGTTGAAGGGCTTCTCGCCTTCCTTGCGCTCCACGGGAACCCAGGTGCCGTCGCTCGTCAGGCTGCGGGCCTTCACGTTGTCGCGCAACTGCATGCCCATGTACTCGTGCACCAGGGCGCGGCAGGTGGGGTCGAGCACGGGGAAGGCGATCTCCACGCGGTGCTCGGTGTTGCGCGTCATCATGTCGGCCGAGCTCAGGTAGATCATGTCCGAGTCCACGCCAAAGGCGTAAACGCGGGCGTGCTCCAAAAAGCGCCCGACGATAGAGCGGACGTGTACGTTCTCGGTCTTGCCCGGAACGCCCGGCTTAAGGCACGAGATGCCGCGGATGATCATGTCCACGCGGACTCCTGCACACGATGCCTCGGCGATCTTGTCGATAACCTCGCGGTCGGTGAGCGAGTTGAGCTTAAAGAACACACGGGCGGGCTCGCCGGCAAGGGCGCGCTGAATCTCGCGATCCAGGCCGCGCATGATGAGCGGCTTGAGGCCTACGGGCGCCACGCCCAGGAAGCGGTAATCGCCGCGCAGATTGCCCAGCGACAGGTTGCGGAAGAACAGGTTGGCGTCCTCACCGATGCCGGGATGGGCGGTCATGAGCATAAAGTCGCTGTAGAGCTTGGCCGTCTTTTCGTTAAAGTTGCCGGTGCCCAAAAGCGTCAGGCGCGTAAGCGCCATGCCCTCGCGATAGGTGAGCTGGCAGATCTTGGAGTGGCACTTAAAGCCCTCAGAGCCGTAGATGACGGTGCAGCCGGCCTCTTCCAGACGCTCGGCCCACTCGATGTTGTTCTGCTCGTCGAAGCGGGCGCGGAGCTCCATGAGCACCGTGACCTCTTTGCCGTTCTCGGCGGCGTCGATGAGCGACTCGCACAGGCGGCTCTGCTTGGCCACGCGGTAGAGCGTGATGCGCAGCGAGATACACTCGGGGTCGTAGGCCGCCTCGTGAACCAGATCCAAGAACGGGTTCATGGCCTCATAGGGATAAAAGAGCAGCTTGTCGTGCTGCAGTACCTGCTCGCGGATGGAGCGGTTCATGTCGATGGTGGGGTTGGGCTGTGGTTTAAACGGCGTAAAGAGCAGCTCGTTGCGCAGATGCTCGGGAATCTTGCCCTCAATGCCAAAGACATAGCCCAGGTTGAGCGGGATATCGCAGGTAAAGACTGAGCGGCGCGAAAGCTCGAGTGCCTTGCGGATGGTCTTGAGCGTTTGCTTCTCGAGCGAACCCGAGACGGCGAGCACTACCGGCTGCAGGCGCAGGCGCTTCTTGAGGATGCGCTTCATGTGCTGGCGGTAGTCCTCTTCCTCCTCGACGCCTTCGCCGTCCGGATCGATGTCGGCGTTGCGGGTGACGCGGATGAGCGCGCGGTCGAGCGGCTTATAGGAGCCAAAGCAGCTGTCTAGGCAGGCGAGGATGACGTCCTCGAGCAGGATGTAGGAGTAGGTGCCGGTGGGCGAGGGGATCTCGACCACGCGGTTCATCGAGGCGGGAATCTCGATAAGGCCCAGCAGACTCTCCTCGTCGGTGACGCCGTCTAGGCCGCAGGCCAGGTAGAGAGCGCCGTTGCGCAGGTTGGGGAAGGGGTGGCGCGGGTCGATCACCAGCGGCGAGATGACCGGCGAAACGTAGGCCTGGAAGTAGCGGGTGACAAAGGTGCGCTCCTCGGGCGTGAGCGATTCGACACGCGCGCGGTGGACGCCCAGGGCGTCGAGCTTGCCCTCGATGCTCTTGAAGATGGACTCCCAGCGGTCGAGGAGCTCGGGCAGCTCCGCTACGACGGCTTCGACCTGCTCGGAGGCGGTCATATTGCTCTTGTTGTCTACGGGTTGTTTTTTGAGCTCGGCCAGGTCGGATAGGCCGCCCACGCGCACCATAAGGAACTCGTCGAGGTTGGACTCGAAGATCGAGACGAACTTGAGGCGCTCGAACAGCGGCACGGACTCATCGAAGGCCTCGTCGAGCACGCGGTTGTCAAAGCGTAGCCAGCTGAGCTCTCGGTTCTGCGTGTACGAGAAGTCGCGCGGCGGTTTGCGCAGCTTTGCGGCGGCTTGCTTCTTTTCGATTTTGCTCGGCATATGCATCTGTCCGTTCAGTCCCCGTAGAGGACGGTAGCCTAACTCTAATTCACTATTGTCTCAATTTAGTCGACCGCTGGCACTGACGTATCGCGTGAACGGTATCTTTACCTACTTCTTACGCTGACAAGTTATAGGACTGACGCCCTGCTCGTCTGCAAGCGGTCTATATCCTCACTCAACTGGTACGTAAGTGTGAATAAGAATGATGGATAGCTGAATATCATTGAATGCAGGCGGAAACGTAAACAAACATCATTTATATACATAAAACCGATTTAGCTATGCAATTTTGAATCAAAAGTTTAGAGATGCAATTGCAAATAGTTTTTAGGAAAAAAGAGCGTTTACCTTAGAAAAGTTACTTTAGAACGCCGAAGTACATTATGGGGGAATCTCATGCGATATACCGTTCATCGCACTTTGTTGACCGTTCGGGGGCGAGGTGGAATTGCGGGTGGAATTTGGATATAACTAGAGCTGTCAGCAAGCAGTGCCCGTTACGGAAGGGCGCTGAGAGATTCGGCCGAAAGGCCCGAAAGAAAGGTAGGAGGCCATGACGAAAGGTCTGCACGTGCCTTCCGAGATCGGCAAGCTCAGGAAGGTCTGCCTGCACCGTCCCGGCGACGAGCTCCTCAACCTGCCGCCCGACGAGCTCGAGCGACTCCTGTTCGACGACGTCCCGTTCCTGGAGGTCGCGCAGCAGGAGCACGACACCTTCGCCCAGATCCTGAGGGACCAGGGCGTGGAGGTCCTCTATCTCGAGAACCTCGTCGCCGAGGTGTTCGACCAGGTCCCCGGCGCCCGCGCCGAGTTCACCGACCAGTACATCGCCGAGGCCGGCATCCGCGGCCAGCACATGCCGCAGATCGTCCGCGAGAAGCTGGACTCCATCGAGGACAACCTCGAGTTCGTCAAGAAGACCATGGCCGGCATGACCAAGTCCGAGATCGACATGCCCCTCACGGCGTCCACGACCCTCGACTCCCTGGTCAACTCCGAGTCCGAGTCCGACCTGATCATCGACCCGATGCCCAACCTCTACTTCACCCGCGACCCGTTCGCGGTCGTCGGCGAGGGCGTCAACCTCAACCGCATGTACTCGGTCACCCGCAACCGCGAGACCCTGTACGGCAAGTACATCTTCAAGTACCACCCCGACTACAAGGACGTCTCGCTGTACTTCCGCCGCGACTGCCAGTTCCACACCGAGGGCGGCGACGTGCTGAACATCAACGAGAAGACCCTCGCCGTCGGCATCTCCCAGCGCACCCAGGCCGCCGCGATCGACGTCATGGCCCAGAACATCTTCTGGAACTCCGACTCCAAGGTCGAGCGCATCCTGGCCTTCGACATCCCGGTCTCGCGCGCCTTCATGCACCTCGACACGGTCTTCACCCAGATCGACGTCGATAAGTTCACGATCCACCCCGCCATCATGGGCACCCTGCGCGTCTACGAGCTGACCGCCGGCAAGAACCCGGGCGACGTGAACATCCGCCTGATCGAGGACACCCTCGAGCACGTCCTGGAGGACGCCACCGGCGTCGACCAGGTCAAGCTGATCCCCTGCGGCGGCGGCGACCCGATCGCGGCCTCCCGCGAGCAGTGGAACGACGGCTCCAACACCCTGTGCGTCGAGCCCGGCAAGATCTGCGTCTACGCCCGCAACACCGTCACCAACGACGTGCTGTACAAGGAGGGCCTGGACCTTCTCGTCGTGCCCTCCGCCGAGCTCTCCCGCGGCCGCGGCGGCCCGCGCTGCATGAGCATGCCCTTCTGGCGCGAGGACCTCTAAGGTCTTCAAGGACCCGTACAGGTCATAATACATACATCTAGCTGCCATTAGATGTCTCCCATTGGGGCGGTGCGGGTTTTCGCACCGCCCCAATCTTGTATGAGGAACGTCAACACGGTTGGATGACTGCTTTTGTAAGGAGCTTGGCCATGGACATCAAGACGATTGGCGTTGAGGAATGGCTCAACGTTTGGGAGAAGAGCGCCACGTGGGACATCGCCCAGTCGACGATCTCGTCGCTCACCATGGGCGAGCTACGCGCGCTCGATGAACAGGACGGCGCCACGTTCTACGAGCGCCTGGACCGCGAGAAGATGAACTACGGCTGGATCGAGGGCTCGCCGGAGTTTAAGGCCGAGGTTGACAAGCTGTATCGTCGCGAGGTCAATCCCGATCACATTCTGCAGACCAATGGCTGCACGGGCGCTAACCTCAACGCCATCATGGCTGTGGTCGAGCCCGGCGACCATGTTATCGCCGAGTGGCCCACCTACGCGCCGCTCTATGAGATCCCACGTACGCTCGGCGCCGAGGTCGAGTATTGGGAGCTTTGCGAGGAACTCGGCTGGAAGCCCGATATCGAGGAACTCAAGCGCTTGGTGCGCCCCAACACCAAGCTTATCTGCATAAACAACGCATCGAACCCCATCGGTACGGTGCTCGATACCGATATGCTCGGCCAGATTGCCGAGATCGCCCGTTCGGTGGGCGCCTACGTGCTGTGCGACGAGGTGTATCTGCCGCTCGAAAACACTGAGTCCTTTATGTCGATGGTCGACGTGTACGAGAGGGCCATTGTCACCAACTCGTTGTCGAAGACCTATTCGACGCCTGCGGCCCGCGTGGGCTGGGTCGTGGCCGACGAAGAGGTGTCCAACCGCATCCGTACCTATCGCGATTACACCATGATCTGCGGCGGTGTGTTCAACGACGCCTTGGCGACCTATGTGCTTGAGCACAAGGACAAGATCCTCGAGCGCAATCGCAAGATCGTGTTTGGCAACCGCGATATCGCGCAGGCTTGGATCGATACGCAGCATCGCGTTTCCTGGACGGCCCCACAGGGCGTGTCTACCTCGTTTATCCAGCTGGATATTCCCGAGGACGACGAGGAGTTCTGCAAGCGCCTGCTGTCCGAGAGGGGAGTGCTGCTGGTACCCGGCAGCCGCTTTGAGCTTCCCTGTGGCGCACGCCTGGGCTACTGCGCGAGCGAGGACGTTCTGCGCGAGGGCCTGAGGCTTTTGGGCGAGGCGCTGGCGGAGTTTGATCGCTAGGATTCCGATGATCTTCGAGGGCGTTATCTAAATTGGCCGAAGATAATCGAAAACGGACCCGTTTCCCTAGTGAAGCGGGTCCGTTTTTCTATACCGAGAAGTCAAGTTGTTACAAATGGGGCCGTAAAGCGAGCCGGTATCCGCTGGGCCTTATACTGAGTTTCCGGTGAACGGTATCAAGCGTCTGGTAAACGGTAATTTATTTACCAGAAATGAATAGGACAAACTTTTTTCTGAATAAAAATGAAAATGGTTGAGACGCGGTATGAACCGCTAATTCTATTCATAGCTTTAGTGGAAATATGCAATTTGAGGATGGTTTAACAAAGTTAAGTTCCATTTGATTTTAGGATTGAAAACGCGTTTAAGCACGTAAATACGCTTTATTAAGATGAAGTGTGCCATGCGTGAAGTATATGTGTATGCCGTTCACCCCCTATAAAAAACCGTTCGGGGGCAAGGTGGAAGTATGGGCTGATTTTGGATATAAATATGTCGTCAGCAATAACGCCTCACACGGAGGGGCGCTAACGAATCGGCCCTGACAAGGGCCCGAAAGAAAGGTAGGAGGCCATGACGAAAGGTCTGCACGTGCCTTCCGAGATCGGCAAGCTCAGGAAGGTCTGCCTGCACCGTCCCGGCGACGAGCTCCTCAACCTGCCGCCCGACGAGCTCGAGCGACTCCTGTTCGACGACGTCCCGTTCCTGGAGGTCGCGCAGCAGGAGCACGACACCTTCGCCCAGATCCTGAGGGACCAGGGCGTGGAGGTCCTCTATCTCGAGAACCTCGTCGCCGAGGTGTTCGACCAGGTCCCCGGCGCCCGCGCCGAGTTCACCGACCAGTACATCGCCGAGGCCGGCATCCGCGGCCAGCACATGCCGCAGATCGTCCGCGAGAAGCTGGACTCCATCGAGGACAACCTCGAGTTCGTCAAGAAGACCATGGCCGGCATGACCAAGTCCGAGATCGACATGCCCCTCACGGCGTCCACGACCCTCGACTCCCTGGTCAACTCCGAGTCCGAGTCCGACCTGATCATCGACCCGATGCCCAACCTCTACTTCACCCGCGACCCGTTCGCGGTCGTCGGCGAGGGCGTCAACCTCAACCGCATGTACTCGGTCACCCGCAACCGCGAGACCCTGTACGGCAAGTACATCTTCAAGTACCACCCCGACTACAAGGACGTCTCGCTGTACTTCCGCCGCGACTGCCAGTTCCACACCGAGGGCGGCGACGTGCTGAACATCAACGAGAAGACCCTCGCCGTCGGCATCTCCCAGCGCACCCAGGCCGCCGCGATCGACGTCATGGCCCAGAACATCTTCTGGAACTCCGACTCCAAGGTCGAGCGCATCCTGGCCTTCGACATCCCGGTCTCGCGCGCCTTCATGCACCTCGACACGGTCTTCACCCAGATCGACGTCGATAAGTTCACGATCCACCCCGCCATCATGGGCACCCTGCGCGTCTACGAGCTGACCGCCGGCAAGAACCCGGGCGACGTGAACATCCGCCTGATCGAGGACACCCTCGAGCACGTCCTGGAGGACGCCACCGGCGTCGACCAGGTCAAGCTGATCCCCTGCGGCGGCGGCGACCCGATCGCGGCCTCCCGCGAGCAGTGGAACGACGGCTCCAACACCCTGTGCGTCGAGCCCGGCAAGATCTGCGTCTACGCCCGCAACACCGTCACCAACGACGTGCTGTACAAGGAGGGCCTGGACCTTCTCGTCGTGCCCTCCGCCGAGCTCTCCCGCGGCCGCGGCGGCCCGCGCTGCATGAGCATGCCCTTCTGGCGCGAGGACCTCTAAGTCTTTCCGTTTCCGGTGCGGTCCCCCTACAACCGCACCGGCTTCGCCCGTTAAACGGGCAACACTAATACTTACGTAATTCATTTCTTCGAAAGGAATCGAACCATGGGTGTTAACCTCTCCGGCCGTAGCTTCCTCAAGCTTCTCGACCTCACCACCGAGGAGATCGAGTACCTGCTCAAGCTTTCCAAGAACTTCAAGGATATGAAGCGCGCTGGCGTTCCGCACCGCTATCTCGAGGGCAAGAACATCGTTCTGCTCTTCCAGAAGACCTCCACTCGTACCCGCTGCGCCTTCGAGGTCGGCGGCATGGATCTGGGCATGGGCGTCACCTACCTCGATCCGGGTTCGTCGCAGATGGGCAAGAAGGAGTCCATCGAGGACACCGCCCGCGTTCTCGGCCGCATGTATGACGGCATCGAGTTCCGTGGCTTTGCCCAGGACGACGTCGAGGAGCTCGCTGCTAAGTCCGGCGTGCCTGTCTGGAACGGCCTGACCACCGAGTGGCATCCCACCCAGATGCTCGCCGACATCCTGACCGTCCAGGAGAACTTCAATTACGACATCAAGGGCAAGACTCTCGTCTTCATGGGCGACTGCAAGAACAACGTTGCTCGCTCCCTCATGGTCGTCTGCTCCAAGCTCGGTATGAACTTCGTGGCCTGCGGCCCCGAGGAGTGCATGCCCGCTGACGACGTCATCGAGGCCTGCAAGCCCATCGCCGAGGCCAACGGCTGCACCATCAAGCTGACCACCGACGTCAAGGACGGCGTCACCGGTGCCGACGTTATCTACACCGACGTGTGGGTCTCCATGGGCGAGCCCGACGAGGTCTGGGCCGAGCGCATCGCTCAGCTTACCCCGTATCGTGTTACCTCCGAGGTCATGGCTATGGCCAACCCGGGTGCCATCTTCCTGCACTGCCTGCCCAGCTTCCACGACACCAACACCACGATTGGCGCAGAGAAGTGCGAGCAGTTCGGCATCACCGAGCAGGAGGTCACCGACGAGGTCTTCGAGAGCCCCGCTTCCAAGGTCTTCGACGAGGCCGAGAACCGCATGCACACCATCAAGGCTGTCATGTACGCCACGCTCAAGTAAGAGCATCTAGCATCTCGCTCGGGGTGTCTTGCTGCACACCCCGAGCGGCTTTGTCTGGTAAATATCTCGCGTCGGGCGGTGGGCACGGCACGGAAGATCCGCTTAGCGCGAGAAAGTTAAATGATTTATGAAGGGGGGATGAGAACCATGACTGAGACCGCTAAGAAAAAGCGCGGTATGCCTTCATCGTTCACCATTCTTCTAGCTCTGCTGGCAATTGTTGCAGTGATTACCGTTATCGTCTCCGGCACGTCCGGCGGCGCGGTTACTGCAGCCCGCTTGAGCGATTTCTGCACCGCCCCGATCCTGGGCTTCGCTGACGCTCTGCCCGTCTGCCTCTTCGTTATGATCCTGGGCGGCTTCCTCGGTATGATGACCGAGACCGGCGCTCTGGACAACGGCATCGCCGTTCTGGTGCAGAAGCTTAAGGGCAACGAGATCATGCTCGTTCCTGTCCTTATGCTCATCTTCTCCCTCGGTGGTACCACCTATGGTATGTGCGAGGAGACCGTTCCCTTCTACGCCCTGCTCGCCGCTACCATGATGGCCGCTGGCTTCGACCCCATGGTCGGCGCCGCTACCGTCCTGCTCGGCGCTGGCTGCGGCTGCCTGGGCTCCACGGTTAACCCGTTCGCCGTCGGCGCTGCCGTCGACGCTCTGACCGGCGTTGGCATTGAGGTCAACCAGTCCATCATCATCGGCCTCGGTGCCGTCCTGTGGATTGTCACTACCGCTATGTCCATCGTTTTCGTGATGAACTATGCCAAGAAGGTCAAGGCTGACAAGGGTTCCACCATCCTGTCGATGCAGGAGCTCAAGGACGCCGAAGAGGCTCACGGCAAGGCTGCTTCCGAGGTCCACAAGGAGGTCAAGCTCACCGGTCGTCAGAAGGGTGTTCTGATCGCCTTCGCCTTCACCTTCGTCGTCATGATCGTCGGCTTCATTCCGCTGGCCGATCTCAACGAGGGCGTCGCCAACTTCTTCGACGCTGGCGCTGTCTACGACGCCGATGGTAACGCCGTCGTCCAGGGCTGGTCTGCCCTGATCACCGGCCTGCCCATTGGCCAGTGGTACTTCGACGAGGCTTCCACCTGGTTCTTCCTCATGGCCGTCCTGATCGGTATCATCGGTGGCCTGTCCGAGAAGCAGATCGTCAACACCTTCATCACCGGCGCTGCCGACATGATGTCCGTTGTTCTCGTTATCGCCCTCGCCCGTGGTATCTCCGTCCTCATGGCTAACACCGGCCTCGACGTCTTCGTCCTCGACGCTGCCGCCAATGCCCTGGCTGGCCTGTCCGGCGTGATCTTCGCTCCCATGAGCTTCCTGGTCTACTTCGGCCTGTCCTTCCTGATCCCCTCGACCTCCGGTATGGCCACCGTCTCCATGCCCATCATGGGACCGCTGGCTGTTAAGCTTGGCTTCTCGCCCGAGGTCATGGTCATGATCTTCTCCGCCGCCATCGGTGTCGTGAACCTGTTCACCCCGACTTCCGGCGCCATCATGGGCGGTCTCGCCCTGGCCAAGATCGAGTGGACGACCTGGCTCAAGTTTGCCCTTAAGCTCATCGTCGCGCTCTCCGTCGTCTGCGCCGTCATCCTGACCGTCGCCTGCGTGCTGCTCTAAGTACCCAACGGGTACCCCACGGAAACCTTGACGATCCTGTAAAGGATCACCTGGTCATCGTCTGTCCGGTGGGGTAAACCCACCGGTAGACTCCTACCTTTAGCCCCCTTCCGTTCCGTGCGCGGGAGGGGGCGCACTTATGTTGCGCGGTTCTACGAACCGCGCAACCAGTCGACGCTGCGCGCCGCCCAGGACGACAATTTGTCATTCAAAAGGCAAGGCATGACCAAAAGGTCTATGCCTCGCCTTTTTCATGCCAACTTGTACGTCCTGGACGGCGCTCGCTGTCCGTCCTCTGCCTGCGGCGCTTTCCATTGTTGGTGCAGAGGGCGCTTTGCCTACTCTGGCGGGCTTTCGCTGGCTTATGCTCAACCTGCGACGTTTCCATTATTGATACAAAGGCCAGGTTTGTTTGAACCAAAAAGGGGAAGTTGCGGTGGAATAGTTCCTGTTTGGCCGTCTTGAGGGGTTAAACGGGAACTATTTCACCGCAACTTATCGATGGCGTGTTTGGTTGGTGCCAGTTGATTGCTTGGGCGTTGGGGAGGGTCTGCTCCGTTATAATCGCCTAGAACATTAATTGGAAACGGGACGGGAGCCATACATGCGCCAGGGTTTCGACAACGCGAAGTATATCGAGCTGCAGGCTGCTCACATTAAGGAGCGCATCTCGCAGTTTGGTGGCAAGCTCTATTTGGAGTTTGGCGGTAAGCTGTTCGATGACTATCATGCGAGCCGCGTGCTGCCGGGTTTTGAACCGGACAGCAAGTTCCGCATGCTCAAGAGCATCGCCGACGATGTCGAGGTTATCATCGCGATCAACGCGAACCACATCGAGAAAAACAAGGCTCGTGGTGACCTTGGCATTACCTATGACGAGGACGTTTTGCGCCTGGTCGATCTGTTCCGAGGGAATGGGTTTGCCGTCGCGGCTGTGGTCATCACCCAGTATGCCGGCCAGCCTGCTGCCGATGTGTTCCGCAACCGCCTGAACGCGCTCGGTATTCCCGCCAAGCTGCACTATCCCATCGAGGGGTATCCGCACGATGTCGATCTGATCGTGTCCGACGATGGCTACGGCAAGAACGAGTTTGTCGAGACCACGCGTCCGCTCGTTGTCGTGACGGCACCCGGCCCCGGCTCGGGCAAGCTCGCTACTTGCCTCTCGCAGCTGTATCACGAGCATAAGCACGGTACCGCCGCCGGCTATGCCAAGTTCGAGACCTTCCCGGTCTGGAATCTTCCTCTGACGCATCCGGTCAATATTGCCTACGAGGCCGCCACGGCTGACCTCGACGACGCCAATATCATCGATTCGTTCCACCTTGAGGCCTACAACAAGACCACGGTCAACTACAACCGCGACGTCGAGGCCTTCCCGGTAGTCCGTGCCCTGATGGAAAAGATCCTGGGCAAGAGCCCCTACCAGAGCCCTACGGACATGGGCGTCAATATGGTCGGCTTTGCCATCACCGATGACGATGCCTGCCGCGACGCTTCCAAGATGGAGATCGTCCGCCGCTACTTTACCGCGGTCGAAAATGTGCGCCGTACTGGCGTGGGCGATGAGCAAGTCGACCGTCTCAAGATTATTATGAAGAAAGCCGGCATCGATAAGAACTACTCACCGGCGCGCTCGGCGGCCCTCACCAGGGAGCAACTGACGGGTGGTCCCGTGGGTGCCATGGTCATGCCAGACGGCTCCGTGGTGACCGGTAAGACCTCCACGCGCCTGGGCGCCGCAAGTTCGCTCATTATGAACGCCCTCAAGCATGTCTCGGGCGTCGACCTTGAGCTCGAGGTCATTAGCGATGAGGCGATCGAGCCCATCAGCAAGCTCAAGACGCATTTCCTGGGAAGCAAAAACCCGCGCCTCCACACCGACGAGACGCTTATGGCGTTGTCGATCACCTCGGCCACGAGTGAGACGGCCGCTCGCGTCCTTTCGGGCCTGGAGCAGCTGCGCGGTTGCGATGCCTTCTTTAGCGTGATCATCTCGCCGACGGACGAGACGGTACTGCGCAAACTGGGTATCAACGTGTGCTGCGAGCCCAAGTTTGAGCGCCGCGGTTTCTTCCATCGCTAAGTTTGAAGCACCGCGGTAATTGCATTGCATTTTGGCCGTATCGGGTTAGCGCCCGGTACGGCTTTTTGATCAATAAAGCGCCTATTTCGGCGAAAAATAGCTGTTTACCTGCCTAGAAACAATTTGAGCGGTATACAATAACCGTAACTGTTTCATCCTTAGCGGGATGCCACATGATGGATATTACCTGCCATCGTGAGGTGTGTCGGTCGCGCACGGCGCGTTAGATGCTCGTGCTCGGTTTGAGGAGGCTGCTATGGCGGGCAAGGGTCGTGCGAGTGTCAACGATATGAAGCGTGTCGAGGTGCTGGTGTTGATGGAGATTGACCAGCAAACCGAAGACAATGGCGGGCCGTATGGTTTCTCGCGCAAAACGCTTGCCGAGCGCGTGGGGGTTTCGCCGTATCGTGCCCGCGCCGCAATCGATCGCTTGGATTCCGAGGGCATGATTGATGTCGTCTCGCGTTATAGCGACGACGGCGGTCAGCTTGCAAATGGCATTTGCCTCACCGAACGTGGCGAGTGGTATCTTGAGGGCGTCCGTACTGGCATGCTCGTTCAAGAAATGCTTGAGGACGCGGTTGCTGATCGATAGCAGCATGTAACCCTTGCCATAGCGACGCCGCCTGGGCAACCGGACGGCGTTTTGTTTCGAGATGGAGAAATGCGATTGCGCGTAAGAAAAAATGCGTGCGGCGCGCGTCGCGAGTATTACAATGAAGACCCGTAAGATGTGTATGGACAACTTCTACGGGAAGCGCAGGTAACTCAATATGACCAAGCATGTGTTCGTGACCGGCGGCGTGGTTTCGTCTCTGGGCAAGGGTATTACCGCGGCCTCGCTGGGCCGTCTGCTCAAGTCGCGCGGCTACAAGGTAACGATGCAAAAGGCCGACCCGTATCTGAACGTCGACCCCGGCACCATGAGCCCGTTCCAGCATGGCGAGGTCTTTGTGACCGAGGACGGCTACGAGTCCGATCTGGACCTGGGCCACTACGAGCGCTTTATTGACGAGAACCTAACCCGCGATTCCAACTTTACGACTGGTGCCATCTATAAGAGCCTGATCGCCCGCGAACGTCGCGGTGACTTTTTGGGCGGCACCGTGCAGGTGATCCCGCACGTCACGAACGCCATTAAGGATAAGTTCCGTCGTATTGAGGAACAGACCGGCTCCGACGTGGTCATCACTGAGTTGGGCGGCACTATCGGTGACATCGAGTCGCAGCCGTTTGTCGAGGCCATCCGCCAGTATCGCAAGGAGGCCGGCCCCGAGAACGTCTGCTACATCCACGTGTCGCTCGTTCCCTATATCGCCGCCGCCCACGAGGTCAAGACCAAGCCGACGCAGCACTCCGTCAAGGAGCTCCGCAGCTTTGGTATCCAGCCCGATATTATCGTTCTGCGCTCCGATCACCATATCGACGATGCCATCCGCGGCAAGATCGCAAGCTTCTGCGACGTCGACACCGACTGCGTCTTTACCAACGAGGACTGCGCGAGCATCTACGATGTTCCGCAGCTGCTCGCCGAGCAGGACTTTGACCTGCGCATTTGCGAGCGTCTGGGTCTGGACCCGCGTGAGCGCGACATGAGTCAGTGGAACGAGTTCCTGCGCAAGCAGAACCATGCCAACCAGCACGCCGACAAGGTGAAGATCGCCGTCGTGGGCAAGTATACGCAGCTGCCCGATGCCTACCTGTCGGTTATCGAGGCCCTGCACCACGCGGGCGTGTTCTACGATCGCCACGTTGACGTGCAGCTGGTCGATGGCGAGAGCCTCGACGAGCAGAACGTCTCCGAGGTCCTGGGTGACGCCTCGGGCATCTTGGTCCCTGGCGGCTTTGGCAAGCGCGCCCTGGAGGGCAAGATCCTCGCGGCCGAGTTCGCCCGCGAGCACAAGATTCCGTATCTGGGCATTTGCCTGGGTATGCAGGTAGCCGTGTGCGAGTTCGCCCGCAACGTGGTCGGCCTTGCCGGCGCCAGCTCTTCCGAGTTCGATCCGGACGGCCCGTATAGTGTCATCGACCTGATGAGCTCGCAGGAGGACGTGACCGAGAAGGGCGGCACCATGCGCCTGGGCGCCTATCCGTGCAAGCTCGCCGCCGATACCCTCGCGCGCGAGGCATACGGCGAGGAGCTCGTCTACGAGCGTCACCGTCACCGTTTTGAGTTCAACAACGCCTTCCGTGACCAGCTCGAGGACGCCGGTCTGGTTATATCGGGTCTTTCGCCTGACGAGCGCCTGGTCGAGATGGTCGAGCTGCCGCGCGACGTGCATCCGTGGTATGTGGCAACCCAGGCTCATCCCGAGTTCAAGAGCCGCCCGACCAACCCGCAGCCGCTGTTCCGCGAGTTCGTACGCGCTTCGATCGGCCAGCACGAGGGTGTCGACCGTCTGCAGGTGACGCCCATGAACCTCGCTACGGACTAAGGGTGCCGGCGAATAAGGAACATACCGAAGCTACTCCCTCGTCGCTCGCCGTGGCGGCGGGGGAGTATCTCGATTACCTCGCGGTCGAGCGGGGTTTGGCGCGCAACACGATTGCGGCCTATCGTCGTGACCTGACGACGTACTGCGCCTATCTGGAGCGGGCGGGTATTGTGTCTTTTGAAGAGGTGACCCGTCGGGTCGTGGAGGGCTTTGTCGCCGACCGTCGCGATGGGGGCTATTCCGATGCCTCGGTGGAGCGTGCGCTTGCGGCCGTGAAGGGCCTGCATGCCTTTTTGGTGCGCGATGGGGCTGTGGCCCAAAATCCAACGGCGGCGTTGCGCCTGCCTAAAAAGGCTGAGCGTTTGCCGGAGTATCTATCGGTGGAGGATGTCTCGGCGCTGCTCGATCAAGACTTCCCCGAGGGCGAGATGGGCTTGCGCGACCATGCCATCTTGGAAGTGCTCTACGGATGCGGCTTACGTGTGAGCGAGTTGGTGGGGCTCGATGTGGGCGATATCCATATCGACGATGGCTTTGTGCTCGTTCGCGGTAAGGGCTCAAAGGAACGCCTGTCACCGCTGGTGGGAAGCGCGGCGCGAGCTCTGACGCTCTATGTAACTGAGGGGCGTTCTCGCTTGGCGGTCCATGCCCGCGGAACCGAGACCTCGGCGGTCTTTTTAAATAAGAACGGCCGCCGTCTGTCGCGCCAGGGCATCCATGCCATCTGTGAGCGCTACGGGCGCCAGGTGGGACTGGTGGGGCTCCATCCCCATACGCTGCGTCACTCCTTTGCCACCCATATGCTTGCGGGCGGTGCCGACCTGCGTGTGCTGCAGGAGATTTTGGGCCATGCCGATATTTCGACCACGCAGGTCTACACGCATGTCGACCGCACGCAACTGACCGAGGTCTATCTGGCGGCGCATCCACTGGCACATCGCTAGCACCTCGTTGACCTGCATATTTATAAATATTAAATGGGACGGGCCCCAGATTGCCGAGACGCACTTTTGCGCGCATGGGCAATCTGGGGCCCCGTCCCATTTTTCGCCAGACACCGACGCGGTGGTGGGCCGTGTGTACCGTGGGTGGGGGAGTCTGGGGGCGATGTGAACGGTGTGTAAAGGGACGTAAAAATCGCCTCAAGGTCAACTTGAAGGTTGAGGTTCGCGGGCGTGGTTCTACAGGTGGCATCCCGCCTTTGCTGTAAACACAACATATTGTGTTTTCGAACATATGCTCGGGGGTGTTTTACAACATATTGGGGGTGAAGTGGTGGGGTGGGGTGGGGGAAGGGGTGGGGAAAGGTGTTGAAAAATGGGGCGGTTCCCCATATTATTGATGACGTCGACAGGCGGGGTGGTTCCCCGCGTACGTGCCATCTGAGTAACCGAGGGGAGGGCGCACATGGGAATGACGGGTGCATACGAGCGCAATCTCGATGCAAAAGGTCGTCTGTCCCTGCCTGCACCCCTTCGCGAGGAGCTTGGAGAGCACGTTCGCGTGTTCAAAGCCCTGGATGTCGATGCTCTGTACGTGTTCTCTGCCGAGGCCTTCGATAAGTGGGTCGAAGGACTCTTCGCGGGTCGTGAGGGCCACGAGGGTTTTAACCCGCGTGACATTAACGACCAGAAGCTCATGAGGGCGATCAACAAGCGCACCACGTCGATGGATGTGGACAGCGCAGGTCGTATCGGTCTTTCTGAGTCTCTCCGCAAGCAGGCGAACCTCGACCGCGAGGTCACGGTTGTGGGCAACTACGACCACCTTGAGGTTTGGGACCGCGCTACGGCCGATGAGGACGATGACGACGAGGCCCTGCTGGACCTCTTCTTCTCGTAAGGGCAAGGCACGAGTAACGGATGGAGCGTGGGATCTTGACACAAGAATATCGGCATGAACCTGTCATGCTCGGCGAAGTGCTTGAGTCGCTGCGGCTAAAGAGCGGCTCCGTTGTCTGCGATTGCACCCTTGGCGGTGCCGGCCATTCGGTAAAGATGGCCGCGCAGGTGGGGGAGACGGGCCTTTTGCTCGGCGTCGATCAGGACGACATGGCCCTCGAGGCCGCTGGCGCCCGTCTGGACCGCGAGGTTCCCGGCGTTCCGCACCAGCTGCTGAAGGGCAACTTCGGCGACTTGGACGAGCTGCTTTGCTCGGCCGAGGTGCCCGGGGTCGATGGCTTCCTGTTCGATTTGGGCGTTTCGTCGCCGCAACTCGATATCCCTGGCAGGGGCTTTTCGTATAACGAGGACGCCCCATTGGACATGCGGATGGATCCGGGTAATAACACCTTAAACGCAGCTGAGGTCATCAACACCTATAACGAACACGACCTCGCCCGGATTCTACGCGTCTACGGCGAAGAGAAGTTCGCCTCGCAGATCGCGCGCGAGATCGTGCGCCGCCGCGAGCAAGAACCGATCGAAACCACCGGCCAATTTGTCGAGATCATCAAGGCGGGTATCCCGGCTGCCGCTCGTCGGCATGGTGGACACCCGGCCAAGAAAAGTTTCCAGGCCATTCGCATCGAGGTCAATCACGAGCTCGATGTGCTCGAACGAGGGCTTGATGCCGCCACCAGGTGGCTCAACCCGGGCGGACGTATCTGCGTCATCTCGTATCACTCGCTCGAGGACCGTATCGTAAAGAACCACTTTAAGGAGATGAGCCAGGGGTGCACGTGTCCGCCGGAGATTCCGGTGTGCGTGTGCGGCAACGTGCCGATACTCAAGGTCATCACCCGCAAACCCTTGGTTGCCCAGCCTGATGAGGTTGAGCGCAACCCTCGGGCGAGATCAGCCAAAATCCGCGTGGCGCAGCGTCTGTAGACGCGACCGCGCGATATTGGACCTCCCGCTCGCACCATAAACGAAGCTTAAACACACTACCAACGTACTCGGGATGGGAGGCGGCATATCATGGGCTACAACACTTCAAGCGCAGCACTCGCCTATGATATGAACGCCATGCCCGCCTATCGTGAGACGCCGCAGGCCCCCGTTGCTCCCCGTGAGCAGCGCGCGCCGCGCTTTGATGTCTACACGGGCGCGGGCCGTCAGGCAAACCAGGTGGTAAGCCCGGTTTTCATGAGCGTTCTTAAAACGTTTTGCATCATTGCGGCTATCTTCATGACGATCGGCGTCGCCCGCGTGGCGCTTGCCGGCGTTACGGCCCAGGTGCTCAACAGCAACGCCGAGCTTACCAACACGCTCGAAAAGGCGACCGATGAGAGCTCCGACCTGGAGGTCATGCATTCGGTCTATGGCGCCGACACGCGCATTCGCGACCTTGCGGGCGCTTATGGCATGGTGGAGCCCAGCGAGAGCGTTACACTTGACTTTTCGCAGGATGCAGCCGCGGGCGCCAACGCGACCGCGACCGCTCAGTAGCAAGACGGTAGCTGAGTATGACAAATGACTATCGCCGCGGTTCCGATGGGGGCCGCGGTTCTGGACGTCCCTCGTCGCGGGGACGTTCTGGTTATCAAGGAACGGGTCGGCAATCTTACAACGCCGGGCAGTCCCGTGGCAACGACCCGGCGTCGCGACTTCGTGGCTCGGGCGGCCCTCAAGTGCATAACACCAGGTCGCGCAAGAGTTCGTCGACCGAATGGCTCACAGGCGCGCCTCTGCCTCGCCGCAAAGCCGTCATGGGATTCATTGGGCTTGGCTTGGGCTCGGGCGTCTTTCGCCTTGCCGACTATCAAATTGTCGAAGCCGATAAACTGCGCGAGCGTGCCGATGCGCGCCGCCTGCTTGCGCAGACCCTCTATGCCAAACGCGGCACCATCTACGACCGCAACGGTAACGTGCTGGCGTCGTCGGTCGAATGTCGCAACATCGCCGTGAACCCGCAGCTTGTCGAGGATGTTGACAAGACGGTGTCGGCGCTGGTCAAGGCAACTGGAATCGATAAAAAGACCTGCCGCAAGCTCGTCGAGTCCGATGGCACCTGGGTGTATATCAAGCGCCAAGTTGACGAAGACGATGCTGCGGTGCTGGAGAAGAAGAACCTGCCCGGCGTGCTTTTTGAGCAGGCCATGAAGCGTGTATATCCATACGGCAATCTGGCATCGCAGGTGCTGGGTGTAGTGAATGTAGACAACGACGGCTTGACGGGTCTCGAAAAGCAATACAACAAGCTTCTGACCGGCACGAACGGTTCTCTCGTACGCGAGCGCGCGAGGGACGGCAGCTATATCGCGGGCGGTGCCTATAAAAAGGTGGCTGCGGTCGACGGCGTTGATATCGTGACGACGCTCGACGTCAATATCCAGCGTGCGGCCGAGGATGCCCTGGCAGAGGCTGTCGAGAAGACAAAGGCCAAGAACGGCTCGGCGCTGGTCACCGATCCTACGACAGGCGAGATCTTGGCAGCCTGCTCGTATCCGACTTACGACCAGACCGATCTGGAAAACGCCAAGACCGAGGATATGAACTTGCGCCTGGTCACCGACGCCTACGAGCCCGGCTCGGTCTTTAAGACGCTCGTGGCGGGCGCCGGCTTCGACTTGGGTGTCGTGCGATCGAGTACGTCGTTTGAGGTGCCGGCGAGCATCAAGGTGGGCGACGATACCGTCACCGATGCCGACAAGCGCGACTACGCCATGACCATGGATGTGCGCGAGATGATGCGCCGTTCGTCCAACGTGGGCTTTGTCCTGGTGGGGCGCAAGATCGGTGCCGACGACTTTGCCACCTATGTGGACAAGTGGGGCATCGGTCACAGCTCTGGTGTAGATTTTCCGGGCGAGAGCCTGGGTATCGTCAAGGAGCGTGACCAGTATGACGGCGCCACGCTGGGCTCGATGAGCTTTGGACAGGCACTGTCTGTCTCGCCGATTGAGATCGCACGTGCCGTGGGCGGCATCGCCAACGGCGGCGTGATGATGACACCGCACTTCTATAAGTCCAGCAAAGGCGACGAGAAGGACTGGGGCGAAGGCGAGCGCGCGATTTCGGAGGACGCCGCATCCCAGGTGACATCGTGCATGCAGACGGTCGTGTCCGAGGGAACGGGCGTTGGCGGCGCGGTTGACGGCTATGACGTGGCGGGTAAGACCGGTACGGCCGAACGTGCCGACGAGAACGGCGGCTACCTCAAGGAGAACTACATGTCGTCCTTTATGGGCTTTGCACCGGCACAATCGCCCAAGGTGCTGTGCTATATCACGCTCGACGGAACGCCGAGCGGCTCAGATGCCGCTGCGGTGCCGTTCCAGTCCATTATGGCCAACGCGCTCGACGTGCTGGGTATCCCGCACACGAAGTAGGGGGTTACAATCTTTGGGGCGTGGTTTGTTGTCCCATATGAGGGTGTTCACATGCCCTGCACCACGCATGCGCGGCGCTGGGATACAATACGCCGATAGCATTATTAGGTTTACAGGGGAGCTGCAATGATAGAGATCGCCGTCAACAACCTCGCGGCCGCAACAGGGGCCCGAACCGTGACGGGAGAAGCCGATCGGGTATGCCGCGGGTGCGTTATCGACTCGCGCCAGGTCGAGGAAGGGACGATTTTCGTCACCTTTCCCGGTGAAAACGTCGACGGCAATGATTTTGCTTCCCGTGCCGTCCAGTCGGGTGCCGGCGCCGTCGTGATGACGCGTGAGCCCGAGGCCGAGCTGGTCTCGCTGGCGCAGGACAAGGGGTGCGCCATCCTGCTGACCGATGATCCCGAGGAGTTTCTGCTGCGTTTGGCGCACACGTATCGCCTGGAGCTTGGCTGCCTGGTCGTTGGCATTACCGGTTCCATCGGCAAGACGACGACCAAGGACGTGCTCGCCGCCGTGCTCGCCAAGCGCTATCGTGTCTGGGCCACCAAGGGCAATTTCAATAACCTGATCGGCATGCCGCTCACGGTGCTTTCCGCTCCGGCCGATACCGAGGTCCTGGTGCTCGAGATGGGTATGAACCATTTCCACGAGATTGAGCGCCTGTCCCAGTCCGCCAATCCCAACCTTGCCATCGTGAGCAAGATTGGTACCTCTCACATCGGCATTTTGGGCAGCCGCGAGAACATCGCCCGCGCTAAGGCCGAGATTGTCCAGGGTATGTGCGCCGCCGGCGACTTCTTGCCGTTGCTGGTTTTGGGCGGCGAGGACGACTTTACACCGTTCATTCGCGATACGTTCGCCCAGCCTGCTGGTATCGACGTGATGCTGGCCGGCGTCTCGGACGATGATGAGGTCCGCGCCCGCGACATTCGTGTTGATGACGAAGGCCGTCCGGTCTTTACGCTCGATTTTGGCCAGGGTGAGACGATCGATACCATGCTTGCCATCCCCGGCGTGCAGTCCGTCCCAAATGCCGTTAAGGCCGCCGCAGTTGCCTATCGCCTGGGCGTGACGCCCGAGCAGATCGATGCTGCCTTTAGAGGCCTCACGATCACCGGTCACCGCCAGGAGATCAAGCGCGCCAAGAGCGGCGCCCGCGTCATCGACGATTCCTATAACGCCAGTGCCGAATCCATGGCTGCTGGCCTCGATCTGCTGTGCTCGCTTTCGTGCACGGGGTCTCGTATGGCGATCCTGGGCGAGATGGGCGAGATGGGCGATGAGGCTCCTCGCATGCATGAGCTCGTGGGCGCCTATGCCGCCGCCAAGAAGCTCGACATGCTGGCGTGCGTGGGTGGTGAGCTGGCCCAGCTTATGGCCGATGCCGCGCGCATGATGGGCATGGACGAGGACCGCATCCAGGTGTTCTCCGATTATCAGCAGGTGCTCGACCGCATGGGCGGCGCGCTTGAAAAACATGATGTTGTACTGGTCAAGGGTTCCCGCTTTGTTGAGCTCGACCGCTTTGTGGAAGGTGTGTGCTAGCCCATGTTCGGAAATCCCTCGTATCCAACGTATCAGGCTTTTTTGGGGCTTGGCATCGCCGCCGCCATTGCGCTGCTGCTCATGCCGTGGTGGATCAAGCTGCTGAAGGTCGAGGGTATCGGCCAGCAGGTTCGTGCCGACGGCCCCAAGCGTCATTTGGTTAAGCAGGGAACGCCCACCATGGGTGGCGTTGTCATCCTCGTCGCGATCTCGCTGACCTGCCTGCTGATGGGCAAGCTCACCACCGAGCTCGTACTCGTGCTGCTCGCCACGCTGGCGACCGGCGTGCTGGGCCTGATCGACGACCTGACCTCCGTTACGCATGGGCGCTCGCTCGGTCTGACGCCCCATGCCAAGATGATCGGCCTAACCATTATCTGTGTCACCTTTACGGTACTTGCCGTCAACTGGTGCGGCGTCGCCCCCGAGATTCGTTTTCCCGGCGGCCTGACGATTGACCTCGGTGTTCTTTCGACCACCATCTGCGGCCTTTCGTTCCCGTGGCTCTACATTGTCTTTTGCTGGCTGATGATCGCCGGTCTTTCTAATGCCGTGAACCTGACCGATGGCCTTGACGGTCTTGCTGGCGGCACCTCCATGATCGCCATGCTCGCCATGGCCGCCATGGCGTTTTTGCACGGAGACGTGAACCTGTCCATCTTCTGCACCGCGTGTGCCGGTGCCTGCTTGGGCTTTCTGTGGTTCAACTGCTATCCGGCGAGCATCTTTATGGGCGATACCGGCTCGCTTGCCCTGGGCGCCGCGTTTGCCTGCACGTCCATCATGACCAACACCGAGGTCGTCTCCCTCATCATCGGTGGCCTGTTTATCGTTGAGACCCTGTCGGTCATGATTCAGGTTGTCTACTTCCACTTTACGCACAAGCGCGTCTTCCTTATGGCGCCCATCCATCATCATTTCGAAAAGAAGGGTTGGGCCGAGACCAAGGTCGTCATCCGTTTTTGGATTATCGCTGCGGCCTTTGGTGCCGTTGGCCTTGCTCTGTTCTTCCAGTTGGGATAGTGGTCTTTCATGTCTCTTGCTGATGTCTTTAGCCTGCTCGTTTTGGGTCAGGGCAAATCCGGTCTCGATGTCGCCCGCTGGGCGCTGGCACATCCCGAGCGCGTAAGTGCCGTTACCGTGTATGGCGGTGGCACCTCTGAGCCCAATGACGCCACGCGTGCGCTCGAGGCTGCTGGTGCGTCGTTTGTCTATGGGACCGAACAGGTCGAGGGCGCCTATGACGTATGCGTGACGTGCCCGGGCATCTCGGAGTTCTCGGGCTTCTTTAAGGCCGGGCGCGAGCATGCCGCCCAGATTATGGGTGAGCCCGAGTTTGCCTATCGCCTGTCGCCCGATAACTGGATTGCCATCACGGGCACCAACGGCAAGACGACCACCACGTCGCTGACTGATTATCTGCTTAAGGCTGCCGGCGAGGCCAGCGTTGCTGTCGGCAACATCGGCGAGCCGCCGGTCAACGAGATTGACGGCCGAGCCCATAACGAGTGGTTTGTGGCTGAGCTCTCGAGCTATCAGATTGCTACGACAACCGAGCTCCACCCCCGCGTGGCGGTGCTGCTCAACATCACTCCCGACCACTTGGGCTGGCATAAGAGCCATAAGAACTATGCGCTTGCCAAGATCAAACTGTTTGACAATATGGCCGATGACGATCTGGTGGTTGTCGACGTCGAAGACGCCGGCATTCACGAGTTCGATGAGTACATCTACACGCCGGGTCGTCGCATCTGCAAGGTTGCCTTTGACGAGCCTGAGGGCGAGGATGCCGCCTTTGTGCGCGATGGCAAGATGATCGTGCGTCTGAAGGGTGTCGAGACCCCGCTCATCGCTATATCCGAGCTCAAGATCTCGGGCCATCACAATGTTATCAATGCCCTATGCGCTGCCACGGCTGCCTTGGCGGTCGGTGCCGATGTCGATGGTGTCTGCCGCGGTCTTGCCTCGTTCCAGCCGCTCGAGCACCGTGTGGAGCCGTGTGGCGAGATTGACGGCGTGCGCTACGTCAACGATTCCAAGGCGACCAACACCGATGCGGTCGAGAAGGCACTGACGGCATTTCCCGATGACGACGTGATCTTGCTGCTCGGCGGCCACGATAAGGGCACGCCGCTCACGGACTTCGCGCGCGTCGTTATGGATAACGTGCGCTCGGTCGTCTGCTTTGGCGATGCGCGCGAGCGCTTCACCGCCGCTATGGACGAGGCTGATGTCGATGGCGATGTGGATATCGCCCAGGCGGATGACCTGCGCGACGCCGTGGACGTTGCCCGTTCGCTTTCGAGCCGTGGTGACGTGATCTTACTTTCTCCTGCCTGCTCTTCGTTCGATGAGTTCTCGGGCTATGAGGAGCGCGGCCGCGTGTTTAAGGACTACGTGGCCCAGCTTGCCGCTACAGCGAAATCACAAATGGAATAGGGGTTGCGGTGAGAGAGGAGAGCCCCCGACAAGGTATGAGGAGGCCCGACTCGGACCGTGCTTCCTCACGTCGCACCACACCGCGTTCCAGCCGCGGCGGGCAGTCGTTTAGCGAACGCTATATTGCCGGCGTTCCCGCCCGTATCATGCGCCCCCGTTTGATATTCATGGCCTGCTTGTTTACCTTGGTATGCTTTGGCCTGCTGATGGTGTACTCGGCGTCTTCGGTCGAGGCGCTGCACGAGAATGGCTCGGCGACGTTTTTTCTGGGTCGACAGGCCGCGTTTGCCGTGGTCGGTGTTCTGGCGCTGATTGCCATCGTGCGCGTTTTGCCGGACAGCTGGTTTGGGGAGGATGTGCTCAGGATCTTCCTCATAGGCATGATAGGGCTACTGTTTCTGGTGTTCTTGGTGGGCAGCGGCAGCCGTGGCGCCACGCGCTGGCTCAACATCGCCGGCATTCAGTTCCAGCCTTCCGAGTTTTTAAAGCCATTTGCCATTGCGTATTCGGCCATCATGCTTGATCGCTTTTTTTCGCCCAGTGGCAACATCAACGAATTCCTTCGCAAGATGGGCATCTACCTGGGCATTTCGCTCTTTCTGATCTTTATCCAGCCCGATTTCGGTACTGTCCTGATCATCCTGTTGACCCTCATGTGCATGGCGTTGTTTGCGGGTCTCGACCCCAGATTTATCATCGGCGTGCTAATCTTCGGCATTCTCGTGATCGTGATTGCGCTTGTCGCAGAGCCGTACCGTATGGTGCGTATTCAGGTTGCCTTGAACCCTTGGGCCGACGAGTATGGTGACGGCTATCAGGCCACGCTTGCCATCATGGCCTTTGCCTCGGGCGGTCTGTTCGGCCGTGGCATTGGCAACTCAACCATGAAGTACTCGTATCTGCCCGAGGCACACAACGACTACATCTTGGCCATCATTGGCGAGGAAGTCGGTTTTGTCGGAACCGTGCTGTTCTTCTTGGTGTTTGCGATGCTGATCTACTCGGCGTTTCGCATTGCCGAGCAGGCGACCGATCGTCGGGGCGCGCTCATGGCGTCTGGCTCCGCGGTCATTCTCGCGGTGCAGTTTTTGATTAACGCGTTGGGCATCCTCAACGTGTTTCCCATGACGGGCAAACCGTTGCCGTTTATTAGCTACGGCGGTTCGTCGATTATTGTGTCGCTCATGCTTGCCGGGTTGATCCTGCGCGTTTCGTACGAGAGCGCCCGCCGCGATGAGTATGACCGCCGCCGTGAGAGCTTTGCCGTTATGGATGAGAGTACCGCCGGCGTGCCCCACGTGCGCGGCGAGCGATCTTCGCGTAACGGTTTTACCGTCCTGGATGGCTCTGCGACCGAGCCGGCAGCCCGCCCGCGTCAGCGAACGGCGCCGCAAGGTCGTCCTCAGCGCCCCACTCCTCGCAATGCGGGCGGCGGATATAATCGAATTGATTTGAACTCGGACCCGTCGGCGCGTCTGCGTACCGACGACCAGGGACCGCGTGTACGAAGGGACTACCATGACCGATAAAATGACCGTTGCTATTGCAGCCGGCGGCACGGCAGGGCACATCAACCCCGCCCTCGCCTTGGCCGAAGAGCTGCGTGACCGTGGCCACCACGTTGTGTTCGTGGGCCAGTCGCGCAAGCTCGAGGGTCGTCTGGTCCCCGAGGCTGGGTTTGATTTTGTGCCCATTACGGTCACGGGCTTCGACCGCTCCCGTCCTTGGACGGCGCTGACCTCGCTGTGGCGCGTCAACAAAGCCAAGCGTGCGCTCGCCAGTCATTTCTCAAAGGTCGGCAAGCCCGATGCCGCCATTGGTTTTGGTGCCTATGTCGAGGTTCCGCTGCTGGGGTGGTGCAAGGGCGCGGGCGTTCCGTATCTGCTGCATGAGCAGAACTCTGTTCCGGGCCTGGCCAACAAGATGATGAACTCCCACGCCGCCCGCGTGTGCATCTCGGTGCCGGCGGCGCGTTCGGTCTTTGAGCGCGAAGGTGACCCTGACCACGTGCTCATGACCGGCAACCCCGTACGTCGCTCGGTGATCGAGGGCGATCGCGCTCGCGGCCGCAAGGCACTTGGCGTTCCCGAGGACGCTACGCTGCTGCTCGTCTTTGGCGGTTCACTTGGCGCCCAGCACCTCAACGAGCGTGTGGCTTCGCTCAAAAACGAGCTGCTTTCGCGCAAGAACCTCTATGTGTTGCATTCGACGGGTGCCGACGGCTTTGAGGAGACCGAGCGCGCTTTGGCGCTGACGCCCGAGGAGGCGAAGCGTTACCGCGTCCAGCCTTACATCGACAACATGGGCGATATGCTGGCTGCTGCCGATTTGGTGCTCTCGCGTTCGGGCGCATCGAGCGTGGCCGAGATCGCTGCACTCGCCGTGCCTTCGGTGCTCGTGCCGTACCCGCATGCGACGGCCGACCACCAAACCACCAATGCCCGTTATCTGGTCGACGCTGGGGCCGGCGTGCTCTGCGCCGATGCCGATATCGACGGTTCTGCCTTTGCCGATGAACTGCTGCACCTGGTCGATGACGCGGCGGCGCGCGACGCCATGCGTCAGGCGGCGCGTGGTCTGGCTCAGGATAGGGCCGCCGCTCTTCTGGCGGATGCGGTAGAGGGTTTGCGTTAGTTAGACGGGATATCGTCGGTCGCCCTCGCGCTGATGCGGTAGGTGCGGTACAGTTAACGGGTTACAGGCAGTGTTTACGCAAGGAGTACACGAGCACATGGCTGATTCCCAGACTGCAACCTCCGCGCCCGAGTTTAAGAGCGCCCACTTTATCGGTATCGGCGGCGCCGGCATGAGCGGCATCGCCCTCGTTCTTCACGAGCGCGGTTATGCCGTTACCGGCTCCGACCTTAAGACGTCACGTTATATCCGCCAGCTTACCCGCGCTGGTGTGAAGGTGCATGTGGGCCATGAGGCCGCCACGATCGACGAGGTCAAGCCCGACGTGGTTGTTGTCTCCACCGCTATTCCGGAGTCCAACCCCGAACTCGTGCGCGCTCGCGAGCTTGGTATTCCCGTGTGGCCCCGTGCCAAGATGCTCTCTGCTTTGGGCCACGGCTACACCACCGTCGCTGTTGCCGGCACGCATGGCAAGACCACCACGTCTTCGATGTGCGCCACCATGCTCGACCGCATGGGTCTGGATCCGAGCTTCTTGATCGGCGGCATCGTCGAGGGCTATGACACGAACGGCAAGAACGGCTCGGGCGACTATTTTGTCGCCGAGGCCGACGAGTCCGACAGCTCCTTCCTGTTCCTGAACCCCAACGTAGTCATTGTGACCAACGTCGAGGCCGATCACCTTGATCACTACTCGGGTATCGAGGAGATCGAGGCAACTTTCGCCAAATTCATGAGCCTGGTGGGCGAGGACGGCACCGTCATCGTCTGCGGTGAGGACCCGCATCTGGTCGAGCTCGCCAAGTCGACGGGCCGTCACGTGCTTTCCTACGGCTTTGCCGAGAGCAACGACATCGTCTGCATGCACCCGGATGTCAAGGGTATCCAGAGTGACTTTATCGTTCGCTTTGAGGATGGCACTGAACATGCCGTGGAGATCAAGAGCAATCCCGGTCGCCACAACATGCTCAACGCCACGGCGGTGCTCACCGTCGCCCATGTCCTGGGCCTTGACATCGACGCCGCCGCCAAGGCGCTCTCGAGCTTTGAGGGCGTTCGCCGCCGCTTTACCCACGTGGGCGATATCGATGGCATCACCGTGGTCGATGATTACGGCCATCACCCCACCGAGATCAAGGCGACGCTTGCTGCCGCTTCGTCGCTGGGCTACAAGCACGTCGACGTCGTGTTCCAGCCGCACCGCTATTCGCGCCTGCAGGCCCTGTGCGACGACTTTGCCGATGCATTTGCCAATGCCGATAAACTGCTGCTGATTGATGTGTTCTCGGCTGGCGAGATGCCCATCCCGGGTGTCACCTCTAAGATGCTCGCCGATACCGTGCGCGCCAAGCATCCTGGCAAGGAGGTCGTGTACTGCTCCAGCCGTCTTGAGCTCAATCAGGAGCTCGAGCAGATGGTGGGCGAGGGCGACCTGCTGCTCACTATGGGTGCCGGTGACGTTACGACCGTCGGCCCCGAGTTTATCGAGTATTTGACTGCCAAGAAAGACGCTTAAGTCTAATGGGTCTGTTTAACGCCGTCATGGCGCTCTCGGGCATGATCGACACGGATGTGATCGAGGACGAGCGCCTTGCGCGTCATACGAGCTATCGTATCGGCGGCAAGGCTGACCTCTTTGTGACGTGCCATAGCTATCATGCCCTCCGCCGCGCCGTGGCGGTGCTCGATCGCGAGCAAGTGCCGTGGGTCATCATCGGCAAGGGCTCCAATCTGCTGGTTGCCGATGGCGGTTATCGCGGCGCCGTCATTTCGCTCGGACGTGAGTTTCAGCGCACGGTTGTTGCCGATGACGGTTGTACGCTGACGGTCGGTGCGGGCGTGATGTTTGCGCGCCTGGTCAACGATGCCCTGTCGCGTAGCCTCTCGGGCCTTGAGTTTGCCGTTGGCATCCCTGGCTCGGTTGGCGGTGCGATATCTATGAATGCCGGCACACGGACCGAGTGGATTGGCTCGCTGGTTGAGGATGTCGTAACGTTTGACCCGGCATCCGGTATCAAGCATTATGCGGGGTCCGAGATCACTTGGGGCTACCGCGAATGTAGCCTTCCCCGCAATGAGATCATCCTCGAGTGCGTGCTCAAGCTTAAACCGGCGCCCAAGGCCGACATTCGCGAGCGCATGGAACGGTACCTGACGAGGCGCAAGCGTACGCAGCCCATGGGTCGCGCATCCTGCGGGTCGGTCTTTCGTAACCCGCCCGATGCGAGTGTGGGCAAGCTTATCGAGGATTGTGGATTAAAGGGTTTTTCGATTGGCGGCGCGGAAGTTTCGCCCGTTCACGCTAATTTTATCGTTAATAACGGAACTGCCTCGGCCGATGACGTTGCCGCGGTTATCAGACATGTGCACGGAAAGGTGAGGGAGGCGTATGGCATCGAGCTCAGACCGGAAGTTAAATTCCTCGGCTTCTAGAGCATCGAAACCCACCTTCCGCCGCGCCGGAGGGCGTTCCGGCGCGCCTGCCAAACCTCAACGCAATACCGTCGCGCACTCTAAGTCTGTCGGGCATGCTCGACAGACCAGTCGTCCGGTTGTCGGCTCGCAGCTCGGTAATCGTCCGGCCGCAAAAAAGTCCTCGCGTCCCTCGGTGACGTCAAAGCCTGTTATGGGCGCCAAGCCTGCCCGTCCTATGGCAACTCCTAAGCCCTCGACGGGAACTAAGGCGGCGCGTCCGGGTCGCACGCTGGGCGCATCGAAACCGCGCTCGCTGACATCGGTGCCGGCTACCGCCAAGAAGCCTTCGGGTAAAAAAGGCGTCAACCCGTTGTCTTCACTTAGGGCGATGGCAAATAAAACATCAGACGCCGCTTCTGTCGTTACAGGCAAAGGCAAAATCGTGGGCGGCGTTTTGGCCGTCTTGGCCGTGCTCGTCGTCGTTGCTATCGTGGTGATTAACTCTGGATTGTTTACCGCCACTGATATTGAGATTCAAGGCAGCGAGCATGTGACGAAGCACGATGCTATCCAGCTGATCGATTTGCCCGAGGGAACGTCGCTTTTTAACGTCGATCCCGACCAGATTACCGAGGACCTCAAGCAGAATCCGTGGGTCTCGGGCGTGGATGTCCAGCGTCAGTTCCCGCATACGCTCATCATTACGCCGATGGAGCGCAAGGTCATCGCAATTGCCTATATCAGTTCCGATGACCTTGCCTGGGCCATCGGGGATGATGACACCTGGATCGCCCCACTGTCGACGTCGGTCGAAGTGGACGACCAAGGCAACGTCATCACGACAGGGCAGGGCTCAAATACCTTGACCGGAATCGATGCCGCGCTGGCGCTCGCTAAGCACTATGGCGCGGTGTTGTTGACTGATGTCTCGGCGGATGTCGCTCCGGTTTCCGGCCAGGCAGTGAGCTCCAAGGCCGTTAAGGCTGGCTTGGATTATGTGCGTGGTTTTTCGAGCGAGTTCTTGGGACAAGTCAAGGATATTTCCACGCCTTCGGTCGAAGCCATCTCGGCAAACCTCAATAACGGCATTGAGGTGTCGCTGGGCGATTCGAACGATATCGTCAAGAAGGAGCGCGTAGTCACCAAGCTGCTTTCGCAGGTAGAGGGCGTAACGTATATCAATGTGCGCTCTCCGGGTAACTATACATTTAGGAACGCTCCGACCTCGTAGCGCTGGTTGATGCTTTGTTGAGGGGCCATACCACGCCGTTTATCTGGTTTGTTTGGTTTTCACGGTCAATTATTTGACTGATACGTTCATAATGTGCAAACATAATACGGTTTACCTTTGCATTTACTTTCAACCTGAAGGTTAATGTGCGCAGGGGTCGACCCATGCTATGGCTATAACCTTTGTTCGGAGGACCGACATGCACGAGACAGAGATCAACAACTACCTTGCCGTCATTAAGGTGGTCGGCGTCGGCGGCGGCGGTACCAACGCGGTCAATCGAATGATCGAAGAGGGCATCCGCGGCGTCGAGTTTGTTGCCATCAACACCGATGCTCAGGCACTCGCGATCTCTGATGCCGATATCAAGGTGCACATCGGCACCGACCTTACCCGCGGCCTGGGCGCCGGCGCCAACCCCGAGGTTGGCCGCAAGGCTGCCGATGAGTCCCGCGACGACATTGCCGAGGCGCTCGCTGGCGCCGATATGGTGTTCATCACCTGCGGCGAGGGCGGTGGCACCGGTACCGGCGCTGCTCCCATCGTTGCCGATATCGCGATGAACGAGGTCGGTGCGCTGACCGTCGCCGTCGTGACCAAGCCCTTCACCTTCGAGGGCCGCAAGCGCAAGAAGAGCGCCGAGGAGGGCATTAAGACCCTCTCCGATTGCGTCGACACCATGATCGTCATCCCTAACGATAAGCTGCTCGACATCGCCGAGAAGAAGACCACCATGCTCGAGGCCTTCGCGATTGCCGATGGCGTCCTTTCCCAGGGCACCCAGGGCATCACCGACCTCATCACCGTCCCCGGTATCATCAACCTGGACTTCGCCGATGTTAAGACCATCATGAAGCAGGCCGGTACCGCCATGATGGGTATCGGTACCTCTTCTGGGGACACCCGTGCCGTCGACGCTGCCCAGCAGGCCATCTCCAGCCCGCTGCTCGAGAGCTCCATCGATGGCGCCACGCGCGTGCTGCTCTCCATCGCCGGTTCCAAGGACCTGGGCATCCAGGAGATCAGCGACGCCGCCGACGTTGTCGCCAACGCCGTCGACCCCGAGGCCAACATCATCTTCGGTACCGTTGTCGACGAGTCCCTGGGCGATCAGGTGCGTATCACCGTCATCGCTACGGGCTTCTCCGACTCCAACGTCAACCGTCAGGACGAGCTCTTTGCTGCTCAGCAGTCTCAGAGCAAGGCCGCTGCCTCCGCTGAGCCGCAGCGCACCGCTCCTGCCACGAGCCCGGCTCAGGCCGCTCCGACCCGCAACGTCGGTGGCACCGAGCTTCCTAACTTCGGCAACGATCAGTTCGAGCTTCCCGACTTCCTGAAGCGCGGTAGCTTCTAAGTCGTTCTTTGCATTGTTGTGCACAGGGGCGTGTCCGTATGGACGCGCCCTTTTTATTTCGACTTTGTAAACTAGAACCTCCAATCTCTTTACGTTCCCTTTACGATTGCCTCCAGCGCAGCAGGTATCCTTTTAGAGAAGTATGACAGCCGTATAAACGCGGGCTGTAGCGGCGATGCCGCGGTACTTGTGTTATTAGGAGGCTTTAGTATGGCAGCACGTGCGGACAAAGTTTCGCGTGTCGACCATGATGGAGTTACGTTGGTGGAGGGCGCGACATCCGATGTTCGCTTTGCCTTCACCGAGCGTGCCGGTGGCGTTTCCGAAGATGCGTACTCCTCACTCAACTTGGGCTCGCATGTTGGCGATGACCCCTTTGCTGTTCAAGAAAATCGTCGTCGTGCGCTCGAGGCTATGGGTGCCGCCGAGTGCGAGCACAACCTGCTCGTTCCCAATCAGGTCCATGGTGATCATATCGTTGCGGTGACCTCGAACGGCGCCGATGACCTTGAGGACGTTCGCGAGCAGATTGCCGAGGGCTGTGATGCCATCGTCTGCACGGCGCATAACGTGCCCGTGCTGCTCTGCTTTGCCGACTGCGTTCCCGTGGTGCTGGTGGCCCCCGGCGGATTTGCCGTGGTGCACTCCGGTTGGAAGGGCACGATTGCACGTATTTCTGCCAAGGCGTGCCAGGCGCTTTGCGATGCTGCCGGCTGCGATGCGAGCGACGTTTCCGCCTATATCGGGCCCCATATCCTGGGTGACGAGTACGAGGTTTCCCAGGAGCTCATGGATCGCTTTGCCGCCGAGTTCTCTTGCATCGATGCGAGTGCCTCTCGCATGCTCGATCTTTCCGCTGCCATTTGCGAGGCGCTGGTAGATGTCGGTGTCGACGCGGATAATATCGTGGATACCCAGCTTTCGACCGTGCGTCAGAACGACCGCTTTTATTCCTACCGTAACGAGGGCGGCACCTGTGGGCGCCATGCCGCGATCGGCGTGATGCTATGAGAAAGATCGTATCGGTCCTGAGCGCCGCTGTGCTTACGCTTACGCTGTGCGCCTGTTCTTCGGGATCTTCTACCTCTTCCATTACCGTGGCCGGCTCCACGACCTGCCTTCCTATCGCCGAAATTGCGGCAGAGGGCTTTAAGGAGGAGACCGGCATCGACGTGCTCGTTTCCGGTTTGGGCTCTTCCGCTGGCATCGAAGCCGTCAGCGCTGGCACGGCCGATATCGCCAGCTCCTCCCGTGGACTCAATGCCGACGAACAGGATCTGGGCCTGACTCCCATCGTCATTGCCCACGACGGTATCGCGGTCATCGTGAACGAAGACAACCCCGTCGATAACCTCTCGACCGAGCAGCTCCGCGATATCTATGCCGGCAAGATCACCAACTGGAAAGAAGTCGGTGGCGAGGACCTGAGGATTCAGGTTATCAACCGAGATGAGGCGTCTGGCACGCGTGAAGCCTTCCGCACCATCGTGATGGACGGCACCCCGTTCGATCGCCGCTCCGCCGTTCTTTCGGGCACGGGCCAGGTGCGCGACGTGGTATCTCGTTCGCGCGGGGCTATCGGCTACATTTCGCTGGGCTTCGTCGATAGCCTCAACGCCAAGACCTCGGTCAAGGCCGTCTCGGTCAATCATGTTGAGGCGTCCGAGAAGACGGTCGCGAGTGGCGGCTATCCCATCTCGCGCGACCTTTACTTCTTTGTGAAGGGTGCGCCTTCGCAGCAGGCGCAGGATTACATCGACTACGTGACGTCCGAAAAGATGGACAAGCAGATTCGCGAGGCGGGCTTTATTCCCGTCACCAACGACGAGAAGGGGAGTGAGTAGCATGGAAGCACAGGAAAACTCCCAGACTGAGCAGAATGCTCAGGCGCCCAAGAAGCGCGAGCTGGCGCTCGTATCGCGCAGCACCTATATCAAGGAGAAGGCGCTGCAGTGGATTTTCTTTGCCTGCGCGTTCTTGGCGGTTGTTACCGTCATCCTGATTTTTGTCTTTACCACGTACTCGGCGCTGCCCGTCTTTACCGACATCGGTCTGGCGGACTTCTTTAGCTTTACGTGGGCGCCCTCTGAGGGCCACTACGGCATCGTGTCGCTGCTTGCCGGCTCGGGTCTGGTGACCGTCGGTGCGCTCGCCATGGGTGTGCCCCTAGGCGTGGGCACGGCCGTGTATCTGGTCGAGATCGCCAGCAAGCGCGTGCGCAAGCTCATCAGCCCTGCCGTTGACCTGTTGGCCGGCATCCCTTCTATCATCTATGGCTTCTTTGGCATGATCATCATCCGTCCGTTTATCGCGCAACTGACCGGTGGTCTTGGTTTTGGTGCGCTGACGGCGTGGTTCGTGCTTGCCATCATGATCGTCCCTACCATCACCACGCTCACCATCGATGCCCTCAATTCCATTCCCATGGGTATTCGCGAGGCATCGTATGCCATGGGTGCTACTAAGTGGCAGACCATCTATAAGGTCGTGCTACCTGCCGCCAAGCTGGGTATCGTGGATGCCATCGTGCTGGGTATGGGCCGTGCCATCGGCGAGACCATGGCCGTGCTCATGGTCGTGGGTAACGCCCCGGTTATTCCCGACAGCATTGCGAGCCCCATCTCGACGCTCACGAGCCAGATTGCGCTCGACATGAGCTATTCCTCGGGTCTGCATCGCTCGGCGCTGTTCGGCATGGGCGTGGTCCTGTTTATCATTTCCGCCACGCTGGTGGGCATCGTCCGCCTGGTTTCCAAGAAGAAGAGGGGGTAGGCTATGTCCGATTCCGTTGACACGACGGTCGATACGACCTCGTCGCGCGAGCGCATCAAGCGTGCCCTTTCCCACGGCAAGAAGGGCCGCATCAACAAGGACCTGTCCAACAAGATCATGCTTGGCGTGTTCCGTGCCGCGGCATACATCACCACGCTGGTGCTGGTCGCTATCATCGCCTACGTGGTCATCAACGGCCTGCCACACATCTCGCTCGACTTTATCTTCGGTTGGCCCCAGGGCGTCAACGCCGAGGGCGGTATTTGGCCCACGATCGTCTCGACCGTCTATGTGACGGCGCTCGCCATGCTTATCTGCACGCCGATCGCTGTGCTGGCAGCCGTCTATCTGGCCGAGTACGCCAAGCAGGGCAAGATCGTTGAGCTCATTCGCTACGCTGCTGACGCTTTGGCCTCGGTGCCCTCCATCGTTATGGGCCTGTTTGGCTACGCCTTGTTTGTCGAGGCTATGGGTCTGGGCCTTTCGATGGTCTCGGCCGCTCTGGCGCTTGCGCTCTTGATGCTTCCCATCGTCATGCGCACCACCGAAGAGGCCATTCGCGCCGTTCCGCGCTATATCCGTTGGGGCGCGTATGGCCTGGGCGCCACCAAGTGGCAGGTTGTCTCCAAGATCGTGCTTCCTTCTGCCTTTGGCCGTATTGCCACGGGCATTGTCCTTGCCATCGGCCGTGCCATTGGCGAGACCGCCGTGGTGCTCTACACCATGGGCCAGGCCATCAATCTACCTATCTCGCCGCTCGATTCCGGCCGCCCCATGACCGTTCACCTGTACCTGCTTGCCAACGACGGCATCAACATGAACGCAGCCTACGGCACCGCGCTATTGCTGATGGTGATCATTCTGGCCTTCAACCTGTTTGCGCGCTTCCTGTCGCGCAAGCGTCGCTAGTTAAGGAGTCCCATGTCCGTTTATCAGTCCGCTCCCACGCTGGAGCAAGCGGCCATTACGGCCAAGGATTTCAACTTTTGGTACGGTGACTTTCATGCGCTGACGGGGCTTGACCTCAACATCGCCAAAAACGCCATCACCTCCTTCATTGGCCCTTCGGGCTGCGGCAAGTCGACGTTTTTGCGCTGCATCAACCGCATGAATGACCTGATTGAGGGCACGCGCGTCGAGGGCACCATGACGCTCGACGGCAACGATATCTATGCCGAGGGTGTCGATCCGGTCGATCTCCGTCGTCGCGTGGGCATGATCTTTCAGCAGCCCAACCCGTTTCCCAAATCCATCTACGAGAATGTCGCCTTTGGCCCTCGTCTGCAGGGCGTGACTAGCAAAAGCGACCTCGATGACATCGTGGAAGAATCGCTCAAGCGCGCCAACCTCTGGAAAGAGGTATCCAATCAGCTCAACAAGGATGGTTTGGCGCTCTCGGGCGGTCAGCAGCAGCGTCTGTGCATCGCGCGCGTGCTTGCGGTGCAACCCGATGTCCTCCTGATGGACGAGCCCTGCTCCGCCATCGACCCCACTTCCGTCTCTAAGGTCGAGGATCTGATGGCCGAGCTGGCGCCCGAGATGACGATTATCATCGTCACGCATTCAATGCAGCAGGCAGCTCGTATCAGTGACTACACCGCGTTCTTCTTGCAGGAAGTTGCCGGCGAGCCCGCTACGCTCATCGAGTATGGTCAAACCGACGCGATCTTCACCAGCCCGGTGGACTCGCGGACGGAAGACTATATCACCGGCCGCTTTGGCTGATCGGTGCGACTAGTCCCAAGCCGATCGGATCTGGTCCGGTGCGTATTCACTGTGCGGGCGGCATGACCGCACCCAACTGATTGGAGTGAACCATGCGCAAACTGTTTTCCCGTCAGCTCATCGAGGCCCGCCACGAGATGCTGAGCATCTACGAGGCCGTCGATCTGGCCCTCCACGATGCCGTGAAGGCCTATGTGACCGACGACCGCAAGCTCGCCACCAAGACCAAGAAGCGTACGCTTTCGATTGACGCACGCTGCGCCAACCTGGAGGCCGTCTGCTACAACCTGATTGCCACGCAGTCACCGGTCGCCTCCGACTTCCGCTTGCTGCAGACGATCATCTACGTCGACTTTAACCTGCAGCGCATGACCGATAAGGTTCGCCAGATCTGCCGCGCCACGCGTCATATGATCAAGGCCGACATCTCGCTGCCCAAGGAGCTTGTCGGCACGGTCGAGGCCGAGGCTGAGGCCGTCTACCAGGTGCTGGGCTCTTCGCTTTCTGCGCTCGTCACCAACGACATGTCCATCATCTGCAACTTGGCCGTCGAGGACGAGCCAGTGCACGCCGCCTACGAGAAGTTCTTCCGCACCTTTAACCGCATGGACACGGGCGATTTTATGGACGACGACAGCAACTATGACGACCTGCGCCGCGCCATCATGGTATCGCGCTATCTCGATCGCATCGCCTCGATTTCCATCGATGCCGCCTGCCGTCTGACCTTCCTGTTGACCGGACAGCGTATGACTGCCGGTGATATCGCCTGCACTGATGAGGATGAGCTCGAGAGCATGCGCGTGCCTTCGGGCGAGGGTGTTATCATGAGGCCCGCCGTCGATGCACGCTACGTTGCCAAGGTGCCCGTTAACGAGGTCAGCGAGGGTCTTCGCTACCTGCTCGATCATCTTGAGGATGAGGACGATGGCGAGGACGACGAGGAGTAAGTAACCCCGTTCGTCGAAAGATTGTAAATACCTAAGTGAGCGCGGCCTTGCACATGCGGGGCCGCGCTCTTGCGTTAGCATGGGACTACTTGTTTGGCTGTCAGCGGAGGCGATTGGCAATGGATAACTATTTGGACTTGATGCGCGCTCGCCGCGAGCAGATTCTGGAACGTTTTTATGCGGCGCTCGATCGCGCGGGCCGTCCCCACGACGCCGCGCGCCTCATTGCCGTGTCCAAGACCGTTGGTGTCGATGAGACCGTTGCCGCCATCCAGGCGGGGTATCGCCATTTTGCCGAGAATCGCCCGCAGGAGCTGGTTCGCAAGCTCACAGGTTTGGCGGAGCATCCGGAGCTGCCCGAGGTGCGCTTCGATATGATCGGCAACCTGCAGACCAATAAGATCAATGCGGTGCTGGGCTCAGCCGAGCTGATTCACTCGGTGGGTTCGCTGCATCTGGCGCAGGCGATCTCGAGCCGTGCTGTCCGCAAGATTGAGGCAGGCGAGCTCGCCGGCCCCCAGCGTATGCTCATCGAGGTCAATGTGAGTGGTGAGGAGTCGAAGGGAGGCTTTTCGCCCGATGAGATTCGCGCCGCCGCGGGTGAGCTTGCGGAACTTGAGGGAATTTGCGTACAGGGGCTTATGACTATGGCGCCCCGGGGGAATAAGGACGTGGCACGCCGCACCTTTGCGGGGCTTCGTGAGCTGAGGGATGAGCTGGAGGCGGCGCATCCCGATTTGAACCTGCCTGAGCTTTCCTGCGGCATGAGCGAGGACTTTGAGCCTGCCCTTGAGGAGGGCTCTACGCTCGTTCGCCTGGGCAGGGTAGTATTTAGCCCGGAGTTTGCAGTAAAATAAGGCTCTGAAGTGCGCACTGATTATCGGGGCGCCTGCACTAAACCGCGAGAGGACACAACCATGGGCTTCCTTGACGAGATTAAAAATAAGATGCACCTGGGCGGCCAGCAGGGTTACGACCAGGGTTATGGCCAGGACGACGACTACGGCTACGATGACGGCTATGACGATAGTTATCAGGGCAACGGCTACAGCGGTGCTTCGGGCGAGGGCTTCTACACCCAAGACGAGCCGAGCAACGGCCTGCTTGGCCAGACGCGCCGCGGTGAAGCTGAGTCGGTTGCCGTGTATACGCGCTCCGGTCAGCTGGTCGGCGATGACTCCCGCCATGCCACGACGTATAACCCGCCTTCGCGCTCGCAGGACAGTGTTGCGAGCGGTTATCGTCCTGGTGCCTATGACACGCCGTCGAGCTACGCCGAGAACACCCGCGCCCGTGCCGCCGCTGCGCCCGCGCCTGCACCGAGCGATGCCTCGGCCTATGCGAGCAATATCATCAACGCCACACCGCAGCTGCCGGCCTATGTCCTGCGCCCCGAGAGCTATGACGACGTGGAGACCGTGGTGCGCCGCGTTCGCACCAAGCAGCCTGTCGCACTGATTTTTGTGGGCGTACGCACCGAAGTTGCCAAGCGCGTCTTGGACTTCTCTTACGGCTTTGCCTGCGGTCTGGGTGCCACGGTCAAGGAGGTGGGCGACCGCGTGTTCATGGTGCTGCCCGCCGGTTGCGAGGTCAAAGATTCCGATCTCAAGAAGCTTCGTGCCGACGGCTACCTTAAGTAAAGACAAGACGAGGAGATTCCCATCAACATCTACACTATCGTCCAGCTGGTCAACACGCTGTTCAACTTCTATTCCACGCTCATTGTCGTCTACTGCTTTATGACGTGGATTCCCATGAAGCAGGGCGGTTTGCTTCAGGATATTGCCGCGGTGCTTGATAGCGTGTGCGGTCCGTGGCTCAACCTGTTCCGTCGTTTCATCCCGCCGATGGGCGGTATCGATTTTTCGCCGGTCGTTGCGATTATTGCGTTGCAGTTGGTGCAGAGGCTGGTTCTGCAGCTTCTTATAGGTATACTCGTGTAGAACTGTCTTAGTAACTTACGTCGGGCGTGTAGCGCCGAGGCGATGAAAAAGGAGACTTGTTATGGCTATTACCCCTGCAGACATCCAGGCTCAGACGTTCTCTGAGGCCAAGCGTGGCTACGATCCTGCTGAGGTCGACGTCTTCTTGGAGACGCTGTCCTCTGAGGTTGACGCTATGCTCGCTAAGATCGTCGACCTTAAGGGTCGTCTGACTGCTACCGAGCAGCAGCTTGCCGATGCGCAGGCTCAGCTTGCCCAGGCTCAGGATGCCCCCGCCCAGGCCGTTCCTGCCGCCCCCGTGGCTGCTCCCGCCCCTGACTTCTCCGCTCAGGAGCGCCAGATTTCCGCTGCCCTGATCGCTGCCCAGCAGACCGCTGAGACCATCGTCAACGATGCCAATGAGAACGCTGAGCGTATTCGCAACGAGGCTGACGCCAAGGCCCGCGAGGTTATCCGCCAGGCTCTGACCGAAAAGCAGGCTGAGCTCGAGGAGATCGATCGTCTCAAGGCTTCTCGTGAGGAGTTCAAGGCCGAGTATCTCAAGCTCATCCAGCACTTCATGGACGATGCCCAGAACTCCTTCCCGGCCGACCTCATGGCCTCCACGCCGGTCGGTTCTGCCGCTTCTCCTGCGGTGACTGTTCCCGCCGAGCCGCTGCCCGTCGCTGACCCGGTTGTCCCCGTGGCCGATCCCTTCGCCCCGATCGACAACTTCGCTGCCGACGACCTGGACTAACATTCGGCCTACAATTTAGTGCCTAGAAAGGACCCGCAGCTTGCGGGTCCTTTTTTATGACTGTACCGGGGCGCGCAACATAAAAAACCGAGCCCTGCACATAGTGGCGCAGAACTCGGCGAACCGGTGAGCGGTCAAGGATAGGTTTTAGGGCATGTCCCAAAATCTACTTGAGGAGGAAGTCGGAGAGGAGAATGGTGCGGGCCTCGCGATGCTCGGAATCGGCGATGTGGTCGGCAGGATATCCGCAGACGAGCATGTGATAGGGATAGACGCCCTCGGGCAGGTTGAACTGCTCCTGTGCCACCTCAGGCTTAAAATGGCATACCCAGCACGTTCCCAGGCCCTGCTCGGTGGCCTCCATCATCATCTGGTCGCACACGATGGACGTATCGATTTCACTGGAATTCATCTGGTCATACGGGCGTACCCAAGCATCATCGGTAACGCTGCAAATAAGGAAGACAAGCGGAGCCCCAAAGATGGACCCATCACGAGCAAACCGAGGCTGACAAGCAGCAGCCTTCTCCAACAGCTCAGGCGTATCCAGCACCATCACACGGGCTGGATGATTATTACAAGCAGAAGGAGCAATACGCCCAGCCTCAACAATGGCATCCACAACAGCTTGCTCAACAGAACGATCCTGAAATTCACGACAAGAATACCGACCCCGAGCCAGATCCAAATAAGACATACAAGCCCTCCAACAATTAAAAATCAAACAAACCCAAAGTAACCCAAAGAGTACCCAAAGCGGCAATCAGCCAATCGCTCATCGAATACCAAAGTAAAACCCCGAGCAATCAAGGGCCATCACAGCAAAGGCCCCACCACGCTCAACCCCTCAGCCAAAGTTCCCAATGGTGGTACGTAAGGGAGCGGGCCCGACCACTAATACCTTTTGAACGACTCTGCTTGCAGCCGGAGTGAAAAAGGTATTAGTGGTCGGGCCCGCGACCGGTGGGATACGTACCCCCAATTAACTGTTCTTCATGACAATCGAATCCACAACATCGGCCACATTCTCACAGCAGTCAGCGCAGTACTCCAGGAAGGCGTACACGTCACGCCAGGCGATGACCTCGAGCGGGTCCTTGCCGTTAACGTGCAGGTTGCGCATGGCGTTGATGTAGAGCTCGTCGGCCTCGGACTCGATGGTGTTGATCTGGATGACGAGTTCGCGCAGCGTTTTGGACTTGCGGTAGTTGGGAAGCTCGACCATCAGGTCTTTCATGGCGCGGCAGGCGTCAGTCACCTTGTGGGCGATGACGATGGCGTCGGGATGGATGCTCTGGATGTTGGTGAAGTAGACGCGCTGCACGACGCCCTCAATACGGTCGAGCACGGTGTCGAGCGCGCAGCTCATCAGATCCAGATCCTCGCGCTCGAGCGGGGTGATAAAGGCGGTGAGCAGGGCGTCTTCGAGCTCGTGGTGCTTCTTGTCTGCCGCATGCTCAATCGCATGCATCTTATTGAGCATGTCGTGAATCTGCGCGGGATCGAAGTTCTCAAAAATCTTGGTGAGCAGCTCTGCGGCCTGGACGGCGAGGTCGGCGCAAGCGACGTAGTTGTCAAAGTAGAACGAATCGGGTTTCTTTGCCATGGGTGGGTCCTTTCGAGGCGAAGACGGGTGGGCGAAGTGTTGCGGTCCGGATGGACGTTCGGTTTGATTAGAGGAACATCATGAACAGCTTGGCCATGACAAAGCTGATGAGTCCGCAGGCGGGGAAGGTGAAGAACCAGGTGAACATCATGTCCTTGACGACTCCGAAGTTGATGGCCGAGAGGCGCTTGACGGCACCGACGCCCATGATGGCGCAGGTCTTGATGTGTGTGGAGGACACGGGGATGCCGGTAAGGGTGGCAAGCAGCAGGTTCGCGGCGCCCGCGAGGTCGGCGGAGAAGCCCTGATACTTCTCGAGCTTAACCATGCTCTGGCCGACGGACTTGATGATGCGCTCACCGCCCACGCTGGTACCGATACCCATAGTGGCCGAGCACAGCAGCATAATCCAGATGGGGATGCCGGCATCGCCGACGCTGGTCTGGCCGTTTGCGAAGGCCACGCCTAAAAAGAGCACGCCGATGAACTTCTGTCCATCCTGCGCGCCGTGCATAAAGCTCATGGCCGCGGCGCTCGCGATCTGAGCGTATTTAAAGAAGACATTGGCACGTCGCCTGTTGGCGGCGGCGAAAAGAATCGAGACGAGTTTGCACAGGACCCAGCCCATGACAAAGCCCAGGCCGATGGAGAGCGCCAGGCCGTAGATGACCTTCATCCACTCGTGGACGTTGACGCTGCTCGCGCCGCCGAGGGCGATAGCGGCACCGGTCAGGCCGGCGATAAGGCTGTGGCTTTGCGAGGTGGGGATGCCAAAACGCGACGCTGTGGCACCGTAGACGACGATGGAGAACAGCGCCGCGCACAGACAGGCGAGCGCCATGGTGCTGTTTCCGCCAAAGTCGACGATATGTGAGATGGTGTTGGCGACGCTCGCATTAAAGTGCGTCATGATGAGCACGCCGAGGAAGTTGAATGCGGCGCTCATGAGAATGGCGGCGCGGGCGGGCATGCAACGCGTAGTGACGCAGGTCGCGATGGCGTTGGGCGCGTCGGTCCATCCATTGACGAAGATGGCGCCCAACGCGAGGATCACGGTGACGGCAAGGACTGGGTTCGACACAATTTGGCCGAGGAAGGTTGAGAACGTTACGTCCATATATGGGCTTTCTCGAAGTTTGCAGACACGTTACAAAAACATGATAAATCGTATCACCTCCTGCGGGTCTCTTTACCGAGTTCTGATGGGAGAAGTGAACTTTTTGGCACTAAAATTGAATATTAGCCCTGTTGACCGCGGGTGTTCTTTTTGCTAGCACGCCATGCGGACACGTGCGATTACTACGACACTCCAAAACCACAGTCTGTTCGCTTTACAACATGCAAACATGCGTTCGATAATAGGAGGCATGGAATATCGACAGACAGACGGCAAAACTCGGCGCGTACACAAGCAGTATGTGGACGTCGTGGCTCGCATCCTCGCGGGAGGACAAGTCGTGCCGGTCACCGTCTGCTGGGTCGACGGCCGTTGTTTTACGATCGACGAAATTATCTCGACCACCGGGTTTGGCCTGATGGTCCACGGCATCCGTACGGCAACATATAAGGTGCGTTTTGGCGGGCACGCGACCGAGTTGTATCTGGAGGACCAGACGCGCGAGCGGGCAGACGGCTCGCAGACACACGTGATGCGTTGGTGGGTCTGGGCCTTTGATCGTACGCTTGAGGGCGAGCGCCGTAGGTAAGGACGTGCGGCATTCGGGTACAATGGCAGGAATCTTGTTACCTACGGCGCTGTCGTGCGCTTTTTGAAAGGACGAAGTATGAACGATATCCAGGGCTATCAGAACGGCCCCGTCGAGAGCGGCGCAAGCCGCGCCAAGGAGATGTCGCCGCGCGCGTACAATCTCGCCATGTCTGCCCTGATCTTCTTGGGCTTTTGCGCCATGGGCGCCGGCGCCTACTTTACGAGCACCATGTCGTTTGCGCGCATGATGATGAGCGGCGCCGCCTTGCCGCTGGTCTTTGGCTCGTTTATTTTGACCATCGTCGGCATGGTCATGATGTCGGCCGCCGCCAGCAAGCAGTCCGTGGGCCTGTCCCTTGTGGGCTACGTAATCTTTGCGAGTACCTTTGGCCTGACCGCGTCGTTTGGCCTTGCCAACTATGACCTGCCCACCATCAACACCGCTTTTATCGCCACGGCCGCCATCACCTTTGTCTTTGGCGCGCTTGGCGTGACCTTCCCCAAGTTTTTCCAGCGTGTGTATGGCATCGGTTTTGGTATTCTGCTCGCCACTATTCTGGTTGAGATCGTGCTGATGTTCATGGGCGTTTCGCAGTCCATCACCGACCTGATCGTGATTGTGGTGTTCGCTGGCTTTATTGGCTACGACACCTATGTTGCCACGACGGTGCCGCCTACGCTGCCCAACGCCGTGCTCATGGCCTCTAACCTGTTCGTGGATATTATCAACGTGTTCCTGCGCATCCTGAACATCCTTGGCCGTCGCGACTAGTGGCGAATTGCGGCGGTGCTTGCCGTGCGTGCAAATCGATGCGAAAGGCGGTCCTTCGGGGCCGTCTTTTTTGTACGCGGCGGGGTATCATGGATGGGAAAAGCCGATAGCGGCAGAGACCGAGAAAGGTGACCACTTATGGCAGACGTCGACAACAGGAACCGTAACCGCAGGTCCAACCGAGCGGGTCAGCCCAATCCCAAGCGCGAGGCCCGTGCCAAGGCCGCCGAGCGTCACGTGTCAACTGTGTCCGAAGCGTGCGCCAAGGATATCGAGCGTTCGCTTGCCGGTGTTCGCGAGTTTGACGGTATGCCTGCCGGCTTTGTCGCGGCGATGAAGGCCAAGGTTCAGACTGCTGTGGCCACCGAAGAACAGGTTGCCGAGGACGTCGAGGGCGCGGAGGCTGCCGAGGTCGAGGCAGCGCTCGAGCCCGTCGAGGAGCCTGCCGAGGAAATCGCCGAAGCTGAGTCCGCGCCTGCTGAGGAGCCCGCTCCGGTTCTGCCCGAGGTCACCGTGCTCGATGCCTCCACCACGCAGGCCATCTTGGACAACGGTCGTGGCTATGCGCAGTTCTGCGACATGGCCGTGCTCGCCTTTGCCTCGTTCACCAATCCGGGCGGTGGCTATATTCAGGGTTATCTGGGCCAGGAGGCCACGCTGTGCGCCGATTCGTATCTGTACAACGTTCTCGATAAGCAGCGCAAATGGTACGGCGAGAACCGTCGCCGCAACATCAACTGCGAGCTTTACCGAAACCGTGCGCTGGTGGTGCCTGCGGTGCGCTTCGACCGCAACCACGTGCATGCATACGCCGACGTGATCGTGGCCGCCGCGCCCAACGTTAAGCGCGCCCGCCAGGAGTATCGCGTGAGCGACGATGCTCTGCTGGACGCCCTGCGCGACCGCATTCGCTTTGTGCTTGCCATCTGCGACGAGCTGGGTCGCGAGAAGCTCGTACTGGGCGCTTGGGGCTGCGACAACAACGGCTTTGACGCCGAGGCCGTGGCCGAGCTCTTCCGCAAGGAGCTCGCGTCGGGCGACTTTAAGGTCAAGCAAGTCTTCTTTGCCGTGCCTTCTACGCGCTGGGATGAGGATTTTGCCAAGTTCGAGCACGTGCTGGCAAACTTCCCCGAGCGCAACGAGGAGTCCTATGCCCAGGTTGCCGCTCGCGCTGCGGCAGCTCGCGCCGCCGAGCAGGCCCAGGCTGCTACCGAGGATGATGAGAACGAGGACGATTGGCGCAAGTACCTGTAATTGGTACGTGCTGACAGATAGGTCGAGCCGGCGGGAGAGGCTGCTTCCGTCGGCTTTTTACTGAGCGAGGGGCTTACGATGAAAAACGTTCTATGCTTTGGCGACAGCAACACCTATGGTTACGATCCGGCGGGCATGCGCGACGGCACCGCGGTGCGCTATGCGCAGGATGTGCGCTGGTGCGGCGTGGCCCAACGTGACTTAGGCGAGGGCTGGCATGTAATTGAAGAAGGCCTCAACGGCCGCACGACGGTACGCGACGACATGTGCCATCTGGACACCAATCTTAACGGCATCCGCGCACTTCCGATGCTGCTCGAGGCCCATAAGCCGCTGGACGCCATTGTGATCATGCTGGGCACCAACGACTGTAAGACGGTCTTTAACGTGACAGCTTCCGATATCGCCCGTGGCGCCATGGCGCTGATTCGCGCCGTCCGCGCGTTTCCGTGGACCGACGCTGCGCCTTGTCCGCGCATTCTGCTGATGGCGCCTATCAAGATTAAGCCGCAGATCGCCGACGTATATATGACCGATTTTGACGAGCATTCCGTAGAAGCCTCGGAACATTTTGGTGAGTACTACGCGCATGTGGCTGAGCAGTTTGGCTGCGACTTTTTGAATGCAGCCGACTTTGCCGAGCCGGGCGATATCGACTATCTGCATATGATGCCCGAAAGCCACGAGAGCCTGGGTCACGCCGTGGCAGCCAAGCTCCAAGAGATGCTCGGTGAGTAGCGCGACCCCAAACCACCGCAAAGGTGCCTGTCCCCTTTGCGGTGGCTTGGGCTGCGAATCTTAATACTGCCACATGTGGTTGACGGGGCCGGAACCTTTGCCCATGTCAAGGCCGGCGGCGAGGGCGCCCGTTAGGTAGGCCTTGCCGGCGTTGACGGCATCGGCAAGATCCATGCCCTGGGCCAGCGCGCAGGCGATGGCGGACGAAAGCGTGCAGCCGGTGCCGTGTGTGTTGTCGGTCTCGATGCGCTTGTGGCGGAACCACGTGGTGAGCGGATCGCCCAGATGGCTGCCCTCGTCATCGAGCGGCGCGGGTTCGGCCAATACATCGTTGGCCTCGTTGACAAGATGCCCACCCTTAACGAGGGATGCGCAACCAAAGCGGCGGGTGAGGAGCATGGCAGCATTTTGCTGTGTGCGCTCGGAGTCGACCTCGTAGTCAAGCAGGGCCATGGCCTCGGGAATATTGGGCGTGATGACGGTTGCCAGTGGGAACAGGCGGCGGGTGAGCGCCTCGGCGGCATCTTCGGCAATCAGCCGTGCGCCCGAGGTGGCTACCATGACGGGGTCGACGACCACGTTTGTCGCGTTCCAGGCGCTCAGGCGGTCGGCGATAACCTCGATAATCTCGGCAGAGGAAACCATGCCGATCTTGACGGCGCTGGGGCGGATATCGTCAAATACGGCGTCGATCTGCGCAGCGACGATATCCGGGGAGATGTTCTGTACGGCGGTGACGCCTAGGGTGTTCTGTGCGGTGATAGCGGTGATGGCCGTCTCGGCATACAGGCGGTGCGCCGTGATGGTCTTGATGTCGGCCTGAATGCCGGCGCCACCGCTGGAATCGGATCCTGCGATGGACAGAACGGCAGGTACCTTACTGCGATCCATGTTTGCTCCCTTGTTCGGTCGGAATCAAATGGGTCTTTAAGCCAGCATTATAAAGATGCCCGGGCCGACTCTATGTCGAACCCGGGCGGGCGATGCAATCTTTACGCAAATGTAAGCAAATGTTCACACGTCAACAATTGACGAACACCATGTTACCGATTGTGGCTCCGGTGACGAGTTAGTCCTCCATGCCGAGGTCGATCGTCGTGCCTTCGAACACCTTGTTAACGGTGCGGACGGCGCACATCTTGCCGCACATGGTGCAGGTGCCCTCGGTGGCGGCGGGGGATTCTTCGTAGCGTTTCTTGCCGGTGACCGGGTCGAGGGCACACTTCCACATGGCATCCCAGTCGAGCTTGCGGCGTGCTTGGCCCATCTTGTCGTCCATGTCGCGGGCGTGCGGCACCTTCTTGGCGATATCGGCGGCGTGCGCGGCAATCTTAGTGGCCATGAGGCCATCGAGCACGTCCTGGGCGTTGGGCAGGCACAGGTGCTCGGCCGGCGTCACGTAGCACAGGAAGTCGGCACCGGAGCTGGCGGAGATGGCGCCGCCGATGGCAGCGGTGATGTGGTCGTAACCCACGCCGATATCGGTCACCAGCGGCCCGAGCACATAGAACGGGGCATTGTGGCACAGGCGCTTCTGCAGTTTCATGTTGGCGGCGATCTCGTCGAGCGCCATGTGACCCGGGCCCTCGACCATGACCTGGACGCCGGCGGCCCAAGCGCGCTTGCACAGCTTGCCCAGCTCGATCATCTCAGCGGTCTCGGTGGCATCGTTGGAGTCGTAGAGGCAGCCCGGGCGGCAGGAGTCGCCGAGCGAAATCGTCACGTCGTACTCGTGGCAAATCTCGAGCAGCTCGTCAAAGTACTCGTAGAACGGGTTCTCGTTACCGGTGACCTCCATCCAGCCAAACAGCAGTGAGCCGCCGCGGCTCACGATGTTCATCAGGCGGCCGGTCTCCTTAAAGGTCTTGGTGACCGACTTGTTGATGCCGCAGTGAATGGTCATAAAGTCCACGCCGTCCTCGGCATGCGCGCGCACGACTTCGAACAGGTCGTCCTTGGTGAGCTTGACCAGCGGCTTTTCCATATAGCCGATGGCGTCGTACATGGGGACGGTGCCTACCATGAGCGGCGTCTCGTCGATGAGCTGCTGGCGGAACTGGCGCGTCTTGCCCGAGTTGGAGAGGTCCATGATGGCGTCGGCGCCAAAGTCCTCGGCGATCTTGACCTTCTTCCATTCCTCGGTGGCATCGGCCTTGTCGCCCGAGATGCCCAAGTTCACGTTGACCTTGGTGGATAGGCCCTCACCGACGCCAAAGGCGCGCATGCCCTTTTTGATGTGCACAATATTGGCGGGAATGGCGATGCGGCCGTCGGCCACGCGCTCGCGGATGTACTCGGGGTCGCGATGCTCGCGCTCGGCGACTTCCTTCATCTGCGGCGTGATCTGCCCGGCACGGGCGAAGTCGATTTGCGTGACGAGCTTGGGCTCGGTCTGTGTGCTCATTGGCACGGCTCCCTTCGTTGGCATTACCCATATCAGGTTTGCGGGTCAGGGCGGGCGCGCCCAATCTCAGCCTGCCGTCTTGTCCCGCAAGCTCCCCGTTATGTCATGGGCTCAAGTATAGCCTGAATGGGTACGATTGGGCCAACGAGCGTGCCTGTGGGGAGGCGTACATGGAAGACAAGCATCTATATCGAGAGACACAATGGGACATATCGGCCGAGGAGGGCCGTGCGCACCATGGGTTGGTCGCGATTGGCTTTGCGGTGCTTGCCGTGCTGGTGATTGCCTTTTGTATTTGGACGTTTGGCGGTCGCGGCGGCGCTGCCTGGGAGTTCGAGGCCGACGATGCCCTGCCGATCATGACGGTGAAGGTCGCTGGCGGTAACACGGTGGCCGCACCGGGCGACTACTGGTATCCGCGCGACGAGTTTGTGCAGCTGCAGTTGAGCGGCGGGTCTATTCCGGGTGAAGAAATCGAACGCGTGACGTTTGATGAGGCACTCAAAACACTCACGGTGAAGCTCAAAGATCAGGGCGATGTGCCTACGACCATGGATATCGCTCTGACGGAGTGGCGTCTGGAACCTCCGTCGGGCGTTACGGTATCCGACGTAGAGCACGTTAAGATTACCTACCAAGATGGCTCGACGAGCGAGATTGCAAAGGCCGATGGCTTGGCGGAGTAATGGGGTGTTTGGAAACGGCGGGCCTATTGTGCCTGCGCGTTCATGAAAACCAGGGTGTTTTTGTCTGAAAGCTCGGGGATGTGCCGATAGCCGATGTTGAATGCGGTAAGTTCGCTTGCATCCTCGAGCTTGTTTTCTGCCATCCACCGCACCATGGAGCCGCGCGCCTTTTTGCTGGCGGTCGACCGTTGGATGGGCTTGCCGTTGCGGATACCCTCGCCAAAGAGGCATGTGACGGCCGTGGCGTCGTCCGCGAGGTGGGGCAGAACGGCTTTGGCATACTCTACGCTGGCGAGGTTGACGATCGTGGTGTTTGAGCCTGCCGGGGCGGTAGCCCGTGCGAGCTTGTCGCCCCAAAACGCGTAGAGGTCTCGGGCATCGTCGACGGCGAGCTTCGCGCCCATCTCCAGCCGATACGGTTCGACGGCATGAAAGGGACGAACGCACCCGTAGAGGCCGGAGAGGATCCACAGGTGGCTTTGCAGCCAGGCGAGCTGTTCGGCATCCATTACCTCGGGTGCCATGCTCTGGTACTGAATGCCGTGATAGGACATGATGGCAGGGGAGAGGTGACGGGCGAGTGCGGGATTGTCGAGATCGCCGTTCCCCAAGATGGGCTCGAACTCATGCAAAATGTCGAGACAAGGGGCCAGCAGCTTGTCGCTGACGTTCCACAGAGCTTGTAGGCCGCTGTCGCCTTCGGTTCGTTCGATGTCCAAGAGCGCATGGTGCAGCTGAGCGGTCTCGCGCGCAAAGGGCGGAATCCCCTGAACTTCAAAAGCATCTTGTGCCGCGCGCATTTGCTTGGCGGGTGAAACGATGACCTGGAGCATGAACTCTCCTCTGCCAAAAAAGTCGCGGCGGAATACGGTCTGCGCGAGCCGGTTGAAGGCCAGGTTAGTCCGTATTCCACCGCAAGTTATAAAGGGCTGGTTTGGTGCGCCTTACAAGGGTTGGTTAGGCGCGCTCGAGGAAGGCTTTGTACCCGCGATAGGCCTCGTAGATATCGGCCTTGTTGGCGACCTCCCACAGGGCGTGCATGGACAGGACGGCAACGCCGGAGTCGATGACGTTCATGCCATACTTGGCCATGATGTAGGCAATGGTGCCGCCGCCGCCCGCGTTGACGCGACCGAGCTCACAGGTCTGGAAGTCCACGCCGGCCTCGTCCATGATGTCGCGGACGAGGGCCACGTACTCGGCATCGGCGTCGTTGGAGCCGCCCTTGCCGCGGCTGCCCGTGTACTTGTTAAAGCACAGGCCGCGACCCATAAAGGCCGCGTTCTTGGTCTCGAACTTGCCGGCATAGCCCGGGTCGAAGCCGGCGGACACGTCGGAGGAGAGCATGCGGCTGCGGGCGAGTGCGCGGCGCAGGGCCAGCGGGCTATCCTCGCCGGCGAGCGTCATGATCTCGGCGACGGTGTTCTCGAAGAAGCGGCTCGTCATACCGGTGGCACCCACGGAGCCGATCTCCTCCTTGTCGACGATGAGCGTGATGCTCGTGCGCTCCACGTTGGCGACGTCGATCTGGGCGAGCATGGAGGGGTAGGCGCAGACGCGATCGTCGTGGCCATAGCCCAAAATCATGGAGCGGTCGAGGCCCATGTCGCGGGCGGGGCCGGCGGGCACGACCTCGATCTCGGCGGAGAGGAAGTCCTCCTCCTCGACGTCGTACTGCTCCTTGAGGATGTCCAGGAACATCTGCTTGACGGGCTCCTTGGGGGCGTCCTTGTCGTCCCCATCGAACTTGACGGGACGACCGCCCACGATCACGTCGAGGATCTCGGCATCGACGGCGTCCTTGGCAGGCTTGGACATCTGCTCGCTCGAGAGGTGGATCAGCAGGTCGGAGATGGTAAAGACCGGGTCGTCCGCCTTGTCGCCGATATTGATGTCGACGGTGGTACCGTCCTTTTTGCAGATGACGCCCACGAGTGCGAGCGGGGAGGCTACCCAGTGGTAGCTCTTGACGCCGCCGTAGTAGTGCGTGTCGAGGTAGGCCATGTCGCCGGCCTCGAAGGCGGGATTCTGCTTAAGGTCCAGGCGCGGCGAGTCCACGTGGGCGCCCAGGATGTTAAAGCCCTGCTCGAGCGGGGCGGTGCCCAGGTTGACGAGCATAAGGTCCTTGCCGTGGTTGGCGGCGTACACCTTGTCGCCTGCCTTGAGCTCGCGGCCCTCGGCGATCACGGTCTCCAGGTCGACGTATCCCGCCTCCTCGGCCATCTTGATGCCGGTCTTGACGCACAGGCGCTCGGTCTTGTTCTCGCTCAAAAACTGCTTATAGCCGCGGCAAAGCTCCTCGAGCTCCTCGACTTGCTGTGGCGTGTACTTTTTCCATGCGCAGGGACGCTCCATGACGCAGGCTCCTTTCGGATCGATCGTGCTGGTTGATGTACCGTGAGCCATCGTATCACGCGCGGGCCCGCGGCGGCAGGGAAGCCTGATGTGCGGTGGCCGCGGGGCGGGGAGCGTGTAAACTGGTGTGAGCAAACCGTGCCCAGCCCAAAGCGAGGTATTCAATATGTCTGACAAGCGCCGCACCTTTGCCGTTATCGACGGCAACTCGCTCATGCACCGCGCCTTCCACGCCGTGCCGCCCACCATGAATGCGCCGGACGGCCGCCCCACCAACGCGATCTTCGGCTTTCTGAACATGTTTCTCAAGATGATCGATGCCTTTAACCCCGACGGTGTGGTCGTGGCGTTTGACAAGGGCAAACCGCGCGTGCGCATGGAGATGCTGCCGCAGTATAAGGCGCAACGCCCGCCCATGGACCCCGATCTGCATGCGCAGTTTCCGATGATCAAGGAGCTGCTCACCGCGCTCAACGTGCCGATTCTGCAGTCCGAGGGCTGGGAAGGCGACGATATCCTGGGAACCATGGCGCGCCTGGGTGAAGAGGCCGGCTGCGACATGCTGCTGGTGACCGGCGACCGCGACATGTATCAACTCGTGACCGAGCACGTCAACGTGGTCTCGACCCGCAAGGGCCTGTCCGACGTGGCGATCATGACGCCCGAGAGCGTGGACGACCTGTATCACGGCATTACGCCGGCGCTCGTGCCCGATTTTTACGGTCTAAAGGGCGATACGTCGGACAACATTCCCGGCGTACCGGGCATCGGCCCCAAAAAGGCGAGCGCGCTCATCGCACAGTACGGCAGCTTGGACGAGGTCATCGCGCATGCCGACGAGGTCAAGGGCAAGATGGGCGAGAACCTGCGTGCGCACATCGACGATGCGCTGCTGAGCCGCAAGGTCGCAACCATTCGCACCGATGCGCCCGTCGAGCTCGACTTTGACGAAACGTCCTTCCCGGCGTTTTCTGCCGACGAAGTGTCCGCGGCGCTGGGCACACTTGGTATCACCGCCATGCAGAACCGTTTCTTGGCGCTGGTCGGCGGCGAGGGCGGGGCTGCTGCTGCCTCCAGTGTGGTTGAGATACCTGCTATGGTTCGCGCAGCCGCCGGCGATGCCGACGCGCTTGGTGCCGTTGCGGCTGAGGTCTCCCGCGCGATTGATGCCGGCGAGTGGGTCGCCGCCGTGGTGGACGACGACAAGGAAGAGGGCGCGCTCTTTGGACTGACGCGCACGCTGTGGTTGGCGACGTCCAAGGGCCTGTTCGCGCTCGAGGAGGGCGACAGCTGTGCGGCGGCTGAGGTTGAGGGCTTCAACTTCGTTCACGGCGTGATTGCCGGCGTGCTCGCGCGTCTGTTTATGGAGGGTCGCGTGGCGAGCCCGGATATGAAGGCGCTGTTGCACGAGCTTTCGCCCGTCGATTCTTCTGAGCCCGAGCTCATGGATCCGCTCGCTACCGATTCCACGCGTATCTTCGATACCGTGGTCGCTGCCTATCTGCTGGATTCCGATCGCTCCGAGTTCGATGAGGCATATCTTGCCGATACGTATCTGCAGATGGCGCTGCCTGCGGCGCGCGGCGCAGAGGGTGCCGGTGAGGACGCTCCGGCGCCTGCCGCCCGTACTGCGGCTCTGACGCTGGCGCTCGTGGCACCGTTGCGCGAGTGCATGGCCCGTGAGAATGCCGCCAACGTGTTCGATGGCATCGAGATGCCGCTCGTTCCGGTACTTGCCAAGATGGAGCGCGCGGGCATGCTCGTGGACCCCGACCGTCTGCACAGTCTGTCCGAGGGTCTGGCGACCCAGATTACCGAGGTTGAGCGCAGTATTCGCGACCTGGCGGGTGATGAGACCTTTAATATTGGCAGTCCCATGCAGCTGTCGCACGTGCTCTTTGATGTGATGGGGCTTCCGACCAAGGGCCTCAAGAAGACTAAGCGCGGCTATTATTCGACCAACGCCAAGGTGCTGAGCGACCTTGCGCGTGACCACGAAATCGTGCGTCTGATCTTGGACTGGCGTGAGAAGTCTAAGATCAAGTCCACCTATCTGGACACGCTGGGCCCGCTACGCCGTGGTGACGGTCGCGTACACACTACGTACAACCAGACCATCACGGCAACGGGGCGTCTGTCCTCGAGCGACCCGAACCTGCAGAACATCCCGACGCGCTCGGAGCTGGGTCGTACCGTCAAGACGGCGTTTTCGGCAGGCGAGGGAAGCGTCTTTTTGGCGGTGGACTACTCGCAGATCGAGCTGCGTCTGCTGGCGCATCTCTCAGGTGACGAGCACTTGGTGCGCGCCTTTAACGAGGGCGAGGACTTCCATGCCGAGACGGCGGCGCGCGTGTTCGGTGTGCCGGTGTCCGAGGTAACGCCCGACCTGCGCAGTCGCGCCAAGGCCGTGAACTTTGGCATCGTGTATGGCCAGCAGGCCTACGGCCTGTCGCAGTCGCTGCATATCTCGATGGCCGAGGCACGCGACATGATCGACCGCTACTACGAGGCCTACCCGGGCGTGCGCACGTTCCTCGACAACGTGGTAGCACGTGCCAAGCAGACGGGCTACGCCGAGACCATGTATGGCCGCAGACGCCATATTCCCGAGCTCAAAGCCAAAAACCCGCAGCTCCGCGGCTTTGGTGAGCGCACGGCCATGAACCACCCCATGCAGGGAACCGCCGCCGACATCATCAAGATCGCCATGGCCCGCGTAAGCCGTCGCCTGGAAGAAGAGGGCTTTGCCGCCCACATGATCTTGCAAGTGCACGACGAACTGGACTTTGAATGTCCCGTCGACGAGGTTGAACGCCTGACCGTGATGGTCCGCGACGTCATGGAGCACGTCGTGGAGCTGCGTGTTCCCCTCATCGCCGAAGCCAGCACCGGCGTAACCTGGGCCGATGCCAAATAAGTTAGAGCCCACAATCCCAAAGTAACCAAAAACAGAGGGGAGCCCCTTGCCAACAAGGAGCTCCCCTCATCCAAAACTATCAGCCAAGTATCTAGGCACTCAAGACGCCATCGAGGCGGTAAGCAAGGCAACCTAGGACCTGGCCGGGCGACGCGGGTGAGTTTTTCGTAGATTCCGCACGAGCCGAAGAGCACTTAATGTGCTCTTCGAGCGAGCCCAGGACCTGACCGAACGAAAAACTCACCCGCGTCGCCCGGCCAGGTCCGACAAGCTGTGTTAACGAGCCGCCAAGATGGCGTCGATGAGCGTCAGTACGCCCCCGTCGTTGTTGCTCGGAATGCGCCACTTGGCATGCGCGTTCATGTGCTCCTCGGCATTGTCCACGATAAAGCTGTGACCGACGCGCTCGAGCATGGGGATGTCGTTGTAGGTGTCGCCCACGGCGGCAGCATCGGCAATATCGATGCCCAGGTGCTCGCACAGGTGAGCGACGCCGGCGCCCTTGTCGACGCCCAGGTTCATAAAGTCGATCCACTCGCGCCCAGCGTTGGTGACGTAGAGCTTGTCCGAGAACTCGGGGCTATAGGTCTCGCGGAAAGCGGGCTCGGCGTCGTAGCCTGGGAAGAAGACCGAAATCTTGTTGGACTCGAAATCGATGCCCTCAAAGCTGTCGACGTAGTTGATTGTGTTGTAGTAGACGCTGATCTCGTCGTGGTATTGATGGTCGCGGGCAAGCACGTAGAACTCGTCGAAGCAGCACAGGACGGGGACAGCGCGAGGATCCTCCGAGGCACGGTTCAAGACCTGCTGATACAGCTCCACGTCAATATTGCTCTTATAGATATAGCTGCCGCGATAGATCACGCAAGCTCCGTTGTCGGGACAAAAGGCGAGGCGGTTCTTGATGCCCTCGAACATCTCCTCGAGCTTGGGGGCGGGACGTCCGCTGGCGGGGCAGAATACGATGCCGGCGTCGGCGAGCTTGTCCAGGCGCTCATCAAGACCCTGGGGCAGCACGCGCTCGTCGGTCAGCAGCGTCTTGTCCATATCGACGGCGAGAATCTTAATGTTTCCGATATTGGCGTCCGATTCGTAAGTTTGCATAAAAATGCGCCTTTCGTTTCGAGATTGTTTCAGACGTTATAACCATCAACTAGTAGTCGAGCGTATTTTCGCAGGAATGGTGCGTATTTGCACCACGCTTCACAAAGTAATGAAAAAACTTTTCAGAAATTTGAATTTGTCGCTTGTGCTGCGGGCACTTTAGCGTAATATAGCGACCATCGAAAACGGAGACGGAAAACAACCGCTTACCGAGTAAAAGGTACCGTTTACGATATTTGAATTGCGCCCGGCGATACGTGAAAGGAGAGGCAGATGCAGTTCGTAAAGATCATCACCACTGCAGATAATGCCATCCGACGCCAGCGCGCAATTTCCCGACGACGATAACAATCGTCTCTGTCCGCATGGGGCGAATTGCCTCAACAGAGTCATTTTGAGGTCGTTGGGTCTTAGCACGACATAGCCGCATGTTTCTAGGGCATGCCTGTGATGCATTCTGCTGAATAACCTGATATTGCACGGTTTTTGACCTCAAGGTGACTTGCAACTGACCGATGTTCTAACTAGCTACCAAGGGCGAAAGGAAACAGCCATGAGCAAGGAAAAAGTCGTTCTCGCATATTCCGGTGGTCTTGATACATCCGTATGTGTCAAGTGGCTCCAGGACGAGAAGAATCTCGATGTCGTTTGTGTCTGCGGCAACGTGGGCCAGGAAGAGACCGGACTGGATGCCAAGAAGCAGAAGGCGCTCGACCTGGGCGTTCTCGATTGCCAGGTGCTCGACCTGCGCGACGAGTTCTCCGATGAGTTCCTGACCAAAGCCATCGCAGCAAACTCCATGTACGAGAACAAGTACCCGCTGCTCTCCGCCCTGTCTCGCCCGCTGCTTGCCAAGAAGCTTGTTGAGGTCGCCCACGAGTTTGGCGCGACCTACGTCGCCCACGGCTGCACCGGCAAGGGTAACGACCAGGTCCGTTTTGAGGCCGCCGTCAAGGCCCTCGACCCCGAGCTCAAGGTTATCGCCCCGGTTCGCGAGTGGGACCTGAAGTGCCGTCCCGACGAGGTCGCCTATGCCCACGCCCACAACGTGCCGGTTCCCGAGGGTGCCAACGACAACCCCTACTCCATCGACGACAACCTGTGGGGTCGCGCCATCGAGTGCGGTCACCTGGAGGACCCTTGGAATGAGCCGCTCGATGACGCTTGGGTTATGACCAAGAACCCCGAGGACACGCCTGACACCCCGACCTATACCGAGATCGAGTTTGAGGCCGGCAAGCCTGTCGCCGTCGACGGCAAGAAGATGAAGCTCTCCGAGATCGTCATCGCCCTCAACAAGATTTCGGGCGACAACGGCTTTGGCCGTCTTGACCTGGTCGAGGATCGTCTGGTGGGCCTCAAGAGCCGCGAGTGCTATGAGGTTCCCGGCGCCCTGACGCTCATCACCGCCCACAAGGCGCTCGAGGACATCTGCGTCGAGGGCGACCTGCTCAAGACCAAGATCAAGCTCGAGCAGGATTGGGCCACCGCCGTGTACAACGGCCAGTGGTACAGCCCGCTCAAGAACGCGCTCGACGCCTTTATGGCCGATACCCAGAAGTTCGTGACCGGCACTGTCCGTCTGAAGTTCTTTAAGGGCAACTGCCATGTCGTCGGCCGCAAGAGTCCCTTCAGCCTCTACGACTACGGCCTGGCTACCTACGACCGCGACACCACGTTTGACGAGAAGGCCAGCGCCGGCTTTATCGAGATCGATACGCTGTCGCTCAAGACGTGGGCAAAGGTCCAGGGCCCCAGCTCTGCTGCCGCCCAGGCCTAGCGCCTCCTTCCCTTGGTATCCGCGCGGCCCATCCGCGTGATACATAACGGGCGCACGGGGTCCCTACCTTTCGTTATGCTTGCTGACACTTCTTAACATCGGTGGCCCCTACGTTCCGCCCGCATATATGATGCCGCGACTGTGGCTGAGTCCGAGCCCCGCCGGGGTTGTCCGGCGGGGCTCCTTCTATCAATTTGGCGGCTCTGCGCCTATATATATGAGGAGTATCCATTATGTTCAATGCTATCGCGCATGCTTTACTTGCCCTCGCGCCCGAGTTCGATGCCGCAAGGGTCGAGGACGTCCCTATGAGCCTGAAGGCCTGGATCGATGGTTCGCAGGGCAACATCCGGAGGGAGACGTTGGGCGCCAAGTGCATGGCGCGTCACTTCTTTGCAAATTAGCTACATGGTTCCGCACACGGTGGGGAATGTGTAAAACTAGCGGTTGAAAAATCGCTTTAGCGATATGGCGCATTGCTTTGGGCGCTTGTTTTGGGATTTGATGAAAGGGGACGGTTCCATGGCTCTTTGGGGCGGTCGTTTTGAGGCAGGCGTGGCCGAGGTCACGCAGGAGTTTGGCGCGTCGCTGCCGGTCGACAAACATCTCTATAAGCAGGATATCGCCGGCTCTAAGGCGCATGCCAAAATGCTGGCGGCCCAGGGCATCATCAGTGCCGAGGACGAGCAGGCGATTGCCAAGGGCCTGACCGAAATCGAACAGGATATCGATGCCGGCAACTTCACCTTCGACATCAACGACGAAGACATTCATATGTCCATCGAGAGCGAGCTGACGCGTCGCATCGGCGAGGCCGGTAAGCGCTTGCATACCGGACGTTCGCGCAACGACCAGGTGGCGACCGACACACGTCTGGGCGTCAAGGCGCTGGCCAAGGAGCTCATGGGGGCCAATCTTGAGCTGCGCCATGTGCTGGTGGATGCGGCTAAGAAGTACGACAAGGTGATTCTGCCGGGCTACACGCACATGCAGCACGCTCAGCCCGTGCTGCTGTCGCATCATCTGCTGGCGTATTCCTGGATGTTCGCGCGCGACTTTACACGCCTGAAGGCAGCCTTTGATGCCGCCGACAACTGTCCGCTGGGCGCTGCCGCGCTTGCCGGCACGAGCTATCCGCTCGATCGTCAGATGACGGCTGCCGAACTTGGCTTTGCGGGCGTGATTCCCAACTCGCTCGATGCGGTTTCCGACCGTGATTTCCTCCTCGACCTGCATTACGCCGGCTCCGTCATGGCGATGCACCTGTCGCGTCTTTCCGAGGAGATCGTGCTGTGGTCGAGCTCCGAATTTGGCTTTATCACGCTTTCCGACTCTTACTCCACCGGTTCGTCCATCATGCCGCAGAAGAAGAACCCCGACTTTGCCGAGCTTATCCGCGGCAAGAGCGGCCGTGTGTATGGCAACCTGGTGCAGCTGCTCGTGACCATGAAGGGCCTGCCGCTTGCTTATAACAAGGACTTGCAGGAGGACAAGGAGGGCGCGCTCGATACCGCCCATACGCTCATGCAGTGTCTGTCGGTTATGGCCGGTATGATTTCGACCTGGACTGTCAACGAGGATGCCATGGCGCGCGAGTGCGGCGTGGGGCACCTTGCCGCTACCGATGTTGCCGATTACCTGGCCAAGCGTGGCCTGCCGTTCCGCGAGGCACACGCCGTGGTGGGCCATTTGGTCCTGATGTGTGAGAAGCGTGGCTGCAATCTTGAGGACCTGCCGTTTGAGGTGTTCCAGGAGGCAAGCCCGCTCTTTGAGCACGACATTACCGAGGCGCTCGACATCCCGTCGATTGTCGCCGCGCGCACGACCGAGGGCGGTACCGCCCCTGCCGCCGTTGCCGTGCAGCTGCAGCGTGCCGAGGCACAACTCGTTGCCGACGAAGGCGTGTTTGGATCGCTGACCAAGGTCGTCGAGATGGGCCACGGGATAAAGTAAGGGTTTGGCCGAAGCCGTTTTTGCCATTTATTGAGGAATCGTTTTTTGCTTTACGGGCGTCTGCTGATGTGGGCGTCCGTATTTTGTTGCTATGGGGGAGAGGCTTGTCGAGAAGTTCTGTAGGACCTTTGGGTAGGTTGTGAAGGGGGTACGTTCGCGGGCGGCAACCGACCGTCTGCTCTGCTCGATGCGGTTGATGGGCAGTCGGATGGTACTCTAATCGAGCTTCGAAACAGAAGTGACACATATGGAACGCTTTAATAAATTGCAACGTTTCAATAAACAGCTTTTTGTTTAACTGCAGCTAAAACTCTGTTACGATGCAGTCCAGGCGGGTGCCGGAATGGGACTTGGGCACGCGCGAACCTACTTGAAAGGCTACCTTATGGCTATCGAGAAGACCTTCATCATGATTAAGCCCGACGCGGTGCGCGATCGCAAGATCGGCGAGATCGTTGCTCGTATTGAGCGTAGCGGCCTTGTCATCGAGCGCATGGAGATGACCACGCTCGAGCGCGCTACCGTCGAGGAGCACTACGCCCATCTGGCCGACAAGCCCTTCTTTGGCGGTCTCTGCGACTTTATGACGAGCGGTCCGGTCGTCAAGATGGTCGTTTCCGGTCTCTCCGCTGTTTCCAAGATGCGCACCCTTATGGGCGCTACCAACCCGCTTGATGCTGCGCCCGGCACCATTCGCGGCGACTTCGCTGTCGATGTCAACGCCAACGTGATCCACGGCTCCGACTGCCTGGAGAACGCCGAGATCGAGATCAAGCGCTTCTTTGGCTAAACCAGCTTTGACTCCTTAAAGCTGTTAGCGTGTGGCTTGGGCGCCGCGGAATTCCAACCGCGGCGCCCTTTTATTCCGGTAGATTTTTGGTAAACGCATAGAAAACTACTAAAGAGCCCCCGTCCGGATGTTTCTTCCGGGCGGGGGCTGGCGCTAGCGTATGGCTTTGTAAGTCTTTAGGCCTCGTCGACGATCTTAAGGCCGCGCGTGTGGTCGATCTCGTTGAGGAGGTTAACGCGACGCTCGTGACGGCCGCCCTCAAACTCGGCGTCGAGCCACTCGTCGACGATCATCTTGGCGAGCTCGGAGCCAACGACGCGGGCGCCAAAGGCGAGCACGTTGGTGTTGTTGTGCATGCGCGAGAGCTTGGCGCTGAAGGGCTCGGAGCACACGACGGCGCGTACGCCCTCGACCTTGTTGGCAGCCAGGCTGATCCCGACGCCGGTGCCGCAGATCAGGATACCCAGGTCAACGTCGCCGTTGGCAACGGCCTTGCCCACTTTGTAACCGGCGATGGGGTAGTCGAAGCTCTCGGAGGTGTCGGTGCCAAAGTTCACGACCTCGCAGCCGCGCTCCTTCAGGTGCTCGGAAATGATGTTCTTGAGCTCGACGGCGGCGTGGTCGTTACCGATACCGATCTTCATGGATGGTTCCTCTCTGGTCTGTGCGGCGCAAATGCTAAAGGTGTTTACCGCGTTCGACTGCATGATAGCGCGACTTTTGCGTAAACGCTCGGGCGTTTTTTGGTCAAACGCTTTAGCAGGCAACAAGACTAGCTTTTCATGAATGAATGCCGTCAGATTGCGCTTGAACGCCGTCCGCCGGAACCGTGGTTGCGGTTTTTGATGCATTGTTATCAAATAAAGGAGCCAACTTTTTTGAGAGTCCAGCCCGTTATGCAAGCAGGAGATACCTATGCCTACCGATTCCATCCGTGATGCCGCGTTTTGCGATGTTTTGAACCGCGAGCTTGTCTGTGCACTCGGCTGCACCGAGCCCATTGCCGTTGCCTATGCAGCGGCGCTGGCGAGCCAGACGCTCGGTTGCGAACCCGATCATATGGATGTTGCCTGCTCGGGCAACATTATCAAGAACGTTAAGAGCGTGACCGTGCCCAACTCGGGCGGTATGCACGGTATTGAAGCCGCGGCCGTGCTGGGTGCCGTGGGCGGCGACGCTAAGAGCGCGCTCGAGGTGCTCGAGAGCGTTAACGATGAAGACCGCGCTCGCGTGGCCGAGCTCCTTGCCGACGCTGGCTACTGCGATGTGTCGCTTGTCGAGGGTGTGCCCAACCTCTACATCAAGGTGACTGCGACGGCCGGGGGCCATACCGCGGTCGTCGAGATTACCGATCACCACACTAATGTCACGTGCCATACACTCGATGGTATTCCGGTATGCGGCAAGTCGGCGGGGGAGTGCGCCGCCTGCGCCGAGCGCGTGGTGGCCGAGCGTGCGGCAGATAACGCCGATACGCCCATGTCCATTGATTCCATCATCGACTTTATCGAGGACGGTGACATTGAGGGCGCCCGCGCTGCCGTTGAGCGTCAGATTGAGCTGAATGGCGCAATCAGTGCCGAGGGCCTTGCGCACGCTTGGGGCGCCGAGGTGGGTCGTACGCTGCTGGG